>DASREJ010000113.1:0-23685 GCA_035652115.1 Bryobacteraceae bacterium
CACCCGCCGGCATCTGCACAATCGAGAGCAGGGAATCGATTCCGTTGAGAACGCTGCTCTTGATCGGAACTCCCAAAACCGGCAGCACCGTATGGGCAGCCACCATCCCCGGAAGATGAGCGGCCACCCCCGCTGCGGCGATAATCAACTCCAGCCCCCGGTCGATTGCGGTCTTCGCATATTCGGCCATCCAGTCTGGGGTTCGATGCGCGGAAACGATGCGTGATTCGTGCGCAATCCCAAGCTGGGTCAGCATTTCGCTGGTTCGTCGCATCGTCTCCCAATCCGACTTGCTGCCCATAATCAGCCCCACCAGCGGCTTTTCAGTTGGGATCTGCGGCATTGGGTGGCTCGTGACTCTATCCTAGGCGCTCAGCGACCTTTTCCAAGTATTGGCGCGTATTCAGCCACTTCTGGTCTTTGCCGACGAGCAACGCCAGATCCTTGGTCATAAAGCCGTCTTCCACCGTCCCAACCGTCGCTTTCTCCAGTTTGTCGGCAAACGCCACGACGTCCGGCGTGTTGTCAAATTGTCCGCGATACCGCAGTCCCGAAGACCAAGCAAAAATCGAGGCAATGGGGTTTGTAGATGTTTCCTTCCCCTTTTGATGCTCACGAAAATGCCGTGTCACAGTGCCATGCGCAGCCTCGGTTTCAACCGTGCTGCCGTCCGGTGTGATGAGAACCGACGTCATGAGTCCCAGCGATCCGAATCCCTGCGCCACCATATCCGATTGCACGTCGCCGTCGTAGTTCTTACACGCCCAAACAAATCCACCATCGGATTTTAATGCGAAGGCCACTACGTCGTCGATCAGCCGGTGTTCATAGCTCAGCTTCGCAGCATCGTATTTCGCCTTGAATTCCTTATCGAAAATCGATTGGAAAATATCCTTGAACCGGCCATCGTATTTCTTCAGGATTGTGTTCTTGGTCGAATGATAGACCGGCAGCTTCCTGGACAATCCATAGTTGAAACATGCCCGCGCAAATCCGCTGATGGATTCGTCCAGGTTGTACATGCCGATCGCTACCCCCGGACTCTTGAACTGAAACACATCATATTGAGAGGGCGCGCCGCCGTCGTCAGGCGTGAACAGGAGCGTCAATTTGCCTGGTTCTTTAATAAGAATGTCGTTCGCGCGATATTGATCTCCGAACGCATGACGGCCCACCACAATCGGCTTCGTCCAGCCGGGTACATAGCGCGGGACATTCTTACAGATAATGGGTTCACGGAAAATGGTGCCGTCCAGAATGTTCCGAATCGTCCCATTCGGCGACTTCCACATTTGCTTCAGATTGAATTCTTTGACGCGGGCTTCGTCGGGGGTAATCGTGGCGCACTTTACGCCAACCTTATAGTGCTGAATGGCATGGGCGGCGTCGACCGTCACCTGATCATGGGTCGCATCCCTGTGCTCTACCGATAGATCGAAGTATTTTAAGTCGATGTCCAGATGCGGCAGAATCAACAAATCCTTAATCTGCGCCCAGATGACCCGCGTCATCTCATCACCGTCTAGCTCGACTAGCGGCGTTTTTACTTTTATCTTGCTGGAAGCCATGGATACAGAGCTATTAAAGCAAAATCGGTCCGGGGTACCAGGTCTTTCTCGCCCCCGAAATTCTTGTCAAACTAGAAGGAGTACACTGTGAGTGTTGTGCTGGTCAGGAATTTCTAGGCGGATGCTAAGCTAATTCTCCTGTCTCGGTTGCTCTTCGTTCGTATCTAACTTACTTCAGTGAAAGATTATTTGGAGCTCACAAAGCCGCGGGTAACGTGGCTCATTGTCATGAGTACCGCGGTCGGCTACTACTTTGGCCATAGCGGACCTTGGGATTTGTGGGCCCTCATACACGTTCTACTCGGTACGGCTCTCATCGCCTCCGGCACGGCAGCTCTAAACCAGTGGTATGAGCGCGATGCAGACCGGGCGATGCGCCGCACCCAAAACCGCCCCTTGCCAGCCGGTCGCATGCAACCTAACCACGCGTTGGCGTTTGGCATTGCTCTCGCCATAGCCGGCACTCTGGAATTGGGGCTGGGCGTCAATTGGCTTTGTTCCGCTCTGGGAGTCGCCACGATGGCGATGTACCTTTTCGCTTACACGCCCCTGAAGCAGAAGAGCTGGTGGTCAACCACAGTTGGAGCATTTCCTGGCGCAATGCCGCCCTTAATCGGCTATGCCGCCGCAGCGAACAAGCTCACTCCGGAAGCCCTTGTTTTAGGGGCAATTCTCTTCTTGTGGCAGTTTCCGCACTTTTACGCAATCGCGTGGATGTATAGAGAAGATTATTCCCGTGCTGGCATCCGCATGTTGCCGGTGGTTGAGCCGGACGGCGAGTCGACCGCTCGTCAGATTCTTCTTTTTTCGTGCCTTCTGATTCCCGTCAGCCTGTTGCCCAAATGGATGGGTATGACCGGCAGCATCTATATGGCGGGAGCCATCCTGCTCGGTTTGCTCTTTCTCTATGCGGGCATCCGAGTGTCTTTCGACCGAACAAGGGTACGCGCCCGAAAAGTCCTGCTTGCCTCTGTTCTTTACCTTCCCGTCCTCTACGCGTTGATGGTTTTAGATCCCGTGCGGTTGTGAGCAGGCTGCGCTTAAAACTCCTTGTCCCTTTTTCCCTGATCGCTTTCCTCTCCAGTTGCACTGATCCCGCAAATAAACTGCCCAACTACGGCGGAGTTCCTGATTTCAGCATGACCGATTCCAACGGCCACACCTTTGATCGCAAGATGCTTTCCGGCGTTGTTTGGGTCGTCGACTTCATCTACACAAACTGCCCGGCGGAATGCCCCCGCATGACGTCGAAGATGCATCAAATTGCAGAACAGGTGCAGGGCGAAGACAACGTCGGTCTTTTATCAATCTCTGTGGACCCGGCCCGAGATACGCCCGCAGTCCTAAATAATTTTGCTCAACGCTATGGCGGCGCAACCGCGCAGTGGCATTTTGTCACCGGCACGCCTGAAACTGTGCATACGCTCGCCTATACGACCTTTCACGTGGGCGATGTCATCGCGAAGATGGAGCACAGCACCAAGTTCATCTTGGTGGATAAACGCGGCGAAATTCGCGGCTACTATTCGAGCTTCGATCCGGACAGTATCCGATCGATGCTCAAAGATATTGACGCTCTCCGAAACGTTAGATCGTGATGCCGCTCGCGTTCTTCAGTGTCCACGATCTGCCGCTTGTCAATGCCGTTCTTAACAGCATCGCCACCGTTCTGCTCATCACCGGCTACATACTTATACGCAGTTACAAAGTTCGCGCGCACCAGCAGGTGATGTTGGCGGCGTTCATTGTCTCTTGTATATTCCTGGTTTCCTATCTGGCGCATCATTACTTCGCGGGTCTGGTGACCTTCGATAAACGCGGTTGGGTGCGGAATGTTTATCTCTGGATACTGGGTACCCACACGGTATTGGCCACCATTACGCCGGTGCTAGCTATAATCACGCTTCGGCTTGGATTATTGCGCCGATTTGAAAAGCACAAAGCCATCGCCCGTTGGACGCTGCCGATTTGGCTGTACGTCAGCATCACCGGCGTTGTGGTTTATGTACTGCTATACCAAGTTGAACCACGGCTGTGATATGACCTCGCCGCACCGCGCATGGGACCCCGAACTGTACGAAGCGCGCCATTCCTTTGTCTGGCAGTTCGGGCAAGACCTGATTGCGTTGCTCGATCCTAAACCGGGCGAGCGCATTCTTGACCTCGGCTGCGGTCCAGGTCAATTAACTGCAAAGATTGCGGAAAGCGGAGCGGACGTACTTGGCCTGGATGCATCGCCGGCCATGATCGGCCAAGCCCGCCAGAATTTCCCGCGGCTTACGTTTGTGCTGCAGGATGCGGCTCAAATGAAATTTCAACAGCAGTTTGATGCTATTTTTTCTAATGCCGCGTTGCACTGGATGCTGGACCGCGCGGCGGTTGCCCGGTCGATTGCTGGCGCTCTCAAGCCAGATGGCCGGTTCGTCGGGGAATTGGGTGGTCAAGGGAACGTCTATAACATCGAACATGCCCTTGAGGTTGTGGCGCGGCGTTACCTTGGCAGCCGGCTTCCAGCGAAGCGCACTTATTATCCGGCCTTAGGCGAGTACGCTTCATTGCTTGAAGCGCAAGGTCTGGAGGTACGATCCGCAATTCTCTTTGATCGCCCAACTCCACTAGAAGGCGAAGCGGGAATGGAAAACTGGATTCGTCAATTCA
This sequence comes from Bryobacteraceae bacterium, assembly GCA_035652115.1. Classification (GTDB taxonomy): domain Bacteria; phylum Acidobacteriota; class Terriglobia; order Bryobacterales; family Bryobacteraceae; genus Bog-105. Next base: position 4,227 of record DASREJ010000113.1, read on the forward strand.
AGGCCTATTACTTTGAATCTCTTCCTTCTACAGACGCAGCGAAGGCGATTAGAGAAGTTGTTGAAGAACTCCGTCCAATCGCCTTCCGGGAGGGCCGCTGGATCGCGGATTATCGGCGTCTGCGCCTCGTAGCCGTCAAATCCGCGTAAGACTACCTGGTGGTGCTGCTTCCAGCGTAAGCCGCTGACGCTGAAGTAGCCTTCTGATTCACTGACGATTCGGCAATGCGGGTCAATTTTTCATCCGCGGCTTTTTCTTCATTGAGTGTCTGCTGCAAAAGCGTGGCCGCTTGTGTCAAGCCAAGCCGTTGGGCGAAGCTACGGGCTGTTCCGTAGCCGGACATTTCATAGTGTTCGACGCGTTGCGCCGCTGCAATCAACGCTGCATCCTTGATGTCGGCGTCCCCATGAGCTTTTATCATCTCTTCGCCTTCCGCGATCAAGCCTTTCATGGCTTCGCAGGTCTCACGTTTCGGCTCAACGTTGATCTCGCGGAAAATGCGCTCCAGACGTGATACATGACCCTCTGTCTCCGTCAAATGTGCCTGAAAAGCCTGCTTGAGTTGGGGCGAAGTAGCGGCTTCAGCCATTTTCGGGAGCGCCTTGGTAAGCCGTTGTTCGGCGTCGTAAAGATCTTCAATCTGGTTTGCAAACAGATCGTTAAACGAGTTGAACTCTGTAGTGGTAAATAGTGGCATGATGTTTCCTCACTGCACCCGCCGAACTATTTAGTCCGGCAGGCCTCACTTATGGGACTACGTGCTCAATCGGACGTTTCGGCGCGTTCTCACCCGAATGCGTTTCCGTGTTCACCCCCTCGAAAAGAAACGAGTTCATCTTCGCGCGATCTAACTACAGGACATCTTGTTCAAGCAACAACGTTGCCGATGAATAAGGAAGCAGAGGATATGGCTAATCTTTCCAAGACAACTGAAGACCATGAAGAGATCCGGCGCTGGGCGGAAGAACGGGGCGCCGAGCCCGCGTGTGTAAAGGGCACCGGCGACGAAGGCGATATCGGCATGCTAAGGCTTGATTTCCCCGGATATAGCGGCGAAGAAAGCCTGCAACACATTACTTGGGATGAGTTCTTCCAGAAATTCGACGAGCGCAAACTCGCACTTGTCTATCAGGAGGAAACGGCAGGGGGTGAGCGCAGCAATTTCAATAAACTCGTCAGTGCTCAAACCGCCCAGGCGTCAAGGAGCGGGGGCCATCGCAGGCGAGGCTCGTCTGCTGGCCAGGCCGCGAAGGGTGCTGTAAAGACGAAGGGTGCTGCAAATGGGAGCGCCGCAAAATCGTCCGCGAAGAAGGCTCCGGCCAAAAAGAGCGCCGCCAAAAAAAGTCCAGCAAAAAAGGCACCCGCAAAGAAAAAAGCCGCAGTGAAAAAATCCGCTCAGAAGAAGAGCTCTTCGGCAAGAAGACCGGCGAAAAAATCTGCCCCCAAAAAGACAGTAGCCAAGAAGTCGGCGGCCAAGAAATCTGCCGCTAAATCGGCGCTGCGCCGCCGCCGGTAGTTTCGTCGCGCTGGGCGCAGGCTCGGGAAGAGGCAACGACGCGCCGTGTTCTAGACTTGCCTTAAGACATGGTTTCACCATCGGCAACTCGCAGCAGAATTCCGGTTTCACTCCTTATAGTTGCGGTCGTGGTGCTGATAGGTGTGATTGCTGGAGGAATTTACCTTGCTCGCACGCCGGCGAAGTCTCCATTACAACCCGTTGCTTCGGCGGAGGCCAAAGCCTATCTTCCCAACCTGGCGTTGAGCGACGTGTCTATGAAGGCGACCGAGAACTTCATGAAACAACAGGTGGTGGAAGTCGAGGGAAAAATTGCAAACAACGGTCCCCGCCCGGTGGAATCCATTGATGTCTATTGTCTGTTCAGTGGCGTCAATGGCCGCGAAGTATATAGGGAACGCGTGCCCATCATCCAGTCAAAGAGCGCTCCATTAAAACCCGGCGAAACGCGCAATTTTCGCCTGCCCTTTGATAGTCTTCCTGACACTTGGAATCAGGCGCTCCCACGCATGGCGATTGCACAAATTACGTTCGCCCGCTAAGTTTTAATTCTTCGCATCATGAAGATCCTTGTTGCCGACGACGATTTAGATCAACTTGCAATTCGCTGTCTGCTGCTTGAGCAAAGTGGCTTTGAGACCGTGCAGGCAAGCGATCCCGCATCGGCGCTTGCGATCGCTCGAACGGAACACCCGGATTGCGCTATCGTCGATCTCCGCTTCCCGACCGAAGAATCGGGCCTTCGCCTGCTGCGCGATCTGAAGACGCTCAATTCTGCTATCCATCTCTTTCTGCTAACCGGCGCTAATCCGATGCGTCTCGCAAGCCGCACGGAAACAGGGCTCGTGGACGAAGTGTTCGAAAAAGGGTCTGCATCGGGGAGTTTGGTTCGAAAGCTGAAAGCGGTGGCTGCCGGAGCTTAGCTTTTCAATCCAATTCCTCGGCTTCAAGGGCATCAACGAACGTTGCTAGAGAGCGATCATTGGCCAACTCTTGCTCGGGGATAGGATCATCGTGCATAAAGATCTGCATGATGTGACGCGCAATTTCGCGCCTGTCGTCATCTACTTGTTCCAGCAGTTGCTTCGCGCGGCACTCGTGAGGTGTCAAGACAGCTTCTATCAGCATTCGGTCATTCGCTTTGGCTTCAATGTCGCGGTTGCCAAGTTTTGTTTCGAACCCCGTCCCCGAGGTTAGGAAAAGCAGGTTATTCACTTGTTCTTTCTTCATCTTTCGTGCTTGCGTGCGGTCTGCTCGGCGCGTTTTTTCGCAGCTAGGCCGCTTGCTTCAAATCCAATCTGGATATTGTTCTCTTATGACACTGCGAATTCGGACGGACCATTTGACCGAGAACTCGCAAAAAGACCGCTGGAGAAAATAACGCTTCCGGGCGTTTGAGCATTCCCTGCACCTCCAGAAATCTCCGGCGAATGTAGCGGCTCTTGGTGCTGAGCCGGAGAACCTGGTCTATGTAGCGGTGTATAAGCTTTGTGGCGAAGTTCGCTGTCGCTCCTTCGACGCTTCGAAACCGCAGGTCGACGCCGGTTGATAATGTCCACGGCGCCGAGTTGATCTTAGCCAAGCTTTCCTGATAGCGGCGGGCGAAACCATCAAGACTAGTTGAATAATGCTTCAGACGCCGCCGCAACTCTTCGGCGGCAAGCGCCGCCGTGGTCATTCCTTGCCCGTAAACGGGATTAAACGCGCACGTGGCATCCCCGACGACAATCAGCCGCTCCGGCCACGGATTCAGGCGTTCGTAATGCCGGAGCCGGTTCTCGGTGGCGCGATAACTGATAATTGGCGTGAGCGGCTGTGCGTTTTTGATCGCCTGGTACAACGCCTGGCTTCGGAGACTGCGCGCGAACTCAAGAAATCCGGCCTCGTCGGCAGGTGGATAATCACCATCTCCGCCTAACAGTGTCAGAAGCCAGCGGTTGCCTTCCACCGGAAAAAGAAGGCCACCCCGCGTCTGCTCCGGTGGAGCACTTTGCAGCAATATTGCTTTCCACGCGCCATCCAAGCATGCAGGACGGGCCAATAGCCGGCTCGCGTACCCGATATGCGCGGTGATCTTCTTCGTTACCGGCTGCGGTAGCCCGAGCCACTCCAACCACTGCGGAACCGCTGCGTTCCTGCCCGTCGCCACCGCAATAAGATCCGCCCGCAAGGCTGTCCCAATCTCATGGCTATTTCCATTCTTTGTACGCCAGCGTACGCCTTCAACGCGTTTGGGACTTCCGAGCAACGCTTGAACCGTCGCTCTATCTCGAATTTGAATATTCGGAAACTGAATGAGCCGGCGTCGCAACGCCCAATCGAGCAGGTCTCGCGTAAACGAGATAGCTTCGAGCCCAAATTTACCCCGAATTCCCCACCCTTGCGGTGTCAGCCATGCGATGTCGTTACCCACGTCCAATATCTCGGCGCCCGCAGAAATCAGTTCGGCTCGAATCTTTGGAAAAAGGCTCTCGATGATTTCTAGGCCGCGTGGCAAAAGCGCGTGAAGGTGCCTGGCCTGTGGCAGCCCGGGGCGAGACGCGGGAGTGTGGGGTAGTTCGTCTTGCTCGAGAATGATGACAGAATCAAATTTTTCGGCAAGCACTCGGGCTGTCAACATCCCGGCCATGCTCGCGCCGATCACGATTGCGGTACGCACAAAGAACTTCCTAAGAAACGAAATTGGGATCGCGTTGCTAAATCGCGCCAAGTCGGGCTGCTTAGCGTTCACGACTAAATGAATAATCGGCGATGATGCGGCTGGAAGTCCTTAGAGGCCGCTGAAGAGTGGGTAAAGGAAGTCTCAAAAAGTTAGGAAACTGTTAGAGTAAACGAATGAACGACTTCCGCTAGGCCGTTAGCAGGTTCCGTCAGCAGTCCGATTGTGGGGAAAGCGGATTGCGCAAATTGGTGACGAGCATCGTATCTGCATCAGTAACGGCCTGTGCGTGAGAGCCGGTGTCTTACCGCTGGGGAGTTCCCGTAATGCAGGACTTACCTGCCGAACCGATGAGTGCAGGCGAGGCGTCTAAGCCGAAAAGGCAGGAAACGAACGGATACGAGTTTGGAGACTTCGTCCTGGACACGGTCCGGCACCTTTTGTTAAAGGGTGGCAAGCCCGTTGCCCTGACGCCGAAGACTTACGACCTGCTACTGGTGCTAGTCGAAAGTGGCGGCCGGCTGCTCCTCAAAGAAGAGCTGATGAAGGCCTTGTGGCCCGACAGTTTTGTAGAGGAGTCCAATCTCACTCAACAGATCTCAACGATCCGTAGGGCGCTTCGCGAAAGTCCCGGTCAGGATCGTTACATCGTCACAGTCGCGAGCAAGGGATATCGCTTTGCTGCTCCTGTCGAGCGGCGGATAAAAGAGTCCTCAACAGTCGAAACTTCGTTACAATCCGAGCAATCTCAAGCGCGCACGATTGCCGATGCGCCTTTGCCGGAGGAGTGGAGCCGCCCTTCCCCACAAGTCCAGATGCCGCCCGAACGAAATACGGGTTCTCTGTTGTGGTTACGCCGGCAGCGCGTGGTCATAACGCTCGCCGTTCTCTTGATGATTGCGCTCGCCGCGCTGGGTTACATATGGCATCAAAGACCGTCTCTTGAATTACAATCCCTCCGAACGCCGCGGAGCCTTGCAATTCTTCCGTTCCAAAACCTGAGACAGGATGCCGGCAGCGACTTTCTCGGAGTTTCCCTGCCCGATGCAATCATCACGAAGCTCAGCTACGTCAGTGCGCTCACCGTGCGTCCCTCATCGGCTGTTCAGCAATATCGAAATCGAGCAATCGACGTCAAAAAGGTCGGCTCGGAATTGAACGTCGACACGCTGCTCACAGGAGATTTTGTTCGGGACGGAAATGACTTACGAATCACATCCGAACTGATCGACGTGAAGACACAGCGAATTCTTTGGAAACAAGCCTTCGATCTGAAGTACGAAAAGCTGCTAAGCGTTCAAGACGATGTTGCACGCGAGATTGTGAAACAAATGCAGCTCAGCCTTTCACCGTTTGAAGCGGAGCAACTCAAAGCTGGGCGTCCTGTTGATCCGCTCGCGTACGAATACTATCTGCGAGGCGTCGATCTTTACTCCAGAAACGAATTTCAACTCGCGGTCGACATGCTCACAAAATCGGTTGAAATCAGTCCGGCTTACTCATTAGCTTGGGCTCATCTCGGCCGCTCCTATAACGCCATCGCGTCATTTCAATTTGGCGGCCGCGAAAAATACCGCAAAGCCGAAGCGGCTTATGAACGCGCCCTATCGCTTCAGCCAACTCAGATTGAGACACGTGTTTATATGGCGAACATGCTTACTGACACAAACCGCGTTGAACAGGCTGTCCCGCTATTGCGAAAGGCGCTTGAGACAAATCCAAACCATGCGGAGGCGCATTGGGAATTGGGCTACGCATATCGGTTCGCGGGTGCCTTGCGGGAATCAGTGTCGGAGGCTGAACGGGCGCGCCAACTCGATCCCGGCGTCAAACTGAACAGCTCGGCGATTAATAGCTATCTTTATCTTGGCCAATATGACCGGTTTCTGCAGAGCCTGCCGCGAGACGCCAATTCCGCGTTCATCGTTTTTTACCGCGGATTCACGGCATATTACCAGTCGGATTGGAACACTGCGCAAGCCTATTTCGACCACGCATTTGAACTGGATAGATCAATCTTGCAAGCGCAGATTGGAAAGGCTCTGAGCTACGGTCTACGGCATCAGACGCCGCAAGGTCTCGAACTTCTGCACGATGCGGAAAGCAGAATTAGAGAACGCGGTGTTGGCGATCCGGAGTCAATTTACAAGGTTGGACAGGCGTTTGCCGCCTTGGGGGATCGTGCTTCTGCTTTGCGGGTTTTAGGCTACAGCATTGAGAATGGCTTTTTCGCTTACCCATACTTTGTCAACGACCTTCTTCTGAGCAATCTTCACAACGAAGCGGAATTTGACCGGCTGATGGAGATTGCGCGCCGGCGGCACGTTAACTTCAAGAAGAAGTTCTTATAGTACTCAATCACGCGATCGCGGAATTATCGTCATCGGTGTTCCAGTCGCTAGGATCCGGCGGATGATCGCTCGAGGAAACACTGTCGGAATTGGATGCTACCGTGCCGTTGGAGGGTGATGTAGTGCTTGCGTTGTTTGCCATAGCGCCGGGCATATCTTGAGCGCTCCGACTTGAACCATCTGTTTGTGCTACTGCCTCGCTGGTTCCGTCCGCTCCCACGTCGTTGTCCGCAACCTGCAGGCACCGTAGGCTGAGAAGCAGCATCGTCTTGACAATCGTTTGAACTTTTACGTTATTGCAGGCGGCGCCGTGCTCCACATCCTTCAACTCGACTTGCCGCAGCCATGGTTTCGTAAGTAGCTCATCGCCGGATTCATCAAGAGAGGTTTGGCCGGGAGTAAGTAGCGAACTCGCACTGCCCGCCGGAACCGTTGCATCGCCGGAAAGAGTCCGCACTCGCTCCACCCCGTGCGGCGTTTTTGAATGACCATTAAAGCGCGTACTTGTATCCGTTTCGAGGTCGGTGCTGTATATGCTCCAGGTATTCGGATGCTTCCACATCCCGAGCTCCGCGTGAAACAGCTCAGACTCCTGAATGCGCGCTTTCAAGTCATCTGCTGGACTAGGCGTGCTTTTTACTCTCGCTAGAGACCAAAAAACGTTAGGAGGACTCGATGGATCGAGATACCAGCGGAAGACCGGCGGTCTCCAAGGGGTACTGCCATATGGCGGCGATGGTGGACCGCGGTCGTCCCACAACCATGGCCCTTTAGATGGAGCTTCATAATTATTAGTTGGTATCAGCTCGCAAGGTCCTGGCATACCGCTGAGGATTGTGGCGAAAGACTGTGCCGTATCGCCCTGGATCTTGACGAATGCGCGATCACCGATGCTTTTGCCCGGTGTGTCGACACCCAAAAGAGCGCCCGTGTACATCATCGCGTAGAATTTCACAGCGCCTTGAGCGGGTTGAGCAATATGAATGACTCCAAGACACTTGCTTGCATAGTTGGACCGAGAAAGGCACGATCGCGTGACTAATCCCCCCATACTGTGGGTGATCAGGATGAAATTTTCCGCGCTCTCTTTCTTTAAGACAGCTATGATTGTCGAGTCAAGCAAGGACCCCGAATTCTTGTTACTCTGCCGCCAGTCGTAGCCACACGCATACACAGGGCAGGTTGCACACAGTGAGCTGTTTAGGTCCTCCAAGAACAGTAGAAAGTCTCGATAGTAACTCTTGGCAGGTCCGCCCCACCCGCGGTCTTCTTGTTTGGTGTCGGAACCGTCATAATCCAGCATCACTTCAGCGTCCCGGTTAAACCAAAGTGCGTCGCGCATGGCTTCCGCGCTCATCAACGCCCAAACAGCCATTTTCCTTTTGCTGTCGGGGTCCCAGTAATATGTGACCGCTACTTTCTTTTTCTTGCGTGAGAATTTCAGGCGCGTTCCCATTACACCTGGCACAAATATGATAGGCACTTTACGGGTGTTGCAAGTGTTGTCGCCTTGTCTGCAAAGCTCAGGCATCGATCACCGCGATTGAAAACTTTGAATCCAGCGATTTAGAATGGCATCCAGTTCGGTCGACCGAGCCAATGGCCCCCGGGCTTCAAGATGGACGCGGGCTATTGTTGGCAGGGATAGGTAAGCCCGGCGCACCGATTCCTGAGTTGCATGAACACCATCGTTTTTTGTCAATACATACGAGACGACTAAAGCCGAGCCTTTTCCAACTTGTACGGTTTCGGTTGCGCGGTTACTAACGGTTCCTGTTGACTCATCTTCGGCGGTGTCCTCGCTTTGCGTCGGTTCTTCATCGGAGGAGTCGAACCAATACAATGCGAGTTGAAATTGCCTATCTTGCGACACGAACTCATAGACGTGAGGAGGAATCAGGGTTGACGGCACTTCCAAGGTCATACGTTCTGCCCAGCGCCGCACATAACCTGGCGCTGCAGCGCTGTCAACTTTGCCGCGCGCGGGCACGACACTTTGGAGAATATGGTGAAAGCGCTCGCGCGCTTGCTTGTCCTTGGCCTTGTAAATGTACGAAATCTGTACGTACGTGTCCGGCATAGGAAGAGCTACAGCTAAGCTGGATTCGTACAAAACGCCGCCATCTTCAAAACGGCACCAAAACATCCGCGCGGGTAGCCCGTCGAGCCGAGTATCGGATTCTTCTCCCATTTCAGTTTGCCCGGCGATGATGATGTCTATATTCGACTTCCGCAGAGCGAACATAGTCGCAAGGTCCGTTGCTTCTGGAGGCCGAGCGCCGAAACTAACTATCAGCTCGTCTTCCTGATCGCGTGTTTGGAACGAATAGGCTGTTTTGTCCACAAAGCCACGCGGCAATTCGAAGCTGACATGATCGAGATCGATGCGCATGCTTTCTCCTTTTGGGATTTGAAATTCTGTTTGACCGCTTAGTGGCAAGTAAGAACAAACGAATAAAGTGACTGCAACACTAAGCCAACGCATATTATTTTTCACAATCAATTTAACTTCCATACGCAGACTTCAAGGCGTCTTTCGTTTGCTGATCCGGTTGACCGGTCTGCTTCAATTGTTGCCGTTTCTGAAACGCTGCGATGGCTTGGCGTACTCCATCGTTCATCTCGTTATCGACCGCTCCCTTGTAAATCCCGAGAGTGCTCAGGCGGCTCTTGATCCCGCTGATTGAGTCAATGGGGTCGAGGTGGCCTAGCAGCAGCGGATACTCGTCGTTCGTATCCGGTAGCGTCAGTTTGCCTTCTTTCGCATCGGGCGATATCGGCTGTTCAAGCCAGCCATCGCCGTCCGTCTGGCCGTTGATGAGCTCGCCATCGATGTCCAAAATGTATTTGGCATTGGCGCGGGGCTTATCGTTGAGCAACAAACGTAACCTCAGCTTGCACGGGGCGCCTTTCAACTTAAAGGAATGCCGTTTGTCCGTCGCACACTCCTCCTGGCCCAATTCGAGATCAGGCACGTACACCGTATCGCCGGGAAATAGCACGTTGGGGTCCTTCCGCTCTTGCTTCAACTTAGAATTTCTGGAATGATCCCAGAGCGTCTGCCAATCGAAGCCATATTGTTTCGCTATGCTCGACATGCAATCGCCCTGCTCGACAACGTGATCTGGCATATCAGTCTCCTAGGCGGGTTCCAAGAGCTTTTATCCAGATTGAGGATGTGATTTTGCACATGCCCGGATCTGTGTACTCGACGCGGCCAATCCCTTTCGTCTAAAGTTTCCAAAAGCAATGGAGCCATCGGAAAGGTCTCGTGCTTATCGCTTGAATTCACTCTCTACAAGTACCTGCGCAAAATCACTTCAAAATTAGCAGCACACAAGCAGATCGGCCGCGAACTTATCTCAAGCGAAGAGTAAGTATTGAAGTCGGTACTCGGGAAATTTTTCCTGGCACACCTTATTACTTCGTCAGTGGAAACAGGTAAGTTGTTGACAAAGCGCAATGGAGTTACCTCGCAAACAAGTTGGTCTATTGCTTGCTAATAGGTTGGCAGGAGGAGAAATAACTTTATGAAGTATCTTCTGGCTTGGTTGCTCGGAGTTCCAGGTGGACTGATTATTCTCTGGTTTCTGTTCAGCCATATGCACTGATAGAAGTTCTTAAAGCAGCTCTTCCTGTTCTGGTTTGCTCTCTAGTGCCTTCACGATTTTGCCGACATCCTGTGCTTTGGAGCGGTCGGCTATAAGAAGCGCATCGGGGGTATCTACAACAATCAAGTTCTCAACGCCAACCAGAGCGACTAACTTGTCCGCATCGATATAATTTCCACGGCTCGCTTCGGCAACTAGGCTGTTGCGAGCCGCGTTCTTGTTTGTATCTTTCGCGGCAAGATCATAGACAGCTTCCCAGCTCCCGACGTCATTCCAACCAATATCATCGACTGCGATCCCCGCGACTTTCGCAGCCTTTTCCAAAATCGCGTAGTCGATCGAGATGTTTTCGCAGCGCGGGTACGCGTCTGCCAGCGTGGGAATAAACTTCTTGCTTTTGACCGGTGGCAAGCTCGCCAGTAACGTCGCCGTCTTGGGCTGATATTTCCGCACCAATTCGAGCACCACTGAGGTGCGCCAAAAGAACATGCCGGCATTCCAGAGGAAGTTGCCGCGTTCTACGAACCGTTTCGCAACCTTTGCGTCGGGTTTTTCCCGAAAACTGGCAACAGGCACTGCTTGTAATTTCCCTGGTATCGTGTTGCGGGGGAATTCGATGTACCCGTATCCTGTTTCAGCCCAGCGTGGCTGAATGCCCAAAACCACCACATCGTGAGTTTCAGCCGCCTTGAAAGCGGCTTTGACGAAATTTCGAAATCGCGATTCTTTGAGAATCAGATGATCGGCCGGAAACACGCCCATCACCGCATCGGGATCTGTCTCGTGCAGAATATGAGCCGCTAAGGCGATACAGGGAGCTGTGTTGCGTTGTGCTGGTTCGGCAAATACCTGCTGCCGCGGCACGCCGCTCAATTGCGTTCGAATTTCCGCTTGCAGCAGTTCATTCGTCAGAACCCAGATGCGTGCCGGCTCCAACACGCCCGCTAAGCGGTCCACTGTCTGTTGAATTAAAGTTCGATCGCCAAAGAATTTCAGAACTTGTTTGGCGCTCCGTCTGCGGCTGCGTGGCCAAAAGCGCGTGCCACGGCCTCCGGCCATGATCAAGCCGTATCTGTGATTTCCCATCGACCTACCTAGTGTAGATCGCTAACTATGGATTGCTGAAAGCGCCGCCTACGGACTGGGGTTGCCTTTATTGAGCGGTAGCGGCTGGTTGCCGAGCCGTGAGTCCGGAAACCCTCGAATGACGTGCAACGTGCGATCCCAGCGCGTGCGCGAGAAAAAGTGCTCGCCCAAATCGACCATGTGGCTAATTAGCGAACCTACGGTAGATCCGGCCAGATCTTCTGTGGAAGCTTTGTACGACCAATAGATCAACAGAGGTTTGCCGATGATGTAGTCGCGGGGCACAAATCCCCAATACCGGCTGTCGAGCGAATTGTCGCGATTGTCCCCCATCGCGAAATAACTGTTAGGTGGCACTACCACCTCGCCATTCACCACGTGATTCTCTAGCATGTCGCGCTGCAATTGCGCCTGCAGACCCTCGGCAAACGGGCTCGGCTCGCCGGGAAAATTGTCGCGGCTCGGGTCGTAGGGAAACTTATTGACGACATACGGTTCATTCAGCCGCACGCCGTTTCGGTAAACAATGCGATTCACCATCTTGATATGGTCGCCGGGAATTCCAATCACACGCTTCACATACGTCTGTGTAATATCGTGCGGCGGATGAAAAACGATGATGTCCCCGTGCTTTGGCTGTTCATAGGGCAGCAGATACCTGCTGACAGTGCCGGTCGGCGAGTACGCCAGCTTGTCGACAAGCAGGTGGTCGCCAATCAGCAGCGTGTCTTCCATTGAACCGGTCGGAATCACGAACGCCTGCACCAGGGTCGTCGTTCCAAATAACAGCAGCAGAATGGTTACAGCCCATTCTGCGATACTGTTCCGTGCTGGTTCACGTTTCGGTTGAACGCTCTTTTCCGCCTTCGCGGAAGGAGCGGTGGCTGTATCTTGCATGCGACCTAATTTAAATTGTATCTTTCGATCATTCTAGGTGCTCTTAGCAAAGGAGGGAAAGCATGCTTCGACAAAAAATTGCTTTTGCCACAATAGCCGGCGCTCTTGCAATTACCGCAGGGTGTGGACCGAAACCCGCCAGCGATCAGACAATCATCACAGACATCCAATCCAAACTGTACGCCGATGCACTTACTAAGCCGGCCAGTATCGGGGTCGCGGTGCAAAACGGCGTTGTGACCCTCAGCGGCGATGTTCCCACGTCCGACGTTGCGCTGGAAGCGATGAGGATTGCAAACGGAACATCTGGCGTTCATGGCGTTAACGACAAGATGACCATTAATGGAAACGCCGCCGCGGCCCAGCTTCCGAACGCCGGCAATGCCACACCCGCACCGGCTGCGTCCACAACTCCTACGGCTGCAGTCCCGCCCCCGGCAACGGCATCCGCCAATCCTCCGTCTACGTCTGCCGCGCCGGCTCAGCCGCCTGCTGACCAGACGCCTGCACCTGCTCAGGTTGCTCAATCTGCCCCACCGCCCGCGGCTTCCACTGAGCCTCCTCCGCCGCCGAAGCCGGTCACCGTCACATTTCCCGCCGGAACAACTCTTTCGGTTCGGACCATCGACGCGATTGACTCTAAGAACGCCGCACCCGGCCAGACGTTCCGAGGTTCGCTTTACGCTCCCCTGACGCATGGCAATCGGGTCATCGTTCCCGCGGGGTCATCGGTCGATCTAGTGGTTGCGCAATCGAAATCGGCCGGACGCATCAAGGGCTCATCGGAGCTGGAAATACGTGTGGCCGGCATCATGTATCACGGGAAAGGCTATCCGGTGGATAGCAGCGTCTACGGGGAACAAGGCAAAGGCCGCGGCAAACAAACCGGCGTGCGAACCGGTATCGGAGCTGCTGCTGGCGCATTAATCGGAGGACTTGCTGGTGGCGGGAAGGGAGCCGGCATTGGAGCTGCGGTGGGCGGCGGGGCGGGGTTTGGCAGCGCGGCGCTCACCCACGGCCAGCAGGTCAAGATCCCGTCAGAGACGGTACTTACCTTTAAGCTGGAAGGTCCTTTGACCGTTACAGTTCGGCGTTAGTGCCCGTTTTCGGCGAGTAATTCGCTTAAATCCTTGATCCAGAAATCCGGATTCCAGCGCGCCAATTCCTCGCGGCTGCCATATCCATAAGTGACCGCGCACGATCGCACTCCGGCTCGCTGCGCCGCTTCCATATCGGCGACCGAGTCGCCCACGAAAAGACAATCCTGCGGCTTTGCTCCCAGCGCTTCCAGAGATTTATAAATAACGTCTGGATTCGGTTTCGCGGGGAAGCCGTCCGTGCCCTGCACGTGATCGAAATAAGGCAGTAGCTCGAACATCTCAAGGATGAGCCGTGTAGTCGGGGTGCCTTTCGTTGTAGCCGTGGCTTTTCTTCCCGGTAACCGCGACAAGACAGATTTCACGCCCGGATACGCTTTGGTCGACGCGTGTTTGCGTGCCGGATAGATTCGCCGGTACTCCTCAATGAAGGTGTTGATCTGCTCTGTTGTGTAATCCGGGAAGAGATCTGCAAAGAGGTCCGTCAGATGCCGCCCAATATAGCGTTTCAACAGCTCAAAGGGAACGTCATTTTGGTGCGTGGATGCAAGAACACCCTGGATGGCTCCGCAAATGTCTGCTGCGGAGTCAACCAGGGTGCCGTCTACGTCGAAAAGATAAACGGGAAAGGTCGGGATTCTGCCAAAACTCACGCCGGCTGCGGGCTCTCCCCACCAATCAAACCAGGAATATTGGTTGTGGGATGAGGAGCGATAACTGTCCCGCCGTCCGGAGGCGTTGTGGTCTTCGGTCCGGAAACAAGTTTTCCGAGCGGCTTGCCGTTAATGAGGTCGATCACTTCCGCGCCATCCAGCACTTCGCGCTCGAGCAGCGCTTCCGCAATCCGCACTAAGGCTTCGGAACGTTGTTCGATGATCTTCTTGGCCGTGTTATAGCCGTCCTCAACTAGTTTGCGCACCTGCTCATCGATGCGAATCGCCGTCGCTTCGCTGTAATCGCGATGCTGTGCGATTTCGCGGCCTAAGAAGATCTGCTCGTCCTTCTTGCCGAAGCTGAGTGGCCCGAGTTCGCTCATGCCCCATTCGCAGACCATCTTGTGGGCCATCTCGGTGGCTCGCTCAATGTCGTTACCGGCGCCCGTCGTCATCTGGTGGAGGAAAATTTCTTCCGCAATGCGCCCCGCCATCAGGATCGCAAGCCGGGTTGCCAAATAGTCTTTATCGTGTGAAAGCTTGTCGTCGAGCGGCAGTTGCATCGTCAAGCCGAGCGCCATGCCGCGCGGAATGATGGTCACTTTGTGCAGCGGATCGGCGTGCTCCAAAAGGGCGGCCACCAAAGCGTGCCCTGCTTCGTGGTAGGCCGTCATGCGCTTTTCCTTGTCGCTGATGATCATGCTCTTGCGCTCAACACCCATCAGCACTTTGTCCTTGGCCAACTCAAAATCGTATTGAGTGACCACTTTGCGGTTCTGCCTGGCCGCAACAAGCGCCGCCTCATTCACCAGATTCGCTAAATCAGCTCCCGCAAATCCGGGCGTTCCTCGGGCAATTAGCGTCAGGTCGACATCGTCGCCTAGAGGGGTCTTTTTCGTATGAACTTTCAGGATGCTTTCGCGGCCGCGAACATCGGGCCGGTCCACCACAACGCGCCGGTCGAAACGGCCAGGCCGTAGCAAAGCCGGATCCAAAACGTCGGGCCGGTTCGTTGCCGCCACCAGAATGACTCCTTCGTTCGATTCGAAGCCATCCATTTCCACCAGCAACTGGTTCAGCGTCTGCTCGCGTTCATCGTGACCGCCGCCAAGACCGGCGCCACGATGCCGTCCAACGGCGTCAATTTCATCAATGAAGATAATGCAAGGCGCATTCTTTTTGCCCTGTTCAAACAAATCCCGCACGCGGCTCGCGCCCACGCCGACGAACATCTCCACAAAGTCAGAGCCGGAGATCGAAAAGAACGGCACGTTTGCTTCACCGGCGATTGCTCGCGCCAGCAAAGTCTTACCCGTTCCAGGAGGCCCAATGAGCAGCACGCCTTTGGGAATGCGCCCTCCCAGTTTCTGGAATTTCTGAGGCTCACGCAGAAACTCGATAATCTCCTGCAACTCCTCCTTGGCTTCTTCCACCCCGGCCACGTCCTTGAATGTGACCTTCTTCTGCTGGGAGGAATGCAACCTCGCCCTGCTTTTCCCGAAACTGAGCGCTTTATTGCCGCCGCTCTGCATCTGGCGCATCATGAAGATCCACAAGCCCAGCAGAATCAATACCGGCACAGCGTTAAACAGGATGCCAATCCAGCCGCTTCCGGTCGTGTCCTTCCAGCTATACCGGACGCCCTTATCCTGCATCATCTTGTAGATTTCGGGATAGTTAGGCGGAATTACGGTGTGAAATGTCTTGCCGTCTGTCAAGGAGCCTTGCGCATCCGTGCCTGTGATCGTTACGTCCCGGATCTTTCCTTCCTGGACTGTATTCACGAACTCGGAAACTGACATGTTCTGAGGCGTCGGACCTCGACCGGTTTTGACAGCCATGTACACCAGAACAACGGCGCAAATGATGACCACCCAAAAAACAGCGGTCTTGATATTAGAACTCATTGATCACCTTCTGCCGGCCAACCCTCGGCCGGCCCGAGCTTACAGACCCGGCACTCTCATATTGAAAGACGTCTATAGGATGTCTTTCGATTCAAAGCTCCCTGACCTCACCGCCCGGCCAGTAACAAAGCCTAGCCAGGGTGCGGCTGTTCGGGCTTGGCAAATAAGGAGAAGCCGCTCCAAAACCATGCGCCCAAACTACCTCATCGTTCACAACCGCAACCGGCCAATGCCGGCGCTTCCACAACAATATTTGATATTCCTGAAATAGAGATTTGATCTTTTCCGGATTGTGGTGACCGGGACGAAGAATCTCATCACCCGGGCGCCAATTTCGAATCTGCAAGCGAGTAACCGAACCGCGATTCGTTAGAACCTCAAAGTCGAAATCAGCAACTTCTTTTCTAGGGAACTGTGACTCTTTCTTGAAGTTAACACAATTTTCAGGATTTAACTGGACGACGGACAACTCGATTGTGCCCGCGCCGAAGGGCAATTCCAGCTTCTGATCGAAACTAATCTCAATACAGTAGTTGCGCGGCCCGGCATTTAGTTGCCCAGGCTTTGCTAAGAGCAACAATCCAAACGACCGGAGAGCATCTACGCCAGGAATTACGCTTCGCTCGTGGCCTTGTTCAGACCGGCAGATTTTAAGGATTGCATCCACGTGCCGCAGGTCGATCGAGCGTAAGTCGCTGCGGACATCGTTGATGGCGCGTCGAATAAGCCGCCGTTGCAATGCCAGGTGATTGTTTATCAGTTCACTGACGGGCAAGAGAAGTCCTAAGTCGTCTTTCCTGGTTATCTTTCGGTATAACGGTTCAACTTGCGATTGCCAATATGCTTCTTCTGACGCAGCCACATCCGCCACGCCTGCCAGAATTCCCTCCAGATTGGAATTGAACTCGTGAGCAAGCGCTGGCATCACGCTGTTGCGTAGCCGATTGCGCGCAAACTCCTCATTTCCATTCGAAGAATCCTCTCGCCATGCCAGCCCCTGCGCGGCAGCCCACGCCCGCACCTCGGCCCGGCTCGTATTGAGCAGAGGCCTGATAAAACCCTCTGGGGTGACGGGCCGCATCCCTGCTAATCCCGCAATGCCCGAACCTCGCAAGAACCGATAAAGGACCGTCTCGGCTTGATCGCTGCGCGTGTGCCCCAGCGCCACTTTTTGAAGCCCATGTTGCTCGCGGCACTTCAAGAAAAACTCTCTGCGAGCCCATCGCGCTTCCTGCTCCAAATTTCCCGGTCCCGGTTCGGCGCGCGTCGAAACAAATTCAAGCCCCAGCGTGCCGGCCAGCCCGCGCACAAACTGCTCGTCTTCGTCAGACTCCGCGCCACGTAAGCCATGGTTCACATGCAACACCATCAAGTGAATCGCTAAGCTGCTTACCAACCGATGCAGCACGTGCAAAAGAACGACGGAATCTGCTCCGCCGGAGACAGCCACCCCAACCCGGTCACCGGGTTCCAGCATGCTATAACGAGGGATGATTTGGCTCACCCGCTCGACCAAATTGTCGTCCAATAGCAACATTTTAGGCCTGCTTTAGACGACCCGCCCCGCATGCAAATCAACGACCTCGTCAACCCGGAAGAGTTCCACCGTCTCGCGGCAGGCATCAAAGTCCTTCTCATGGACGTCGACGGCGTCCTCACCGACGGCCGGTTGCTTTTCTTGCCGGGGCCCACCGGCAACATGGTCGAGAGCAAGGCATTCGATTCGCAAGACGGCATCGCCCTCCGCTGGCTTAATTGGTACGGCATTCAAACCGGTGTCATTAGCGGCCGTGATTCACCGGCTACTTTGGAACGCGCACAGCAGGTCGGCATGAAATGGGTATTTCAGGGTCACATCGAAAAAATTCCGTTGTTCGAAAAGATTATGGCCGAGGCCCAGGTCGGTCACGAGCAAGTAGCATACGTCGGAGACGACCTCACCGACGTTGTGATCATGCGCCGCGTCGGCCTTTCCTTTGCGCCCGCCAACGCCCGTCACGAAGTGAAGCGGTCGGCCACCGCCGTAACCGCGGCCTCCGGCGGTTCGGGCGCGATTCGTGAAGTGATTGAAACGCTGCTGAAGGCCCGCGGGTGCTGGGACGAGATCCTCAAGAAATATGAGGTGGCGCTCTGAGCGAAGCTGAACGAGTAGGCTTGGTTCTTCAGACCGTGAACGGACCGGGTGTACTTCACCAGTTGAGTGGAGTCATTGCGCGGCATGGCGGCGACATTCGTTCCGTATCCATCATTGAAGACCAGCCTGTCGAAACGCGCGTCTACTTTGAACTCGATCTGCCCAACGCGCCCGATGTTCTCATCCACGACCTCGCAGCGCTTGACGTTGTTCGTTCCATCGCACAGGTTCAATCTCTTCAGAAGATCTACGGCAAACGCATCATTATCGTAGGCGGCGGCGCTCAGGTAGGACAGGTTGCTCTCGGGGCCATCGCGGAAGCCGATCGCCATAACATCCGCGGCGAACACATATCGGTCGACACCATTCCTCTCGTCGGCGAACAAGCGCTGGCAGCCGCGGTACGCGCAGTGCGGCGGTTATCGCGGGTACGCGCTTTGGTGCTTGCAGGATCTTTGATGGGTGGCGATATTGAGACTGCGGTGCGCGAAGTTCGAAGCGAGGGATTGCTGGTAATCAGCTTGAATATGGCGGGAAGCGTGCCTGATGCTTCGGATCTGGTGATAACAGATCCGGTGCAGGCGGGCGTGATGGCCGTGATGGCGGTTGCCGATACGGCGAAGTTTAACGTCGAACGCCTGCGCCGGCGTGTTTTCTAAAGCCGGAAACTTTGAATTGAGAACTGGAGAAATACCGCCAACCGTCAATCAAAAATGGTAGCGTTGATTGTCGTGAAATACGGCCTCAAGACTGATCGCATCCCGTTTAATACGGTACACAAGAACAAACGGCGGGTGGACCAACTCGCGGGTTCCTTTAACGATGCCCTCCCGGCCCAGCTTGGGATGAACCAATAACCGCCGCGCCGCGCTCAGAATACCTTCAATGGTTTCATCCGCAGCCGCCTGTTTGTCCCGAGCGACATATTCATGAATCTGTTCGAGATGCCGCAAAGCGCGAGCCGAATAGCGAACGGTCACCTGGAGGCTCTAGTCTTTTTCTTTGCGAAGTGCTCTTGAACCTGCTCCTCCGAAAAGCTCCGGCCTGCTTCAGAATCGGCAATTCCCTTCTTAATCTCCTCGATTTGCCAGCGCCGCAGATCCAGATAATACTCCAGAGCTTCATTGATGACCCAGCCCCGGCTTCGATCCATCTTCTCGGCCAGCGCGTCCAGCTGTCGCAGCGTCTGCTCATCGGTGCGAAACGAGACAGGTTGCTGGTTATCTGCCGCCATGACTACACGTTACTACAATGTAGTGAGAACAATTTCCGGCGCTCCAAGTGGTGCCACGACGCCAAAACGAATGCTGGTAGCACCGTCAATATCGGAAAGGGGCAATAGGCTCGCGGAACTTCGGAAGTTAGTAGCCCAGTAGCAGCGGGGATCAGTAGCAATAGGCTAGCTATCAGTGTTAAACTGCTGCTCCTAGAAACATTGCAATGCTCAGATAAGGAATTACAAATCTTTCCTGGTGGACCTTTGATGTTTTACTTTACCGTTCCAAAGTGACTTACTCCGAAAGCTGCCCGTCGATAACTGGCGCGTGA
>DASREJ010000114.1:0-37874 GCA_035652115.1 Bryobacteraceae bacterium
CGCCTTATGGAACAGCCCATGGCTGACGGCGTGGGTTATCGCCGGTTATTTCATGTCGGTGTTGCTGATTGACGGCATTTTTCGTGGCGCGAGCTTCTGCAAATATGTTTGCCCGATCGGGCAGTTTCATTTTGTAAGCTCTTTGATTTCGCCGCGTGAGGTGCGTGTGCGAAACCAGCAGGTCTGCAAAAGCTGTCGGACCTATGACTGTATTCGAGGAAACGAACAGGTACGCGGCTGTGAGTTGTATCTATTTCAGCCGAAAAAAGAAAGCAATCTGGATTGCACGTTCTGTCTAGATTGCGTTAAAGCGTGCCCGAGCGACAACGTTGGGCTGTTGCCGGTATTTCCTGCCGCGACTTTGATGAAAGACCCATATAGATCTTCGATCGGAAGACTATCTCGGCGCACTGATCTTGCGGCCTTGGCTCTGCTGATCGTGTTCGGTGCGTTTATCAATGCGGCTGGAATGACTGGTCCCGTAATGATGTGGGAACATCGCTGGCATGCGCGGCTCGGAGCGGGGACGATGCCTTGGATCGTGGCAGCTTTTATCCTGGGCGGCACTGTGATCTTGCCGTTTCTAATCGCCGTTGCCTCCGCTTTGGCAACTTCAAAGGAGCTGATGCATCGTCTTTCGTTTGCGCTAGTGCCCATCGGGTTTGCAATGTGGTTGGCGCATCTATCCTTTCACTTCCTCTCGAGTTGGGGCACATGGGTGCCGGCCGGGGAACTGCAGTCGGCACAAATCCTGATGCTCGATTGCGGGCTGTTGTTGAGTTTGTACGTGACGTGGAGGATTGTCGAGCGCCTGAAAATTTTTCTGCCGTGGGCCAGCGTGGCGTGTGCGCTTTATGCCGCGGGAATCTGGATTCTATTGCAGCCGATGCAAATGCGGGGGATGATGTGAAGGCGTTATGTCTGACGGTTAGTTTCATGGTTGCCTCAGCGGCATGGGGCGATGGATCTGTTGTGCTGTTGCATCAGCACGTCGATTCATTTGACATCACGGTGTTTGCACCATCAAATCGCATGACTGTTGGCCAAACAGATCTGAATGTGATGGTGCAGAACGCGGATCACAGCAATGTTTCGGATGCTCATGTGACGCTCCGATTCCAAAGAATGGACAACGGCAAAATTGTCGAAGTAGTTGTGCCGGCAACGCACTCTAAAGCGACAAACAAGCTTCTTTACGGCGCGACGATTACGCTGCCGGATGAAGGCAGTTGGAAGTTCACGGTAGAAGTCGACGCGGGTGGCGCGCGCGTTTCGATGCCAGCTCAGCTCGTGGTTGGACCCGCCGACACTTCAGTAAAAGAGAAATGGCCGTTAATTGTTTTTGTGCCGGTCGCGATCATTCTTTTTATCATCAACAGGCGGCTGAAGCGCCGCTGGAAGCCGACATATCCGCAAGCACGGCCGTAGCGAGACCTTAGAGCCCTTACTGCCGCTTCGCCGTGGCGAAGTGAACTAAAACGGGTTTGAGTGAAGCGCCGTCTCGAGCGGCAAAGTTGCCGCCAGGGCGATTAAGAATGAACTCGTATTCATGAGATAACTCTACACGCCCATCGTGAAACGGTGCCAGTGTCATCGACGCATGGGCTCTGCAACTGTGTTGAAGATTATCGTGGCGGATCTTTGCATTCGAATCGAAACCGTCAGTAAGATGAGACGGAGCATGACGGTTGGACGGGCTTACCGCAAAATCGTTTGCGTCTCGTTTTTTTACCCGCAAGCGGAAATGCCTGCTGCAGACGACACCCCGCGTGACATATCCGCAAGGACCGCCATGGCCGCATTGCGGCCGTTGATCGCGATGACGCTTCCACCCGGATGGGTGCAGGCGCCGCACAGGTAGACGCCAGTCATCGGAGTGCGTGGACTCAAACGATTGCTCCACATATAAGCAGGAAGGCATTCGCCCTGAAAGATGTGTCCTCCTGTGAGGCCGACGCGTTTTTCGATATCGGGAGGGCCGAGAGGCTCAGCGTCGATTAGGGCATCCGGAATATTGCTGCAGAAGATGGCAAGGGTATCGAGCGCCAGTTTTTTTGCCGCCGCGCGGTGCTCATCCCAGGTCTTACCGTCAGCAAAGGTATAAGGCACATATTGCGAAAACACGCTCATAGTGTGCGTGCCGTCGGGGGCTACGGAAGAATCATGAGCGGTTTGGAAATAAAGCTCAGTCCAAAGGCGATTCGGGAGTCGGCCTTCGCGCGCGGCCTGATAACCGTCCTTCCATTCCTGCTTTGTCAAGGGGGTATTAATCTGCGCAAAATGATGCACTTCGTGCGTACCCGGACGGGCGCGAAAATTCGGCAACTCGCGCAGCCAGACGTTAAGCTTCAATGTGCAGCCTTCGATAGGAATCGATTCTACTTGTGTGCGCCAAGCCGTATCCGCGGCGCTTCTGAGCAAGCGAAGAGTAGTTCGTGGATCGGCATTCGAGACCACTATAGGAGCGTGAATTCGCTCGCCACTTTCGAGTACTACTCCTTCCCCTGGAATGATCTGTGCCACAGAAACCCCGGAAGCAATCACGGCGCCGGCTTCCTGCGCAGCATCGGCGATGAAAAACGAGACCATGCCCATGCCGCCCGAAACATAGCCCCAGGCACCTGGCAAGTCGCCCATGCGGCCGCAAGAGTGGTGGAAGTGAATCGATGCCGTTCCCGAATCAAACGGACTAGCGTTTGTCCCGATTACGCCTTGACCTAAGTACGCAATCTGGAGCCGTTCGTCGCAAAGATAGTGCTCGACGAACTCGGCCATCGACCAGTCGAAAAGGAGATGCCGCGCCTCGGCGTCGTTTCCAATCCGTTCTTCCAATTCTTGAGACCTTGGAGCGCCGCCGATCCATAGATCGTTATTGCCCGCAGGACGAATCGCGTCGCGCAAACGCCGGACCACATCGCTCATGGCACGCCAACCGGCGACATCATGCGGTGAAAGTTTTCGAATTTCAGCTTCACACAACATCTCGTCGTCGTAAAGCTGAACGCTTGTTCCGTCTTCGAATGGGATGAAAAGTCCGTTTGAGGCTGGCGACCAGGAAAAGCCGCGAGTGGGAAGATCAAGCTCTTCGATTACCAAAGGGTGTAGCAGCCCCGCCAAATAGGCACATGGAGACATGCGGACACCGGGCCATGGCTCCTCGATCGTGCATGCACCGCCAATCCGTTCTCGGCTTTCCAGCATCAGCACCTGCTTGCCAGCGCGCGAGAGATACGCAGCGCAAGCGAGTCCGTTGTGTCCTGCCCCGACAATGATGGCATCCCAGCGTCTGGCGGCCAGTTCTCGAACCGGCGCGGGGAGGCCAACTATTCCGAGCGATTCGATAGCATTTGACGAGCGAATATTCAATCTGGTCGCAGTGTAGCGGATAGAATTTCGAGATACGAGTTTTGGGGTGACGGATGAACAGGTTGAGGGGACTGCTGTGCGCTATGCCGCTTGCGATTGCCTTGCAAGCTGCCGCTTTGGCGCCGGTGAAGCTTGGGCTTCAGATACGGCAAAGAAGCTTGGCTTCCGGCGAAACCGGCGATATGACTATTCAACTGCTGGACTCTGCCAATCAGCCGGCAGCGGCTTCAAAGCCGATGCATATCGCTCTTCAAGCGCGGCTTTCGTCCGGAAAAGTTCTGGGCATCGGTGCCGTCGATTTTGCCGCGGGAGAGTCGACAAAGCACGTGTCGCGCAGCATGCCTGCAACTGGCCTTATGTACGTCTGGGCGAAGAACCCGGAAATGCTGCCGGGCGGCCAGTTCGTAAATGTTCGCGAGGAATCAAAAGTAGCTCCCTCTCTGCCTTCGGAACTCCACGCGTCACGTCCGCTACCGCAGATTACGTTGCGCTATAGCCCGCAGCGCAACTTTTTGGCCGACGGCAAGGACGCCGCGAACGTCGAGGCATTTCTCGTTGGCGATATTAGTTCCTATCCGCAGGACGTACGGCTGAATATCTTCGATAGCAGTCATGCTCTCACGCCTACTCCGTTAACAATACCTGCCGGCCAACCGTTCGGGGAAGCTTCTGTTACGTCCACTACTCCAGGAACTGTTTCCGTCGAATTCCTGGGCAGCTCGCCGTCAGCGGCATTCCAAGGAGATAAAGCTCTAAACATCAGTTTTGTGCCGCCCATCACGCACGTCAGGCTGGAGGCGAGCCCGCCTTCGATTTCACTGGTGGATCTCGCCGATGTTTTGGTCACCTTGACCGATGAGGGCGGCCGCACACTATCTCCAGGCACTCCGCGAAAAGTGGGCTTAGCGCTTACATTGGGCCGCGGTCACTTGTCCAGCCAGGAGGTAACCATCCCCGCCGGGCAGATTCAGGCACGCGCAACATTTGTGCCGGAGTCGCCGGGAACGGTGACCATTGAGGCTCATACGGACAATCTGGCCACTGTCGGCACGCAATTTCAGGTGGGTGTGCCGTTTGCCTTGCTACTGTGTTCGGCTATCGGCGGAGCTCTAGGAGGTTTTCTGACGCAGCGAACACGGCGTAAGATCGACCGATATCGAGTGCCAATTGGCATTGTAACCGGCTTTATTTTTTATTGGGGGTGTATTTTTCTGGGGCTTGCGAATATAGGCCGCGCGTTTATATTGAATCCCTTGAGCGCCGGCGTGCTTTCCGCGATTGGCGGCTGGCTGCAGACAAAGGTATTCAATGTTGTTTGGGGAGCGGTGCGCGCTCCCCAAAAGGCTACCTGACGCTCACGCGGTGCGCTGCGCTTCCGCTTTGTTATCGCCGGTAATGGCTGCCTGCGCTGCCGCTAGACGTGCGATCGGCACGCGATATGGTGAGCAGGAAACGTAGTTCATGCCGACCCGGTAGCAGAATTCCACCGAGCTTGGCTCGCCACCATGCTCGCCACAGATGCCGACTTCAAGGTCGGGGCGTGTCTTGCGACCCAGTTTCACCGCGATCTCCACGACTTTCCCAACACCATCCTGATCGAGGACGGCAAACGGATCTGCCTTGAAGATTTTGAGTTCTTCGTAATGTTTTGAGAACTTCGTATAATCGTCGCGAGAAAGCCCCATGGTGGTCTGCGTGAGATCGTTGGTGCCGAAGCTGAAGAATTCAGCTTCGCGTGCAACTTCATCGGCCGTGAGAGCGGCGCGAGGAATCTCAATCATCGTTCCCACGTAGTACTTAAGATCTTTCATGCCGGCCGCCCCAAGGACTTCGTCGGCAACTTTGACAACAAGCGCCTTCTGGTTCTCAAGCTCCTTTACGTTGCCGACCAGCGGAATCATCACTTCCGGAATCACCTTGATGCCTTTCTTAGCAACTTGCACGGCAGCCTCAAAGATGGCGCGGGCCTGCATTTCGCTCACTTCCGGATATGTAATGCCCAGACGGCAGCCGCGATGTCCCAACATCGGGTTGAATTCGTGCAATTCCTCCACGCGGCTTAGCAGTTCGGGCAGATGCTTTTTCAAATCGCCGACGCCAATACCGTAGCTCTGGGCCATTTCCTTCTTTTCTTTGGAGCTGGCGTGAGGCAGGCGTGCAATATCGACCATTAAGTTTTCGCGCTTCGGCAAGAACTCGTGAAGCGGAGGATCGAGCGTTCGGATCACGACCGGAAATCCGTCCATGGCTTCAAAAAGCCCGGCGAAGTCTTTCCGCTGCATGGGCAAAAGCTTTTTGAGTGCGTTCTTTCGCGTTTTTTCGTCCCGCGCAAGGATCATCGCCTGCATATGCGGGATGCGATCTTCGGCGAAGAACATATGCTCCGTACGGCAGAGCCCAATCCCCTCGGCGCCAAACAAACGAGCTTGGTTTGCATCGCGTGGAATATCAGCATTCGCTCGAACACCGAAGTTGCCGCGAAACTCATCGGCCCATTTCATGAATACGGCGAAGTAGTGCGATTTTGGATCGGGCTCATTTGTCTTGCACTGGCCAAGATATACCTCGCCCAAAGTGCCATCGAGCGAAATCCAGTCGCCTTCCTTGAGAACGGTCTTGTGCCCTTCGAAAAGGATAGTGGCCTGCTTCTTAGCTTCATCCACAGCGACAGATGAAGCTCCAACAACACACGGGCGGCCCATACCACGCGCCACAACAGCGGCGTGGCTGGTCAATCCGCCGACCGCAGTCAAGATGCCTTTCGAGACGTCCATGCCGTGAATGTCATCGGGAGTGGTTTCTTTCCGGACCAGCACGACTGGTCCTTTCGCAGACAAGGCAACAGCGTCTTCTGATGAGAAAGCAGCGCGACCAACAGCGGCGCCCGGTGATGCAGGCAAGCCGCTCGCGATTTTTTGCAGCCCTTTACGCATGGCCGGATCAAGCACAGGATGCAGAAGCTGATCGAGTTGATTCGGCGCGACCCGCTGTACGGCTTCTTTCTTGGAGATGACGCCCTCTTCGACCATATCTACGGCAATGCGAACGGCGGCAGGACCGGTGCGCTTGCCGTTGCGCGTCTGGAGCATGTAGAGCTTGCCTTCTTCGATGGTGAACTCGAAGTCCTGGACGTCGCGATAATGCTTTTCGAGATTGGTAGTGATTTCGCGAAGCTGCGTGTAAGCTTCGGGCATGACCTGCTCGAGTTCGGCCATCGGCTGCGGCGTGCGAATGCCGGCGACCACGTCTTCGCCTTGTGCGTTAACCAGAAACTCGCCATAGAAGATCTTTTCGCCCGTGGACGGATTGCGCGTGAAACCGACGCCGGTTCCCGAATGATCGCCCATGTTTCCGAAAACCATGGCCTGAACGTTCGCTGCTGTGCCAATAGAATCCGGGATCTTTTCCATGCGGCGATAGTAGATCGCCTTGGGCGTGTTCCAGGAATTAAAGACGGCGTCACGCGCGAGCATCAACTGTTCGCGCGCATCTTGCGGAAAGTCGCGTTTGGTTTCTTTTTTGACCAGCTTCTTGTAATCGGCAATGATTGATTTCAGATCGTCAGCCGTAAGATCGGTATCCAGCTTCGCTTTCACTTTGGCTTTGCGCGAATCGAAGATATGGTCGAATTTCGCCATGTCAATGTGCAGGGCGACTTCGCCGAACATCTGAATGAAGCGGCGGTAGCAGTCGTACGCAAATCGCGCGTTGCCAGTCTTCTTCGCCAAGCCTTCAGTGGTCTTGTCATTCAGGCCGAGATTCAGGATGGTGTTCATCATGCCGGGCATGGAGAACTTGGCGCCTGAACGGACGCTGAGAAGAAGCGGATCGTCTACACCGCCCAACTTCTTGCCCATTTGGTCTTCCAGTTTGGCCAGTGCTTGATGGATCTGTTCATCCACCTCTAAAGGCACTTTGTGGTCGTTATCGAAAAAGAGATTACAGACTTCTGTGGAGATGGTGAAACCCGGAGGCACCGGCACGCCGGCTTTGCTCATTTCAGCTAATCCGGCGCCCTTGCCGCCAAGTACGTCACGCATTTTGCCATCGCCGTCAGCGGTTCCTCCGCCAAACGAGTAAACGTATTTATTCATTAAAAGTTGCGTCTCCTGATTTCGGTTGCATTGCTTCGAATCTCAGGCGTTCAAGCCTTTCGTCACAATTTCGGAAAAGTCAGCAATCGTGGAGAACTCAGTCAGCAGGCTGTACAACAGCGCTAGACGGTTCTCGCGAATCGCGGGATTTGGGTCGTTCACAAGAATTTTATCGAAGAAGAGATCCACTTGCGGTCGTAGCGAGGCAACGGCAGCGAGTTTGTCACGAAAAGACCCGCTCTCCCGAGCCTCTGTTCCGACACGAAGCCACGCTTCATAAAGGTCCTTTTCGGGTCCTGGAACAAGCAGATCAGCTTTCGGTGGCGGCGCAGAATTGATTCCCGCTTGCTTTAGGATGTTTTTGATGCGTTTGAAGCTCGCAGCCAAGGGCTCAAAATCTTCAGTCGGCCGAACGTAGCGAATGGCTTCCGCTCTGTCAGCCAGATCAGCCAATGTCGTGATGGGGGGCGCCATGACTGCCGCGACTTCGTCATAGAAGAATCCGAGTACATCGCGCAAGTAGAACTCGATGCGCTCCCGCATGAACGGCACAAGTGCTGGGACATCTTCGATCAACGGCATCAATTGCAAGTTCAAACGCGCCTCGAAGAGAATCTTGACGACTCCTTGTGCTGCGCGGCGCAGCGCAAATGGATCTTTTGTGCCGGTAGGTATCAGGCCGATGCGGAATGACTCACGAAGTGTATCCAGTTTGTCGGCAATGGAAACGACTTGCCCCTCTACAGTTCGAGGGATGCCGTCATCCATATTGACGGGGCGGTAATGATCGTAGATCGCGGTAGCGACTGGCTCGCCTTCGCCCTGCGCCTTTGCGTATAGGCCGCCAACGATACCTTGCAATTCGGTAAACTCTTTGACCATGTCGGTCGTGAGATCGCACTTGCACAGCAAGGACGCGATTTGAACGACGTTCTCGTCTGCATCTGTCTGCGCGGCTAGTTGCGCGGCGAGTTTAGCGATGCGTTCGGTTTTATCCTTATAGCTGCCAAGCTTGGCTTGAAATGTAACCTTAGCAAGATCTCCGACACGGGCCGAAAGCTTCTTTTGCTGATCCACCTGCCAAAAAAAGCGCGCATCATTAAATCGCGCGCGGAGAACACGTTCGTTTCCTTGCCCGATCAACCCGTCAGGATCGCCATCGGTATTCGTCACAGCGACAAACTCCGGAGCCAGTGACCCATCCGGCTTTGACACTGAGAAATAGCGCTGATGATGGCGCATGACAGTGGAAAGGATTTCTTTCGGCAGGTCCAGATACGTTGGATCGAAGCGGCCACGGACGGCGGATGGATATTCCGTTAGATAGACGAGTGTGTGCAGCAATGCATCGTCTTTCTGAACTTCAGAGCCGAGCGCCTGTTGAATGCGTGCTTTTCGTTTTTCGGCGTGAACAATAACGAAGCTTTTTTCTAACGTGTCGAAATAGTTTGCAGATGTAACCGGCAACGGTTTCCTCGAGCCCAGGATGCGATGGCCGCATGTCAGATTGCCAGACTTAACTCCCGCTACTTCGAAAGGAACAATTTGATCGTTCAAGACAGCAACAATCCAGCGAATGGGACGAATGAACCGAATGCCTCCCCTGCCCGTCCAGTACATCGATTTCGGGAAGTGAATGCCCGCAACAATCGCCGGCAGACCATCTGCGAGCGCCTGAGTAACGGCTTGGCCCTTGACTAACTGATGAAAGACGTAGCGTTGGCCCTTGGCATCTGCAATCATGGCGAGTTGCGCAATGGTTGTGCCTTGCTTGCGAGCAAAGCCTTCAGCGGCCTTTTCGCCCGCCGTGAGGTATGGACCGAGGATCACGTTTTCGGCGTCAGCCGCCTGATTGAGCAGATCTTTCGCAAACAGGACGAGCCGTCTCGGCGTCGCCTCTGTAACGAGAGCCGATCCTCCGAAGGAACCAAACGCCGCCTGAAATTTGCCGCGAAAATCTTCGAGCGCGGGCTCGATCATCCAATCCGGGATCTCTTCCGTTCCGATTTCAAGAAGAAAATCCGGCATCAGGCAGCAGCCTCTTCAGAGGGAAACTGCTGCTCGCACCAGGCTTGCGCCACGCCCACTGCCAACTTGCGAACCCGATTGATGATGCCGACACGCTCGGTTACGCTGATGGCGCCGCGCGCATCCAGCAGGTTAAACAGATTCGAGCACTTGAGCGCCTGATCGTAGGCGGGTAATACCGGAAAACGGGCTCGCTCTTTAGTTGACCGGAAGCAATCAAGCAGGCGCTGGCATTCGCGTTCGTGGAGCTCGAATTCGTGCCAGAGCATGGCTACGTCGGCCATTTCAAAATTGTAAACGGAGAATTGCTCTTCATCGGCAAGCCGAACTGCTGAATACTTGACGCCGGGAGCCCATTCAATGTCATAGACACTGTCAACGTTCTGAAGAAAGGCCACGATGCGCTCCAAGCCATAAGTGATTTCGGCCGGCACCAGATCGAGATCGACTCCGCCGCACTGCTGGAAATAGGTGAACTGCGTGATCTCGAGACCATCCAGCATCACTTGCCAGCCAATTCCCCAAGCACCAAGAGTTGGCGCTTCCCAGTTATCCTCTTCGAATTTGATGTCGTGCTTGCGAAGGTCTATGCCGATTGCTTCCAGACTGTTGAGATATTGTTCTAGAACATCGCTGGGTGTTGGCTTTAGTATCACCTGAAGTTGTTGATGCTTGTAGAGGCGATTCGGATTTTCACCATAACGTCCGTCGGCAGGCCTGCGGCTGGGTTGCACGTAGGCGACCTTGTACTTGTTCGGGCCAAGCACGCGCAGGAAAGTTTCGGGGGCCATGGTGCCAGCGCCGACTTCCAAATCGTATGGCTCTTGAATGATTGCGCCGCGATCGGCCCAATAATGCTTCAGTTTAAATATGGTGTCTTGAAACGAATCCATGTATGACGGTTAAAGACCTTCCAGTAGGAGCGGAGTGTGGAAACGGCGCTCCACGTGTTCTTCCATTTGCCGGATGAGAAAACGGCGGAGATCGAGCGCGGTGTCTTTGTTCCAGGAACGCACGGGAAGCTCCGCAATATGCATGCGGAGCATGAGCGCAGCTAATTGGCGCGAAGATTCGGACAAGTTGCGGTCGGGATGAGTGGCGAGTTCCGGCAGAAAACCGGAGAGACGAGTCGCCCACAGAGAGAAATAGGTAATCGCGGTCCAAGTGGCGCCTGAGGCGCTGGTATGCATATAGCTCAAGACCGTCGCGAGCAAACGAAAAAAGCGCTCGTTCGGTTCGTGCGGGGGTAGCATATGCTCGCTCACCTCGGCGATGTAATCGAGTGCAACACCAGCGTCGAAATCGCTCAACAGATCGAATTGCGATTGCAAAAGGTCACAGGAGTTCAGGTTCACTAATTCTCTGGTCTCCTTTTGCGAATACGACAAATTTATTAACGACAGGCGCTCCAGTCCCGAGCCGAAACTGCTCTTTGGTTTTCTTGCCCTGCGCGCGACACCACGCAACTTGCCCTGATCACGCGTGAAAAAACTTACAATTAAATCTGCTTCCCGGAACGGATAAGTACGCAGTACGTACGATTCACTGATCCGAGCCGGCATGACTCACGTTCGCACACCAATCATTACAACTGTGCCGTTGATTACCGGCCGTGCCGGTGGAATTATCAGGTTAGCAAAAGGAGCAACTGCGTTGGGCCTGCAAGCCCGCTTACCACCATCTGAGCGAATGCGGTTCAGCCACAGTGTGTTCCTGTGCGAGCATCGCGTCGCGTTTGCAGATCCAGCACTCCCACTCAGAAGCTTCTAAGATCCGTTCGGCCTTATGACGGCGAGGCGGCTGACTGCTCACGAATCCGGAAATAATGATCCTGCCAGTTGGTTTTACGACCCTGTGCAGGTCGGGCGCTAATGCATCGACAACTCTGGCGGTGATATTTGCAACTACCAGATCGATTGTGGCGCTCCGAATGGCGTCGGCGCTGCCCGCAAAAAGCTGGAGATCGCCGAAACGACTAGCAACAGCAATAGAATTAGGGTCGATGTCGCAGGCCAACACGCGTGAAGCCCCCAGAAGGCGCGCCGCTTCACCCACAATTCCCGAACCGCAGCCGACGTCCAACACCGTCATCCCGGCTTGCACACAGGTTTCTAACGCCTGCAGTACTAATTGAGTGCTCTCGTGCCGTCCGCTGCCGAATGCGCTTTGTGCATCCACGGTAAGCCGAATCCGCCCTGGCGGAGTGATTGCGTCGATCCGTGCGGGAGCAACAAAGAATCGTTGCCCAATTAAAATTGGTTCCCAATCCGTCCCCGCTTTTATTTCTGAATCGCACGGTTTTTCTTCGCGGTTCTCGATTACGGCCCGCTCGAAGGCGTTCGAAACAGCTCGTGTTTGTTCGGCGCTTTCGAAGAAAGCCCGAATGCCGTTGGGTTCTTCAATGAGCCCCAACGTGCCAAATTCCCAGAGGGCAGCTATCGTTTCGTCATACAGGGACGCATCGAGCGAAATCAGGATCGAATACAACCTTTGCCCTAGTTGCTCGTCCGGTGCGCGAACGAGCTAGTCGGATTCCAAAAAGGACGATCCGGATTGTTCGCAAGTCTGATTACAAGCCGGTCGAAGAAGTCGTTGAATTTCGCTGCAGCCGCCGGATCCCATGGCTGATTCAGGTCATCGGCCGGGCTGTGATAACGCTCAGCGTACCAGCGCCGATAAACAGCTTCTTCAGGAGAATTCTTTTCATAGCCGAAGATAAAGCCGATAGCCGGGACGCCGATTTGCATGAAGTTGTAGTGATCGGAACGGCGCAAAAGATTGCGCTGCGGCTCAGGATCGGCCTGCAGCCGTATTCCCATGTCCTCAGCCACTTGCCGGGCGCTTTCACCGAGAGAAGAATCATTGATCGCAAGCGCGGTCATGATCTTCAACGGAAAGATAGGCCGCAATTGATCTAAGTTGATGTCTGCGGCAAGTTGTTCACGAGGCACCGTCAAGTGACTAGTGAAGTACTTGGAACCGAGAAGTCCTTTCTCTTCGCCAGTGAAAACACAGAACAACACGGAGCGCTTCAGATGGGTATGAGAACCGCGCAAGTTGTCGGCCAAGTCAATGAGCGTTGCTACATACGCCGCATCATCGAACGTGCCGTTATAGATCCGATCGCCGTTCCACGGCTCTCCGAAACCGTATCCATCCAAGTGCGCCGAGACGACGATGTACTGCTTAGAGAGTTCCGGATCTGACCCGGGCAAAGAAGCAACGATGTTGTCTGAACTTAAATTCTTAGTCTTAAAATGCATCGTCGAATCGAAAACCGCCGGAATTTCGAAACTTGGCAGCGGTTTCCCCGCTTCCGCCAACTCTTTCAGCTCCTGATAAGAATGGCCAGAGCCGGCAAAAAGCTTTTCGGCTGCGGCTGGGTTGATGCGGAAGATGAGCGGTTTCGCGGCCTTTGGCAACGGATCGTCTTCCAAACGCATGCTGACTGAGTAAGCGGCCGGCCAGCGCGGCGGCTCCGGTCCGGCTGTGCTGTCAATGGCGAGCACGGCCACGGCGCCTTCCAGCTTCTCCGTCGCTCTGCGCGCGCCGCCGGCCGCAGCCCTCAACTGGACAACCACTTTTCCGTTGATATCCGTTGTTTGAGGATCCGACCCCAGAAAGACCAATTCACCTTTAATCGACGCGGGCACGTTCGAAGCGGCCGTGATGGTGATGTCGTGCAGCCACTTCAAACTCTCCGTATCAGTCTTCCGTAGAAGCCGAGCGCTGGATTCTTGACTTAGAAGCCTGACTTCATGCAAGGGAACGGCTTGGTAATATCCGGACGTTCCGGCGGGTCTCAGCCCGGCTTTTTCAAATTTGGAAACGACGTAAGCGCCCGCGTTCCGATATCCTTCGCTACCGGTGTCGCGGCCTTCCATCGAATTGTTTGAGAGAGCTTGCGCATACGTCCACCATTGACGAATTGATTCCGGAAGCTGGGCGGCCACAAGGGCAATACCAAAGCACGATAACAAGCACAAACGAAGCATAAAAAGCGTTTGCGCCGAGGTTAGCACGCGACCGAAAAGAAATAAGCCCGAATGCTGCTTGTAAACAGACAAAATCGAATATTTTCAGTATTCAGTCCGCAGGTTTGTCGCCCGCTTCCTGCCGCAACTTTGCCATTTCGTTCTTTAGCTGCTGGATGACGAAGGCATGCTTTGGATCGGAATACAGATTGTGCATCTCATGCGGATCGTTCTTCATGTCGAAGAATTCCCACTCCGGCGGCATATCGTTCGGATGCGCTCCCGCCATGTCAAGCGGCTTGTTGTAGTAATAGATCAGCTTCCAACGCTCAGTCCTGATGCCGTAGTGAGCGGGCACATGATGATCCTTATCATTGTGCATCCAGTAGCGGTAATACATGGCGGTGCGCCAATACTTCGGCGTATGACCGCGGACATTTTGACGGAAACTACGGCCTTGCATCTCAGCCGGCGCGGCACGTCGCGCATAATCCAGAAAAGTCGGCGCGAAATCAATATTCAAAACCATGTCGCGATTAACACTGCCTGCTTTGATCTCCGCCGGATAGCGCATCAGAAACGGCATGCGTAGGGATTCCTCATACATCAATCGCTTGTCGAAAAAGCCGTGGTCTCCCAGAAAAAAACCCTGGTCAGACGTATAGATCACAATCGTATTCGCCGCAAGGCCTTCGGAATCGAGATAATCCAGCACGCGTCCTACTTTATCGTCCACACTCCTAATGCAACGAAGATAATCTTTGATGTACAACTGGTAAGCCCATTTGCGCAGAGCATCCCCTTTCAACCCGGCCGGCAAGGGTGTTTTTAAGTCGGTCTCGTTCATGTTCTCGCCGACTTTCATCTTTGTGGCGGCTACGCTGCGCGAACGTCCTTCGTAGTGATCGTAGAGATTGTCCGGTTCGGGAATTGTTTGGTTGGCAAACAGGTCCTTATATTTGGGTGCCGGCTGCCAGGGGCGGTGCGGCGCTTTGTGATGCGACATCAGGAAGAACGGCTTCTTCCGGTCACGCCGCTTGAGCCAATCGAGGCTGAAGTCGGCGATTAGATCAGTGCAATAACCCTGATACTTCTTGCTTCCTGCGGGAGTAATGAAAGTTGGGTCGTAGTAGACACCTTGCCCGGGCAAAATATTCCAGTAGTCGAAGCCTGACGGATCTGTCTTCAAATGCCATTTGCCGACCATGGCAGTTTGATAACCGGCCTGCTGCATTTGTTTGGCAACGTTGTCGCGCTTCGGATCAATGGCGTCATCCAACGTATAAACGCCATTTTTGTTGCTGTATTGGCCGGTGAGAATTGCCGCCCGGCTTGGAGTACAAATGGAGTTCGTACAGAAGCAGTTCGTGAGACGAACGCCTTCTTTAGCGATGCGGTCGATATTCGGCGTCTGGTTGATTTTGCTTCCGTAAGCGGATATGGCATGCGCGGCATGATCGTCCGCCATCATATACAGAATGTTGGGCGGCGGCTCGCCAGCAGCCGTCGCCAGAGCTGCGCCAGCCAAAAACCCCAGCGCTTCGCGACGTGTATAGCCTGGCATTTTCTTCGCTCGCGCCCTCGATTTCAAAAAACGAGTTTGGCGCTGATTTGAATCTGCCGCGGATCTAATGCGGCAGTTAGATTGCCGAATGTGGCGGATCCAAATACAGTTCCGACTGCCGAGAAATTCGCGTGATTGAAAATGTTGAAGCATTCTGCGCCGATTCGCAGCTTTGCCCGCTCGCTGAAATTGATGTTGCGAAGGAAGTTCATATTGACGCTGTCCGAAATGCCGGGGCCGCGAAGGACGTTGCTGCCTTCGTTGCCGAAAGTTCCGAGCGGCGCGAGGGCGAATGCCGAGGTATTGAAATAGCCGAATACATTACCGGTTATGTCTAGCGGCGCCACGAAATTCGGTCGCTGCGATCCGCTGCCAGTACCCGCGCGATCACCCGAAATTGTGACCGTAAACGGAAAACCGCTGACAAAAGTGGCATTTCCGGACATCTCCCACCCGTTGACCACACCGCGAACAAATGCGTTGGCGTGTTGAAGAGTGGGGAAATCGTAAACGTAGCTGAAGGTGAAATTGTGCGGTTGATCGTAGCTGTTTAATCCTTCTTCGTTGGGCTGCACGAACGGATTTTGCCCTACGTTAAACACAAGAGACTTCGACCAGGAGTAGGATGCTTGGAAGAAAAGCCCGTGGCTCATGCGGCGGCTTAAGGATGTTTGCAGTGCGTTATAGGAAGCTGACGCATTCCGTTCGTCGTACGTGATCGTGCCGTAACCAAGATAGGGGCGCACAGTGTTTACGTTGATGGTCCCCTGCGCCACTCCGAGATTCGGCTGCGGTTGATTCAGATTAGGTTCTTGATCCAGGTGAACGGCGTGGTTACCCGCATAGGTAACCGAAAGCAGCATCTGCCCCGGCAATTGACGCTGCACGCCAAGACTCCATTGCTGCACGCTCGGATAAAGAAAATTGGCATCAAACGCCTGAAGGTTAGATGGAAAAACACGCTGCGTTCCTCCAGTCGGATTACTCAGAAACGTGTTGTAGATGCTCACCGAGCTGGTGAAAGGAGGATTGGTGCGGAGGTTCTCCTGATTGGTGTTGTCCCAATGATAAAAGATTCCGTAGCCGCCCCGGATCACGGTCTTCCCGCCCCCCGGAGACCAGGCAAAGCCAAATCTCGGACCGGGCATATCGTAGTGGCTGCGCACCAGAGCGCGAGGCAGATCGAGCCCATGCAAATTCGTTGGCGTGAAGATGCCATTCAATGGATTGCCTGTACCCGTCACGATTTGACCAGTGCTCAATAGTTGAGGGGCTTCCGCCGCTTGATACAGTTGCGGGCTAAAACCCGAAATATTGTTGTATTTTTCATAACCAATCGGTGCGCCTTTGAACATCGTCCAACGCAATCCCAGATTCAGCGTCAGATTCGGCGACACCTTCCAATCGTCCTGAACATAGGCTTCATACGAATTGGAAAAGTAATACCCATTGGGGGCGTTCGACGATTCCGTGTAGCTAAACGCATCGCCTAACAGGAAATCCGCCGCCGCGTTGCCGGTGAAATTACCGTTAAACGTGAAGGCGCCTTGCGTATTGACACTTCCGTAGTCGAACTTCTGCAAGCGCAAAATATCGAACCCGGCTTGTATTGTGTGTTTACCGGCAATGTGCGTTAGATCGTCTTTCCATTCAAAAAGATTGTTGAAGTTCGGATTCGGAGCGCCGATGCCGATGTTGCTAAACCCGGTAATCGTGATATCTGGCGGCGCATTGAACAGATTGCCGGGCAAAGCTTCGGGAATATTAATTCCAGCCCGCGAGGACGCCGCGCCCGTGGGATAGCTGATGATTTGATTGCGCGAAAAGCCAGCCGTGAACACGTTTGTCGTAGAAGGATTAATGGTCCACAGCAAGCGGGCGATCGCGTTGTATCCGGGTTTGCCCAGAAAGCCTGGTTGGGTGGGGAAGCTCGCGTTCGAAGGTGCATAGATCGCCTCATTTTCATACCATTGGTCATGCGCATAGCGAAGCGTGAGCAGAACGTTTGACGTGATCTGTTGATCAAGCCGCGCCAGGTCCTCATGCCAACGGCTTGCCGTATCCGGAGAAATGACATAGTTGCTGCTGCCGTTGCTGTTCGGCATGGGATAGAAGAGCCGAAGAAGAGCTTGGGCATTTTGATCAAGTAGATTCGCGGGAATCGTGTTGTTCGGAAAAGTATTGGAGGTTCCAGGAATCTTGATACTGCTGGTGAAGATTCCCTGACGCTGTGCCGCAGTCAAAGTCGTGGCGGTGAACGTGCTTTGCGGCGGAGTTGTGTAATTCACCAATTGCGGACCCTGCCGGCGATTCCATCCTTCTGAAACGAAAAAAAACGTTCTATTCTTATTCGTGTTGTAGTGCCCGGGTATGTAGATTGGGCCGCCTAATGTCACACCGAACATGTTTTGGTGGAACGTCGCGCGCCGCGAATCGAAAAAGTTGCGCGCGTTCAAATCGGTATTTCCAAAAACCTCATACAGGTCTCCGTGAAATTCCGCGCCACCGGCTTTTGTGGTCACATTGACTAATCCGTAGCCGAAGCTGCCTTCGCTCGCCGCGAAATTGCTAGTTTTCACCTGCACTTCCGCGAGTGCATCCATAGGCGGGAAAAGATTCAATCCACGATTTCCGCCGGTATCCATCGCGAGGATGCCGTCGTAGGTGAACCTGGTGCTATTCACGCGTCCTCCGTTGATGGACATCAGTGGATTTCCTTCCTGTCCCACGCCCATTCGACGTCCGGTTTGTGATGACGCAACACCCGGACTCAACGCAAGAAACTGCGAAAAGTTTCTGCCATTCAGCGAAAGTTCGCTCACCTGCACGCCGGTGATGAGGTTACCGAGTTCGCCATTTTCGGTCTGCAGTTGCGGTGGCGCTGCCGTTACTGTGACCGATTCCGTCGCCGTTCCGAGTTCTAAGATCAGATCTACCGAAGTGACAGAATCAGTGTCCAAGTGCACATGCTCCTGTACTAGCCTCTTGAAGCCGGGGCTTTCGACAGAAATTCGATAATCGCCGATCGGCATATTTGCAAAAACGTAGCCACCGGAAGTGTCTGTCTGAACGGAGTGTGGGATGTTCCGGCTTTGGTCGGTTGCCGTAACCATCGCGTTGCTTACCGCCGCGCCCGAGGGATCGGTCACTATGCCCTTGATAGTGCCTGTACCCATGCTCTGGCCGGATCCCAGTCTCAAGCAGACGACAAGTACAATCAGCGGCAGCCAACTCGCTCGTGTACTACGAGCATTTTTTAAGAAGCTTTTTTGAATTTGCATTTTCTTGTAGCGCTTGCGGCCCCTAGTTTGTGAAGCAAATTGTCTAGCGCCTCTCTGTTCGTAAGCGAATGTACTGATCACTCTATCAACTTCGTGCTTTACAGACATTCAGTTCAAAAGAAAGACGCATTCCCGGCCGTCGCGCCAGTTCGTCAGCGAGTTCTTAGCGCGCGCCGGTTCCTACGGTTTCACAGTTGAGGAATTAGTTGAGCAGTTCCAACAAGAGTAGATCGATTTCCGCTCAACTTTGCCAAGCTAAGCGTAGTGCCGCACCGTAGGTGAGCACAACATAAGTCCAAAAGAGAGAAAAAACGACATGCATGGCGGTGTAAAAGGCGCGGCCGCGCCAGATAGCGGGATCATACACGAATAGTTGGAAAATCAATCGAGCTAACCAGAAGGCAACAAAAGCCGTCAGGAGAACTCGGCTCAACTCTCCGGACCAGAGCAATGCGTTTGTAAAAAACAGAGTGCACGCACCGATCGAAGTGACCGTCAGCGCGATAAAAAAACAATGCACGACCAAGATCTGCCGCGTCAGCAAGGACAATTGAGCTAATTCCCTTTCCCAATTGAAATAGCGACCAAATAAACCATGCCCAAGTCCCAAAAGCAAAAGTAATGCGCCGGCTATTTTCAGGTGAAAGTAAATGCTCATGATTGTCTTTGAAGGACAAAGACGTGGATGAACGGCGTGACTGTGCGGCGCATTCGGATTGACAAACCCGCTGCATGTACCGCGTCGCGCCACGCACGCGCGGACAAAAAGTGAAAGAAGCCGGGACCGAATGCAAGAAAATTCCGCCAATCGCGCAAGTGTTCTACCAGCACCAGTTCTCCGCCAGTTTGGAGTACTTGCGCAATTCTACTCAGAAGACGGACGCGCGCTTCATGACGCCGAAGCTCGTGGCCTGTGAAGATCAGGAATGCAGTGTCAAACTCTCGATCGGCTGCCGGGAGGTCGTGCCAGCTTGCGGATGAAGATGCGACCCGCGAGAATCTGCGTGCCCGATTAATGGAAGATTCCGTCATTTCCAGCGGATCGTAGATGTCGACTTTTTGGGCTTCTGAATCCGGGAACATCGAACTGATCCCACCACTGATCTCATCGATTCCCGCGTGTATATTGATCCAACGTCTTGGCGGCCGCGACAAGCAACCCTTCAGCCAGTCGAGTCGATACAAGCCGGATCGGTCATATATGTAGTGCGAAACCAGAAGCGACGAGCAGATCCAAAAAACGGCAACGCCCGCGGCGAGCAGCAATAGCGTGCCGGGCAACAGAGGCAGGCGTGGAGCGAGAATGCTTGTGGCTATGACAGCAGCCATCGTACTTAGATAAAAGGGCCGGTTGTATTCAAATATCTGCCGCATGCCCAGATAAGCTGCGCGCTGCGAAGAAGCGTCTATCATGCTCTCTCCAACGCAGTGCGCACTCCGCAATTCCATCGATAGGGGATATCGTGAACGTGAAACGCGCTTGCGAGAATCGGGGTTGCCCTGCAGAACGGCTCCCGGTGCAGAAACGTGTTTCGAAACACTTCTACTGCGACCGGTTTCGGGTTCCAATGCTGCCGAACACCTCGGATCCGAACGATCGAATGTGTTTCCCGTTCGTAGTCGAACGTGTAGGGTAAAGGGCCGGCAAATCGCCGCGCTTCCTTTAAATTCAGAAAGGGCGATTCCGGTGGCAGGAGAGTGGCATCGCAATGCGTATTTGCTATCACACGAAGATCTGCTTGCTCGCCCGGAGTTCGAATATTCCAATCGATCACGCCATCCCGCTCGCTTAAGTCGGTGTCACACAACGAATATTGATAGTGCGTGAAGATATTGCCGAAATTCACCATCCATCGCGAGTTGCTGTCGGTTCGTAAAATTCGTAGGCCCCGTAAAGAACTGGCACGAGTTCCAAAACGCGTAAAAAGGCGGTAGCCACTCAGAAAAAAATTGCCTCCAAGCACAGTGGGCAGGAACGCAGGATGCAGTTTTTCTGTCTGTACTAAAGCAATGGCGAGAAAGCCATACCAGCCATAAGTATCAAGCGAGAGCCCTGGCGAAAGTAGTGGCTGCAATAATTCGCTGGGAAACGCATAGGTCAGTACCAGGGACTGGCGGAGAAAAGCCTGGATCGGAATAGGATGACGTTTTAAAACGTGGAGCATAGATCTTCTGCCCTGGTGACCTGAACCGTACCCCAGAGTATGGAGCGATCGCGTGCAGCGAGGTTGTTGCGAATAGGCAGTTCCACGATGCTTCTTGCAATAACGACTGCGGATGGCGCGGCAGCACGCTTCACGGCCCGGTACAGGCGCTCCTTATAAGAAGGCGACGCGCCATCGGCAATGTTGGATAGCGAGAACGCATCGAAACTTTCGGGTTTGCACGTTTCTAGATAGCTAGCGGCGTCGGCACACACGAAACGAATTTTGTGCGCTGACGGGTCGGCCATGGATGGTCCTTTGCCCATCAGCAACCGCCATGCATACGGATTGCCGGCGTTGGGGTGATCTCTCCAGGCCCGCTCAAATCTGGCACGGATCACCGATCCAAAGCGGCGCGGCATCGACCTGGCAAATGGCCTTGCATATACCAGCCCAAGCACGACGGCTGAAAGGAGTGAATCGAAAGCAATACGCCATCGCCTAGAATTGAGCGACGATTGCCAATACTCATGCTGCTCGGCAGAATCGTGCATGGAGAGAAAGGCGCGAAGCCGTGGCTGGGTCCAGCCAACCAGCGGAAGAAAGACGCGAGCACCCGCGAGCAATTGTTCGACGGCTCCGTCACGGACGGGCGCTCCACTTGCGCGCGCTTGCGCATACAAAACCTGGTGGGAATTTATGTCTACTGCGGTGACATCGTGCCTGGCAGCAGATAAGGCGCGAGCCGTGCATCCGGCGGAACAGATACAAAATACACGGCTGAGCGGCGTGCACGCTTCGAGTTCGATCGTCGAGTCTTCATACATTGAGCCAAACACGAGCCCAGGGTCTGAACATCTAAAAGGTCCTCTCACCCAAGGCCCTTTGGTCGAAAATTCAACGTCCCGATGCATAGGTACCAAAAGCTCCGGCCGCGACCCAAGCAAGCAGCAGAAAGACAAAGTTCTGAAGCAGCATGTTCACGGGATCCGAAATGAGTCTGCGCGCCCATAACATACCGCCGGTATTCATTAGGACGAGTAAAAGCGTTTCGACAAAGGCTGCTTCACGCGCACCGATTCCAGAGAAGACCCAGACTGCAAGAAAGCACTCGGTCAATCCCAGCGCAACAACAGTTTGACGCGCTCGACAAGTGTTAAATATCGGAATAGTTTCAACAACTCTCCGATGCTGTGGCGCGTGGCCGAGGAGTTTGCACCAAAGTCCCTGGTGAATCCAAACGAATGCGATGGCAATTCTTGGAAGAAACAAGCTAAACATCGTATGTCTCGGCTTTCATAGTGGCCAACAGGTCAATGGTTCTTTTCCGCACTGGCCGTAACAGTGGAAAACCGGCAGCTCTAAGCGCGATCATCAGCAGCGAGAGGCTCTTGTCTCGTAGCTGCCGTGTCCTTATCTGATCGGGGGATCGATCCGAGATCCAGAACAGGATAAGCCCCATTTGATAAAGCCAAATCAGGTTCGGCAAATACGGAGCAAGATCCTTCGGCAACGGTATACGGCTTGCTGTCAACGCCACCGCGAAGTGGTGAAGATCGAGCCGGCGGATATGTGCTGTCTCATCACTGAAGGGCGACAACGGATTATGTGGATCGGCGGCGTGTCGCGCGAGCGCGCTGAGAAATAAGCGATTGGGTGCGAAGTATTCGAACTTGACATCTAAGATGGCCTTTAACCGGCTCTGCAGTCCCTTTGCGTTTGCAAGACGGGCTGCGATAAGCTCAGACATCTCTTCGCTCGCCTGCTCATAAAAAGCCATCACGAGAGCTTCCTTTGAGGCGAAGTAGTAGTACGCAGAACCCAGAGCTACGTCTGCCTCAGCGGCGATTTCCCGCATCGTGGTTTGCTCGAAACCACTTCGCCGAAACAGGTCAAGAGCGGCGGTCAGTATTCGTCTTCGTGTCTCTTCGGCCTTGGAGCCGGCACGGGATGAAGCAGATAGTGACATCGGCGCTGCCTTTGAACGTGTTCAAAAGCAGTATAGCCGCCAACGTGGTGCTCGGTCAATAGATTTTTGAACGTGTTCATTTCCGCGTGCGTGACGACCGCTGCATTCAGTCATTGCTCAAATTTGGCGTACGGAGCACCACAAGGCACAAACGTAGCCGCTGCCAAAATCAGGTCAGACTAACGAAATCGTTGGACAAAACGAAATTGAATCGCTAAATGAAGCGGGCATTACGCCCGTGAGAAAAGATATGATTTCGCTAGCCAAGATTGCGAAATCTTCGAGCACAACAGCTTTGTTGAAATAGGCGTTAGCGCCGAGTGACGTGCAGATCGCGCGATCATCCGCGTGATCTGACCCCGTCAGAATCGCTACTGGAATGGTGGCAAGCGCAGTATTGTTTTTCATCTCTGCCAGAACTTCAGCGCCACGCTTGCCGGGCAAATTCAGATCGAGGAAAACAACGTCTGGCTTATAGGACGAGCAGCACTGGGGTAGAGCATTTAGCATCTGGGTGGCCTGGACGCCGTCCGTGGCCACCGTTAGTGAATATGAAATTGCGCTGTTCCGCAGCGCTTGTTTGAAAAGCACTACGTCGCCCGGATTGTCCTCGACCAGCAAAATATTGAGTTGAGTTCCTTCAACATATTTGTCAGGCTGTTGCACTTAATCTCCACCACTATTTAAGGCCAGGCTCGAAACCCAGCTCGATAAATTTTTACGCGCGAAGTCGACGATGGACGAAAGCTCATTCGCGAAAAGAATTGCTGGCGATTTTTTTGAGCCGCCTGGCAGAACAAGCAAATACCAGAAAATGTATTGAAGAAAAATCAATGCTATCACGGCAAAGCCAGCAAAGAAATTTCTTTTTTGTCTTTTTACACTAATTAATGGGTACCGCGATTCGGATTTATAGGAACGGCTTTATTTGGAACTCTCAAGAGACAGTTGAGCAAAGGAGTAGTTCGAAAGGCGCGACAGGCTGTCCTTGGGAATCGCAGCAAGATATTGAGACGCTACATCCAAAAGTCCGACTTGATACGCAATTGTTCCGAAAATGGTATGCATTTCTCCCGAATCATAGGAAATAGCCGCAAATTTGTAAGCTGTGGCCAGCGCGTCCTTAACGTGGGACGAACTCGCCTGGGCAATAGCCAAGGTATGGAGAATTGCAGGCGAACTAAAGTTGGTCAACTGCGCGGCCTTTTCCGCGGCAGCCATCGCATCTGGGGCGTTTTGTCGCGTAAATAAGGTGGCCCAAGCCAAATCGTTCCAGTCGCTAGCCGAAGCATTCGGATGGGCACAGATTTGCTGCGCGATCTTAGCGGCTTCGGAATAATTTCCTTCTTGTGCCGACAAATGCTCTCGCAGCCGCAGCACCGCGGGCGCCCCTGGGTCAGACTGCTCCAGACTCTCTATGTACGGCTTGGCGTCCGCGAGGTGATTGCTTTGAATCAGACTATCCGCCAACAGTGCCGTGGTTGCCTTCGCGGATGGATTTTGTTGATGAAGACGCAAAAGAATTGTGGCAGCTTCCTGAGGTTTACCATCCGACCAAAGAAGTTGTGCCGACATCAGATCGAGCGCCTGCTGGACGTCCGCACTCGGCAATTTGGGAAGGTTTGCGGTTTCACGCGCCCAATCCAGCCATTGGCGGGCCGCAACCATATTGCCGGCCCGAGCGTTCACAACCGCCTGAATGGAGGGAGCGCTACTGTTGGTTAACCCGGCAACCAGGTATTGATTACCTTGTTTTACTACGTAAGCAACTACGCCAGAAGGAGAATCGCTTTTGCCAGACGATGCCTTAAGACGGAAACCCACGGCATCATTGCCCTCGACCGTATATACAAGCGCGGTAGTGATCAGGTCTGACAAGTAAGGCCAAACGGACGGATTGTCTACGCTCGCGGTTAGTGAGTGGAAGAATTGGAGCAATGCATTGCGTTGCGCTTCGAGCGTGCTGCGTCCCAATTCTGAGGTGACTAATTTCTGCCAATCATCGAGGTCTGCAGGATCCAATAAAGATTGGACATACCGCTGGAATGCCGCAAGGGCCGGCTGCTTCGAAAGCGTGCTGTCGTCAAAAACTCGCACCCGGTCAAGCTGACTTTGCGTTATATCGGAACCTTTCCCTGCCAAGCCGAGCACGCGTGCGGCAACTTGATATTCACGAATGGCAATCAAACGCCTGCCCACTTCCACAAGCAATATTCGCCGGTCGTTTAGAGATGGGTAGCGAAACTCCAGCTCGTCCTTAAAATCGGATTCAGATCGTGCGGCAGCGATGCCGGCCCACTTTATCGCCTGGTCGGCCAAATCGGCCTGCGGATAGATAAAGAGTTCACGTAGCTCGCTGTATTTGTGTGCATGCAAAAGAAGCAGCGCGTAATCATTTAGCTTGCCGTTGCGAGTTGTAACATCCAGGTCCAGCCGGCTAAAAATATCGACTGCATCATTCAGACGCGCCGACCGGCCAAAGCGGACCGCAGCGGAATTGTAGGTATACAATTCCGCAAGCCGCAGCCATGCATTGGCGTCACTCGGTGCGAGCTCCGTCGCCTTGTGAAGATTTTTCTCAGCTTCCGTCATGTTCATACCGGGTGCCAGAAGCCGGCCAAACTCATCGTGCTCGTAAACCCAGCCGAGCCGTTCGTAAATGGCCGCTGCATTTTCATTTGAAGCCGCTCTGGAAGATGCTTGCGCTTTGGA
Organism: Bryobacteraceae bacterium; assembly: GCA_035652115.1. GTDB lineage: Bacteria > Acidobacteriota > Terriglobia > Bryobacterales > Bryobacteraceae > Bog-105. The sequence continues at coordinate 25,133 of DASREJ010000114.1, forward strand.
GCCGTCGCGCTTTAACAAGTCTTCACATCGTTTAATGGCGGCGAAACGCGCGCCAACCAGAACGTAGCCGCTGGCCAGCCGCAGCGCGGGGTTGACATTGTCCTTTGCAGCATCCGAGTCGTCCCGAAGGATTTTCATTCCGTCGCGCAGATCGCCGGATTTCATTTTGGCCAGACCTACGTTTTCAAGCTCCACACGAAAAAAATTCCTAGCCGCGATCTTTCTGGCATCAGCGCGCATCGCGTCCACGTCTTTTGGAGCCAGCCGGCTTTGAGGTAGGGCCAATGTGTACGTAAGCCAGCAGGTTCCATCCTTGTCGAGTTTCGTAGTCGTGACGATCGACATCGGACCGACCTTCAACTCCGGAAGCGGTGAGACTTCCTTTAGCCGATATCCAGCCGGCGGAATGACGTGATAGCCGCTTTCGGTGACAAACGGTGGAGCTACGTAGAAATCAATGATGCGCGGGGACGCAGATGATTGATCGCGATTCTGAGCATTCAACAGGGGCGTGACGTGGAGAAAATTTAAGCGAGCGGGCCCGGGCAGATCGACGTAACCGCCATCGTCTGACACCATACTTGGCACATAACCTTCTCCGTCAATTTGCAACCGGCACTTTTCCATCAACCGATTAGGATCGGAGAACGTTGTGGACTCTACTTGCGCGCCACCCACACCGTGAAATAGCGGGGACACAATCCGTTTCCTTTGCTCTTCATCGGCGGCTGCAACTTCGCCGATGGCTCGACGAAGTGTGTCTTCGAACGAACCAAACGCTTCGATCGTCTGATGCACTTTGGGTGGCGTGCCGTCCCCCAACCGGATTTCCGTCTGTCCATTTTCGCGATTATCTGCTGCCGTTAAGGCAGGCGTGCGAATAAGCTGATCACTCGCGCCATCGATCAGGAGCGCCCATCGTCCCTGGTCGGCAGCAGGCAGACGCGTAACCGGCGTGTATTCGGCCGTCGGATCGATCCAGAGCGGCGTTTTGCCGTTTACGTAGACAAGCGCACGGTTGAAGGCTTCGAAGCCGGGTTGCGAAGGCAGCGCGTCGGGTTGCGGAGCCGCGCTGATCAGCGCGACCTTGGCGGATATGCCGGCTTCCGCAAGCTTATTGATCAAGAGCAGCGCTTCGTCTTTTGAATCGGCGAACCCGGATTTTAGAATCTCGGCTGTCGAACGGGGCGCAACGGAACCGGCAGCCAGTTCCAGACCGTTGTCTTGAATATGCGAGCGCATGTCCTCGTAGATTTTTTCAACGGCTGATGGCTCATCGCCCCCGAATGTTTCATGCGAGGAACCCGGTGACGATTTTGCCTTATCAACGATCCGCGAATACCATTGAGCGACCGATTGCCAGGAAGAAACATTCGTAAAGACGATGGTAGGTAAAGGAGCGAAGTCTGGAGGAAGAAAATCGGCAATTCTGTGATTTTCGAAGTTATAAACTTCGACCGACGCGGCATGGCCTTTCAAACCGGGCTCGGTGGTGACTTTCGCGCCGGGGAAACTGCGAGTTTCGACACGGAGATCCGCCGGCGACAGACTCGTAATGGACGCCTTAAAGTGCACTATCAGCAATTCCGGTGGAATAGTCAGCGCGGCCAAGCGACCACCGGGGAAAGCTGGTTCGCGATCACCCTCCAGAATCTGCAGCTCGACTACACTGTCGATGTCCACATCAGGCAAGCTGACGAAAAGCAGCTTGACTGCTCCCGCGGCGCCCGGACCCGATGGATCTCGTTCGGCCGTGCGGCCGTCATCGAGCAGATGCTGCTGCCCGTCGCTTGTAATCACGCGAGCTTTTACGACCGGCTTGTTTTCACGGGCCAATGACCATGCCAGTGAGACGTGTTGCACCTGATCGATACCCTGCACTCTAAGAACTTTCGTGACAATGCGCGTGGTTTTCTGAAGTTTTCCAGACTCGTCAATTTGCGCGGAAATCGAGTAGTCGAGGATCAGAGCAGCCCGGCCTTCGGGAGCGCTATAGCGAGCCGCGGCCGTAAGAACGGCGTGCGGGTCGCTGCTAAAGAGTGGAAGCGTCCACGTCTGGCCAAGACAGGCCGAGCCCGACAGCATCAAAAAGAGAAAAAGCGGTTTTACGCGCAAACATGTCAAGGATAGCCGAAGTTCTTGGGGCATGCTGACGGCTCAAGGCATCTGAGAATTAAAAATCAATGGCTGGACAGAGGCGCGTCTCTTGCGGCAAAGTAACAGAGATGCCGAATTGCAACAGAAGAATAGTGCCGCCAGTACTTATTTGTTCTTTGCTGGCGCTGGTGAGCGCACTCAGGACAGAGGCCCAGGAAGTATCCAGACTTAGTCCTGAGTTAGATCAACTGATCGCTCCAAACACACAAGTTGAGAAGGTCACGACAGGCCCGGGGTTCAAGTGGACAGAGGGGCCAGTCTGGATTCGCAACGGTTATCTGCTGTTTGCCGAGATACCAGGCAACGCTATCTGGAAGTGGACCCCACCGCCCGGCAGCAGCCCCACTCTCTTCATTCGGCCCAGCGGATACAAAGGAACGGTCCCCTATGGCGGACCGGAGCCGGGCTCGAACGGGATGACTCTGGATGCGCATTCACGGCTTACGGTGGCCGGCCATGCACGGCGAAACGTCTGGCGGCTGGAAACCATGAATCCAAAGGGGCAGATTACCGTCTTGGCCGACGAATATCAGGGTAAAAAGCTCAACAGCCCGAATGACGTGGTTTACAGCAAGAATGGCGATCTGTATTTCACCGATCCGCCTTACGGCTTTCGCACCCAGAGCGATAAAGACCCCGACAAGGAACTTTCGTTTAACGGTGTCTACCGCATTCGCGGTGCTCTCGGCCACAAAGCAGGCGCGGCGCCGGACCATGGAGCACTCGAATTGCTGGTGAAGGATTTGCCTAGGCCAAACGGCATCGCATTTTCGCCCGACGAGAAAACCTTATACGTTTCCAATTCCGAACCGAAAAAATTTTGGATGCGCTACCGGGTCAAAGCTGACGGCACAGTTGAAGGCGGTACGACTCTCTTTGATGCATCTTCCGATACGTCGTCCGGTTCGCCGGACGGCCTGAAAGTCGATCGCAATGGAAACATCTATAGCGCCGGACCAGGAGGCATCTGGATCTTTTCCCCCGCGGGCAAGCACCTCGGCACTATCCGGATGCCAGATAGAACCAGCAATGTTGCATGGGGAGATGCGGACGGTCGGACGCTCTACATCACCATGAGCGCAAGCGTTTACCGCATACGCACCAAGGTGGGCGGCATGCTACCGTAGCGTCCCGGCCTGGCCGATGATTTTAACGACACGCCGGCTGAGTTGAGGACTACATCTAGCGCTGTTGGATACACCGGTTCTAATCTGGCAAGCAATGGACCCTCACGGCGATGGAGCGCGGTCGGCCTATTGTTTCGCCGATCCTATTTTCGACCGATACGCCATCAAAATGGTTTTCTGAGACGGCGCTGTCTTGTGCGTGACCATGGGTTGAGGGCAAGAGCGCAATAAAGTTCACGCTGTGCTGTTCTCTTACTTACAGAACCCAATAGGCCATTAAGATTATGTTGCGTGGCACGCCAGGAACGAGTCTAAAAGGGCGTGACAGGCCGCATCTTACCTATAAGTATCTTGATGGCACTAAGTTGTTTTTGCGCTCTTGGTGCACATAAAGGACTGGATGGCGTGTATGTGGCTACTGCATACGCGCAAAAAGGAGTAACCGCATCGGGACAAATTGTCCATCGGCACGTAGTCGCGGCCGATCCGGACGTATTGCCAATCGGCAGCAGGATCAAGATCAAACATGCTGGCCGCTATTCGGGTGAGTATGTCGTCGCAGATACCGGGGACAAGATACAAGGGCATCGTTTGGACATTTATCTCCCCACGGTGACGGCGTGTAAGAAATTCGGTGTGAAGCCGGTAAAAGTGAAAGTAGTTGAGTTAGGGGACGGTACGCATGCCGCCGCAAAAGAAGCCGACAAGACCGTAAAAAAAGACGTTCAAATCGATATCGCCAAGAAAGTTGTTGGAAACGCCGCGACGGAAGATGACTGGGCTACGAAACATTCGACTAAAAAATCTTCAGCGACATCCCCGGCGGCCATCGACTCACAAACAACAGCGACTCAGCCCTCTCCAACAAGCACAAAGACGGATCACTGACCGCTGTTGGAGCTTACCTCCCAAATAAGGCCGATCTAAGTAACTTAAGAAATAACAAAAGTTATTACTTTATTTTTCCTCATTAGACGCAATTAGTTTCCTATTTCTATACCGGCTCAGGTGTCAATCTGCTGTTGTTTTTTTTTGTGTAAATCGGCCGCTTGGTGTCGAAATTTTGTCATAGGGCATGTCGCGCTTCCGATGAGGTTGTTAGCCGACAACGCCATCAGAATTTCCCGATGACGCGCGATTGAATCCGCGACAGTAGCGCGTCTGCACCACGCGGGCGATTCTCTGGATTCGCAAAAAAGATTATGCTGAAACAACTTGCTTGCTACACGTGTGTCTTCGTATGCACAATCGGGAATACGCCGTGTTCCGGAGACTCATTAGCAGGCCCGAGCGACGCTCAACCCGTCACAACGGCCGCACCGGATCCGAACTCCGGTCGTGAATCGATGCCTGTCCTAGGCTCGGCGGAGATGATTCAGCGCAGCAGCAAAATTCTGGGAATGGCTCGCGAGACGAATGAGGACGTTTATAACAGCCTGCTTTCCTTCGTCTGTAGCGAACAGATTGAGCGCTTCAAAGGGCCATTAAGCACGGAAACGGCAAAGCAAATTGATTCAGTCACTGCCACTGTTTCGTTCGAGAACGGGACAGAGCATTATTCCGACATACGGCAAAACACCAAAGCGCGCCCGAGCATGGCAAGCCTTTCCGGCGCGTGGTCGGAAGGAGAATTTGGAACACTACTGCGGCAGACTCAATTGCTATTGAGTACACAGATGCCGAGCTTCGACACGTTCGCGACGCTTGACGGTGCACCAGCCGCCATTTATCAGATGGATGTGAGTGAGGACGAAAGCCCCTGGGATCTGGAGGTGAGAAACCAACACTATCGTCTTCCGTTCCGAACCAAAATCTGGGTGTCTGAGGCCAGCGGCGAGATTCTTAAGATCGAGCGGATTTCGACTCACATCCCATTTCGTGTAGGCATTTCGGAAATTCGCTGGAATGTGGTTCTGAAAGATGTGGACCTTAATGGAAAGACCTGGCTGCTGCCGAGCATTGGCGAATATGCGGTGCTCTATCAAGAATCGAGCCACCGGGAATGGAACGTAATGCATTTTTCCGATTACCATCGCTATGGTTCCGAGGTCGCGATCAAGTTTCAGTAGTTGGGCAATCATCCGCGCCTGAAGCCGGCATTCACGATTAATTGCCCTGCTATTGCCTAATTCGCACACGTTCGCAGTAGAAGTCCTGTAGCCGACCACTCCCGCGGCAGCGCAAATCGCACCGCATCGGACGGTAGTGTCACGGACAACACACCGCGTGACACTACCACCCTGACCTTCCCCTTGCATCTTCAGCCTACTCTGTGTAATTATTCATAGTAGTGAATAATAATTCAGGAAACCTCTGATTATGGCAGCTCCCGTCACTCAGCACCTTACCCGGAAGTTGATCAACCTGCGTCACGATCTCGATCTCTCGGTAGAAGACCTGAATGGATTGCTCGATCTGACGCAGCAGGTGAAGCAATCGCGCCAGAGGTTTGCATCCTCGCTAAAGGGCCGCTATGTCAGCCTCCTCTTCGAAAAACCCTCGCTGCGCACGCGCATGACGTTTGAACTCGCGATTAAACAGCTTGGTGGCGACTGCGTGACCCAAGTCGGAATGATCGGCGATCGGGAGCCTCTGAAGGACGTTGCTCGCAATCTGGCACGCTGGACGGATGCCATCGTCGCCCGCACATTCACGCAGGACAGCATCGACGAACTCGCCCGCTGGTCCGGCATTCCCGTCATCAATGCGTTGACCGATCTTTACCACCCGTGCCAGGCTCTCGCCGATGTCTTCACGCTAAAAGAACATTTTGAGCGCCTGCGTGGCCTGAAACTGGCTTATGTCGGCGACGGAAATAACGTCGTGCATTCGCTGCTGCTATGTGGCGCACGCCTGGGTATCCACTGCTCCGTCGCAACTCCTAAAGGATACGAGCCGAATCAGGGAATTGTCGCAAAGGCGCGCGAGTTCGCGGCGACCTCGAGCGCGGAAATCGAAATCACCAACGATCCGGTCCACGCCGTGCGGACGGCTCACGCCGTGTACACCGATGTCTGGACCAGTATGGGGCAGGAATCGGAGGCAGAGGAGCGGAAGCGGACCTTTGCTCCCTATCAGGTGAACGAACAATTGCTCAGGGCAGCACGAAAAGACGTCCTCTTTATGCACTGCCTTCCGGCGAAGCGCGGATTGGAAGTAACAGACGAAGTTATCGAATCGGCGCAGTCCATTGTGTTTGACCAGGCCGAGAACCGGCTGCACGTACAAAAAGCGCTGCTACTGACCATGCTGCAGTAGCAGACGAATAATTAACCAGTTTTGAGCAGCGTTCGGCAATCTAAGCCAACGTGTGCCCAGAGGAAAATGAACGAATATGAGCAAACCGAAAGCCAAAAAGGTGGCGCTTGCCTACTCGGGCGGTCTGGATACATCAATCATTATTCCGTGGCTCAAGGAGCATTACGGATGCGACATCGTCGCAGTGTGCGGCGACATCGGTCAGGGCGGCGAAGAACTTGATGGGCTGAAAGAAAAGGCACGGAAGACTGGCGCGTCGGAAGTCTACGTCGAAGACATGCGCGAGGAGTTTGTCAGCGACTATCTTTGGAAGCTGGTACGCTCTGGCGCCGTATATGAAAACAAATACCTGCTGGGCACGTCAATCGCGCGGCCGTTGCTCGCAAAACGTCAAGCTGAAGTCGCACTAAAGACAGGATGCGATGCTCTGGCGCACGGCTGCACGGGTAAGGGCAACGACCAGGTTCGCTTTGAGCTGACCTACAAAGCGATTGCGCCGCAGCTTCCTGTAATAGCGCCGTGGCGTGAATGGGACATCGTTTCACGGGAAGACGCAATTGAGTATGCCAAGAAGCACAAGGTGCCAATTGCGCAGTCGACAACGAAAATCTACAGTCGGGATCGGAACATCTGGCATATCTCGCATGAAGGCGGCGAGTTGGAAGATCCCGCCAACGCGGCGCCGGAGCACATTTGGATGTTGAGCAAGAGCCCTGCTGACGCACCCAACAAGCCCGCGGAAGTGACCGTCGGTTTCAAAGCTGGCATCCCTGTTTCTCTAAACGGGCAGCATCAGTTGAGTGGCGTCGCATTACTCGAAGAGCTGAACAAAATCGGCGGCGAACACGGCGTCGGTCGCATTGATCTCGTAGAGAACCGCTTTGTCGGAATGAAGTCCCGCGGCTGCTACGAGACTCCGGGCGGCACGATTCTGATGGCCGCTGTGCGCGAACTGGAGGCCCTAACGCTTGATCGCAACACGCTGCACTATAAGCAGAAGCTGGCGCTCGATTACGCGGAAATGGTTTACAACGGCCTATGGTTCACGCCGTTGCGCGAGGCGTTGGACGTTTTCTTCGCCAAAATAGCCGAACCCGTAACGGGTGAGGTAACCATGCGGCTTTACAAAGGCAATCTGGAGCCAGTGAGCCGCAAGAGTCCGAACTCGCTCTACGATTTGAATATTGCAAGCTTCACGATGGGCGAAAGTTACGACCAGAAAGACGCGCAAGGATTCATCAACCTGATTGGATTGCCGATGAAGGTGCGCGCGCTACTTGAGAAGTAATCACGATGAAGCTGTGGGGCGGCAGATTTGAGAGCGGGCCTTCGGAAATATTTGAACGCTTTTCGGGCTCGCTCGACTTCGACCGCAAACTGCTGTTTGCGGATGTAGAAGGCTCGCAGGCGTTTACGCGCGCCCTGACCAAACAAGGTATTCTCACCAGCGCCGAATGCGACAGGTTGGTAGCTGCCTTTTCGGAGATCGGGCGCGAGGCCGAAGACGCCCACTACTTCGATGGTGCGGCTGACGAGGACGTACACACCTTTGTCATTCGTAAGCTGGGCGAAAAGACGGGCACGCTGGCGGGAAAGATCCATACCGGGCGTAGCCGAAATGAGCAGGTCTCACTCGATATCCGTCTGTACTTACGTGACGCGAGCGATACACTCCTTGACGAACTCGCCGGCCTCATGTCGGCACTCCTCGATCTAGCCGACCGGTATCCAGATGCGGTAATTCCGGGCTACACGCATTTGCGCCGGGCACAAGCTGTTTTGTGGCCGCATTATCTTTTGGCCTATTTTGAAATGTTCGCGCGCGACATAGAGCGAGTAACGCAGGCGCGCGAGCGCATCAACGTTCTGCCGCTCGGTGCAGGAGCGCTTGCTGGTAGCGGATTCCCATTCGATCGTGAAGCGATTGCGAGCGACTTAGGCTTTCCGGCGATCACACGCAATAGCATGGATGTTTCCGCGGATCGTGATTTCGCACTCGATTTTCTGTATGCCTGCAGCATGGTGATGCTGCATTTGAGCCGGCTTGCTGAGGATTGGATTCTATATTCCAGCGAAGAATTCAATTGGATTTCGTTAGGCGATGGCGTGACAAGTGGTTCGAGCCTAATGCCTCAAAAGAAAAATCCGGATTCGCTGGAGCTGATTCGCGGAAAATCGGGCCGAGTATTTGGCGACTTGGCTTCGTTGCTAGTCACAATGAAGGGCCTGCCGCTGACTTACAATCGCGACATGCAGGAGGACAAACAGCCTCTCTTTGACGCCTTTCATCAGACGTCGGGTTCGCTGCGAATGGCGAAGGTGGTGGTTGATTCCGTCGTCCTTGATCCGGCAAAACCATTTACGGCCGCAGAGGAGAGTTGGGTAATCGCAACGGATTTGGCCGAAGAACTGGCACGGCAAGGCATACCCTTCCATACCGCCCATCAGATAGTAGGACGCTTGGTGCTTGAAAGCTTAAAGGCGCATAAAAAGCCAAGCGATTGGACGGCGGACGATTTGGTCGCCTTTGCGCCGGAGTTCACCAGAGAGACGACACGGCTGCTGAATCTTTTGGAAGGGATGAAGACGCGCGAATTGCCTGGCGGTACGGGACCATCTGCGGTAGCGCGCGCATTGATCGACGCAAGAACACGATTGGCGGCAATGCGGCCGCGTTGAGCCTCCAGCATGAATAAGAGTTTCCGGCAGGGGCAAATCCTGAAGATCATACGCGGGAAGGAGATTTACACTCAGGACGAGTTGGCGCGCGAGCTTGGCCAGATGGGCATTCAGACCACACAGGTTACGCTGTCGCGCGACATGCGCGATCTGGGGCTGGTAAAGACGCCGGAAGGTTACCGCCAGTTGCCGACGGAACAGGCCGGACCTGACCTGAGCGATGTTGCTAACGAGTATTTGCTCGACATACGCGCCGCTCAGAATCTTGTTGTCTTGCGAACGTCGCCAGGGAATGCCAGTCCGCTGGCAGTGGCCCTAGATCGCGAAGAATTGCCGGAAGTGGTCGGCACAGTGGCAGGCGATGACACCGTACTTGTCATCACGCCCAATTCGGAAACTGCGGACCGATTTCGCAAGCACATGCTCGAACTGATTTCCGTCGGCTGATTTCTGACCATTTTTGTGCGGCTTTATAAGCTATTGAACTTATCTTCATTGGCGAAATCAAAGCTGTTCCAGGAATCTGGCATACTTTGCCGTCCTGCTATGCTCACGAGTGCATGAGCGGGGTTGTTCTTGATGGCAAGAAAATCAATCAGGAAATATTGAACGAATTGCGACCGCGGATCGCAACGCTGAGCGCAAAAAAACGGCCGCCTGCACTGGCGGTGGTGTTGGTAGGAAACAATCCTGCGTCGCAGATTTACGTTCGCAGCAAAGTAAAAACGTGTCACGAACTCGGGATACGTAGCATCGAGATCACGCCCCCTGAAGACACTACAACGGACGATCTAATTCAACAGATCATTCCTTTAGCGAACGACCCGGATGTAGATGGGATTTTGGTGCAGATGCCACTGCCCAAACAAATTGATACCGAAAAAGTGATGAGCTACGTCGATGCGTCGCGCGATGTCGACGGCTTCGGACTGCAAAGCCTTGGCGCTTTGGTCTTAAATCGGCACGCGCCGCGCGCCTGTACACCGGCGGGCATTCTCGAAATGCTCAAGAGGTATCAAATACCCATAGCAAGCAAACACGCGGTCATCGTCGGCCGCAGCGATATCGTCGGTAAGCCGATGGCTCTTTTGTTACTACATGAGAACGCGACAGTCACTATTTGTCATTCGCGCACGCAGAACCTTGCGGACGAATGCCGGCGGGCGGATATTTTAGTAGCCGCGATTGGCAGGGCCGCAATGTTGACAAAAGAATATATCAGGCCGGGTGCGGTGGTTATCGATGTTGGCATGAACCGGATATCCGATAAAGCGGAAGTGCAGCGGCTGTTTGCGCACGAGCCGGCGCGCTTGGTGTCTTTTGAGAAAAACGGCACGGCGCTAGTCGGTGATGTGGACCCGAAGGCGATGAAGGAACTTTCGTCGTATTACACGCCGGTACCTGGCGGCGTAGGGCCATTAACTATAGCAATGCTGATGGCGAACACTGTGCAACTCGCAGAAGATCACTTGCTTCAATAACGCGATTAAAGATGTTGAAAGTTGGTTTGACCGGAGGTTATGCTACGGGCAAATCGTGCGTCGCACACGAACTCGAACGACTGGGCTGTCACATCGTTTATGCCGATGTGTTGGGCCATCAAGTTCTTCTGCCCAACGGCGAAGCTTATGCTCCGGTCATCGCCGAATTTGGAGACGGCATCCTAAATGAAGGGGAAATAGACCGAAAAAGATTAGCGGCAATCGTTTTCGGCGATCCCGTCCGTTTAGATAAACTGAGCAGCTTTGTGCATCCTGCTGTTTTTCGCTTGGAGGAAAAGTTGTTGCGCGAATTTGCAGCGAAAGATCCCCACGGCATTGCAATCATTGAGGCGGCTATTCTGATAGAGACGAAGCGCAGCGAACGGTTTGACCGGATCATTCTTACAGCGTGCGATGAAGAGGTGCAGATCTCGCGGGGGATGAGACGCGACAAGTTGACGCGAGAGCAGGTTCTTGCCAGGCTGGCCAATCAGATGTCTTTAGAGGAAAAGCGCAAGCATTCAGACTATGTCATAGATACCAGCGGCGACAAAGAAGAAACTGTGCGTCAAGTGCAAATAATCCATCGTGATCTGATGTTCTTGGCTCGGGAAATATCAAAGTGAAATCGAGAACATTCCTATTTGCACTGTTGCTAACGCTCGCGTTTGTTTGGATCACATCAAATGCAGATTGGGGGGTTCAAAAGCTGGCTGCCCCGCTCCTTCGAAAAGCGTCTACATGGTCGAATCCTACGCCAGTTCACGGTGCAGGCCTCACTCCAGACGAGCAAAACAACATAGATATTTATAAATATGCCAGGCTCGCTACCGTATACATCACCAGCACTGCGGTCCGTCGCGATTTCTTCTTCCAGCCGGTTGCATCACAAAGTCTGGGCTCGGGTTTTCTTATCAACGATGAAGGCTTTATCCTCACCAACTTTCACGTCATCTCGGGCAGCAGCCGCATACAGGTGACCCTGCACGATCAGTCTCAGTACTACGCGCAAGCTCTCGACACAGATAGATCCGACGATCTTGCGCTGATTAAGATCAATCCAAAACGGAAGCTAGAGTTCATCAGGCTCGGTGATTCTGATCGCGTGCAGGTAGGGCAGAAGGTGCTTGCTATCGGCAATCCGTTTGGACTCGAAGGAACTTTGACGGTTGGGGTCGTGAGTTCAATCGGCAGATCGATCGGCGGCGAGAACGATCAACGTCTGGAAGGCATGATTCAAACTGACGCAGCCATCAACGGAGGAAACAGCGGAGGCCCATTGCTAGATTCGAGTGGAAACGTAGTTGGCATCGATACAGCGATTCTCGGACAGACAAATATCGGTATCGGCTTTGCGCTACCGATCAATCGCGCCAAGGCACTCCTTAGCGACTATCAAGCCGGTCGAGTTACCGAGCGGCCCAGAGTAGGCGTGTCCACCGAGTTTGTGGCCGGCGACTTAGCCGAAGCACTTGGGCTGCCACGACGCGGCGGCCTTCTAGTGCAAAGCGTCGCGCGCGGTTCTTCGGAGGATATGGCAGGAATTCGCGGGGCGCGCCAGATCGTCGATGTAGGCAACGTGGAACTTGGAGTCGGCGGTGACTTGATCATGGCCATAGATGGCCAGCCGCCAACGCGGGAGGACGCTCTCGTTCGTGCCATCGCCAATAAACGTGTGGGCGACACCATCACGCTGACTATCTACCGCAATGGCAGAACGCTTACTGTGCCAGTGAAGTTAATCAAAGCTCCGGCAGATCTCGGCTAATCGCATCTCTTACTCTGTTGTCGCGAACGGGCTGAAGTTGGTCGAGTAGTCGAAATAATCAACACCTTCCGTTCGCTTCAGTAAGTTAACGACACGATAGGTTGCCGGCGTCATCAACGTCTCGTAGATCACCTTGAAGAGATAGCCTGAGATGATGAGTTGAATCAGCACACTCATCGGCCGCGTTCCATAAAAGGCAATAAAGATGACGACGGCTGTATCGACAGCTTGCCCCACAACGGTTGAGCCAATGGTGCGCGTCCATAAGAAGC
>DASREJ010000115.1:0-13708 GCA_035652115.1 Bryobacteraceae bacterium
TAATGAAAAACAGAAGCGGCCAGAGCAGCGTCGGCGTGTCCGTCTGTTAGCACTTCGACAAAATCCGATGGCTTCCCCGCCCCGCCGGAAGCGATAACCGGAATGGTAGTTGCCTTCGCGACTGCGCGCGTGAGCCCGCAATCAAAGCCAGTTTGAACGCCGTCGGTATCCATCGATGTCAATAAGATCTCGCCAGCGCCGAGGGATTGACCTTGCTGCGCCCATTCGACAGCATCGATTCCTTCGTTATGACGGCCGCCCTTTGTGTAAACACTCCATTTGCCTGGACCAGAGCGCCTGGCGTCAATTGCCAAGACAACGGCTTGCGCGCCGAATTCGAGGCTCAATTCACGAATTAATTCGGGCCGATGAACGGCAGCCGTATTGACACTAACCTTGTCGGCGCCAGCAAGAATAATTTTGCGCGCGTCAGCCACATTGCGCAAGCCGCCGCCGACCGTTAAAGGAATGAAAACCTGACTGGCAGTTCGTGCAACCAGATCGGCCATGATGTCTCGGGCATCGCTGGAAGCTGTGATGTCGAGAAAGACAAGTTCGTCGGCTCCCTGCGCGTTGTACCGCTCCGCGAGTTCGACAGGATCACCTGCGTCGCGAAGGCCGATGAAGTTGACACCTTTGACAACACGTCCGCCGGTCACGTCCAAACAAGGAATAATGCGCTTCGCCAACATCTACAAACTGAGAAAGTTCTCCATGACCTGAAGACCGACCGGGCCGGATTTCTCAGGATGAAATTGCACGGCGTGGACATTTCTACTTTCGATTACTGCACTGAACGAGTGCATGTAAGTGCATGTTGCGGCAGTGGCCTCATTCACCGGGGCGTAATAACTATGTGCGAAGTACGCAAACGCATTGTCAGGAAGACCCTGCAAAAGGCGGCAACAACGCGCCGGAGACAAAGAGTTCCAACCCATATGGGGAATGCGGCCCTCGCCGGTGAATCGCTTGACGGAACCTTGAAACACGCCTAAGCCAATACTCCCCGGGGATTCTTCGCTTTTTTCGAACAAACATTGCAAACCAACGCAGATGCCGAGGAATGGAACGCCGAAGCGGATCTTTTCAAGAAGCGGTTCACGAAGAGCGAGGTCGTCTATGGCATGCATCATTTGACCAAAGTGGCCTACACCGGGAAGAATTACTTTTGTCGCCGACCGGACAACCTGTGGGTTGTTTGTCACTTCGTACTGCACATTCAGCTTGTCCAGCGTATTCTGAACCGAGCGCAAATTTCCAGCGCCGTAATCGACAATCGTCGTCATAGGGCAGCCGTTCTCATAACAAGCCTTTGGTGGAGGGCAACTGATCCTTCAAGCGTTCGTCGGTAGAGCAGGCGTAGCGCATCGCACGGGCGAAGCATTTAAAAATCGCTTCGATTTTGTGGTGGTTCGACCGGCCATAGACCACCTTAGCGTGAAAGTTTGCGCCGACATGGTTCACAAAACCTTCGAAGAAATCGTGCAGCAATTCGGTTTGTAAATCACCTACACGCACCACATTCACCTGCTGGTCGTAGACGAGCGCCGGACGGCCCCCAAGATCGACCGCGACAACGGCGAGAGATTCATCCATGCTTTGGACGAAGTATCCGGCGCGATTGATGCCGCGACGGTCGCCAAGCGTTTTAGAAAAAAGATCGCCTAAAACAATTCCCGTGTCTTCCACCGTGTGGTGCTGATCTACATCGAGATCTCCGCGCGCCTGCAGCTCCAAATCAAAAGCGCCATGCTTAGCAAACAATTCCAGCATGTGATCGAGAAAGCGGATGCCAGTTGAAACTTTATAGGCACCACTACCTTCGAGGCGCAAGAATCCGGAAATTTGCGTTTCATTCGTATTGCGCTCGATGCCGCCTTCTCTCATTGCCCGTTGCGATACGCTGCTTCAACTAACACTTCTAGTTCGTTAATGTCGGAAATGACGGCGAATGCACCAAAGCCTCGCAGCAGATCGCCGATTTCCCGATGCCGTGGATTGTGTGGCGTCGATACACCGATAAATGGAACGCCGGCGGACTGAGCGCTGCGCGCGTCATCGACGGTGTCCCCGAGATACCAGATCGTTTTGCCCACATGCTGCTGCTGAATGAGATGCAGGCCGTCCGGCGCTGGCTTCGGGTTAACCACAGATTCATCAGTGACTAGAGGATCGAAGTTAATATGAGCAGCGTAGCGGCCTAACGTCGCGTCGGCCTCGTATTTCGCGCGCCCGGTGAAAATGGCGAGCGTGGCGCGTTCCCCAAGCCGCTCAAGCAGGCCGGCTTCCGGCATCCATTTCTCACGGCTAATTAAGCCATCATTGTTTTCACCGAGAAAAATCTGATTGAAATATTCGACGACCGCGGCGTATTCCACCGAACCCCCGCGATCTGAAATCAATCGATGAGAGAGAAGCCAGTCGTTATTCCAGCCGCCGGCATTCTTAAAATTCTGGATCTCATCGTGCGAGACGGTTTGTCCGCTGAAATGCTTGACCGTTTCGCGAATGGCCTCGCGATACGATTCCATAACTTCTACAAGGACGCCGTCCATGTCGAAAACCAGCACGCCAGGAGAGCCCGGATGAACTACCAAATCTGCTCCAATTCATCGAGAAAACGTTGGATCTGATCTCGCGTCCCGATGGTGACACGCACAGCACCCGGAAGTTCGTAGCTACGATCGCGAACAAGGACGCTGCGGCTGCGTAGTTGATCGCGCACTTCGATGGCGCGGTTGCCAGCCTGGAACAGCACAAAATTCGCGTGACTTTTGATGTAAGGAATTTTTAGACTCTCCAGCCCAACATAGAGGAGTTCGCGGGCAGCCAAAACTTCCAGCACATAGTCTTCGACAAACTTTGTGTCCTGCACCGCGATGCGGGCCGCCATAGCTGCGACGGAATTAACACTATAAGGTGATTGCGCCTTTTTGATGTGTGCCATGTTTTCCGCTTGGGAGAACAGGCAACCGCAACGCATGCCCGCCATGCCATAGGTTTTCGAAAATGTACGGCTGACGAATAGATTCGGGTGATCGGCCAGCAGCGGCAGAAGAGTGACACCGCTGAATTCGTAATACGCTTCGTCAATGAGGACGGCAGCATTTACGGCTTTTTCCAGGATTTTTTCTATACCGGAAATATTCGTGCCGGTGCCCGTCGGATTATTTGGATTGCTCACAAAAATAGCCCGAGTGTCGGGTGTAATTCGATCAAGCAATTCCTGAAGCGGAAACGCCAACGTCTCGGCGCGGTAGTCAATTTCGCCGATTGCCGCTCCTGCAAGCTGGCTGTAGAACCGATACATTGCGTACGATGGCTTCAAAACGATTACTTCCGCGCCGCTATCAATGTACGTATTGACGAGCAGTTGAATGGCTTCATCAGTACCGTTGGTAAGAGTTAATTCACTCGTCTTGACGTCGAAGTGCCCAGCCAAGTCTTCCAACGCGTTGTCATATTCGGGATAGATACTCAGATCAGCCGCGGTTAGATAACGCTTGATGAAGTCAATGACGTGAGGCGGGGCGCCCACAGTGTTTTCATTGAAGTCCAGCCGCAGCTTATTGCGCCGGCCACCAGTCGGCGGATGATAGGGCTTCATGCGCAATACTGCTTCGCGCGGCGTGAGTGTCTTCGGTCGCGCTTCCGGTTTAACTTCGAGTGTCGATTTACTGGACAGAACGAACCTCCACGGCGCGGGCATGCGCCTCAAGACCTTCAGCACGAGCGAGTGTTGTAATTGTCGGCGCAAGCTCGTCCAAAGCTGCGTGAGAAAGCTGTTGAACGGAAATCATCTTCACAAAATCGTAAGGCGTAAGTCCGCCGCGCAGACGGGCAGCAGCCATTGTGGGCAAGACGTGACTCGGCCCGTTGGCGTAATCGCCGGCCGATTCCGGAGTGCTCGGACCGAGGAAAACGGTCCCTGCGTTTTTGATCTGAGGCAGCAACTCAGGATGGTGCAGGCTGAGATGCTCAGGAGCAAGGTCATTCGCGTGCGCAATTGCGCTGTTTAGGTCCGAGAAGACGGCAATAAGGCCACGATTTTCGATAGACTCCCGAGCGATGGCTGCCGTGGGAAGGGTTTTCAATTGTTCTTCAATCTCGCTGGCAACCGCCTTAGCCAAGTCCATTGAGCTTGTAAAAAACATCGCTCGCGCTTCTACGTCGTGTTCTGCTTGGGCAAGCATATCGGCGGCAATAATCTTGGGATCGCCACCAGCCGCAATAATCAAAATTTCCGTTGGACCAGCAAGAAAGTCGATGCCCACGTCGAACTCTTGAGCAACCAACCGCTTAGCAGCAGTCACATATGAATTGCCCGGACCCACGATTCGGTCCACTTTGTGTATCGTTTGAGTTCCGATGGCGAGTGCCGCAATGGAGTGCGCGCCCCCAACGCGAAAAAACTCCTTGATGCCCAGCAAATGGGCGCAGGCAAGAATTTCCGGTGAAGGCTTCGGCGACGTAACCACGATCCTGGGCACGCCGGCAACTTGCGCGAGCACAGCGGTCATGAGCAGCGTGGAAGGAAGCGGATAGCGGCCCGACGGGACGTAACAGCCGACGGAGTCGAGCGGCCTCACAATCCACCCAAGCTTTCGCCCCGAGGAAAACTCTCGAAAACACTCGCGCGGCATCTGGGCTTCGGCGAACTCACGAATATTAGTAATTGCCCGTTTAGCGGCCTGCATAAAATTCGGTGAGATATCTTTCGCAGCAGCAGCAAGTTCTTCGTCTGTTAGTCGTAATGGCAAATCCCCGAGGCCATCGAATTCACGCGCATAGCGCAGAACCGCCCAATCCTGTTCCGTAGCGACGGCACTAATGATGCACCGAACAGCTTCATCGCTGCCGACAACCATAGTTCGACGCATTTGAGAAAGATGCGACCCACGCTGATCAATAATTCGAATCACGCTGCCCGTCACATCACAATTTTGTTCAAGGGATATTCGACAATCCCTTGCGCTCCCGCTTCTTTGAGTCGCGGGATGATGTTGCGAACCATCATCTCATCCAAAATCGTGTTCACTGCCACCCACTCCTCATCGCTCAATTGCGAAATCGTCGGATTCTTTAACGCGGGTAGTACGGATAATACGGTCGCCAAATCGGCACGCTTGACATTTAACATCAAACCGACTTTGCCCAGCGCATTCATCGCGCCTTCAAGCAACATTTTGATGTCTTCCAGTTTGCGCCGCTTCCAATCGTCAGCCCAGGAATCGACGTTAGCGATGAGTTGCGTGTTCGATTCGAGTACCGTCTCCAAAATGCGCAGTTTGTTGGCGCGCAAAGAAGAACCTGTTTCTGTAACTTCAACGATGGCGTCGGCGAGTTCGGGCGGCTTGACTTCCGTTGCACCCCAACTGAATTCAACCTTGGCTTGAACGCCCTTTGTACCTAGATAGCGTTTTGTGGTTGCGACTAGCTCCGTCGCGATAATCTTGCCCTGCAGGTCTTCCACCCTGCGATAAGGCGACGATTCCGGCGCAGCCAGCACCCAGCGAACCTTTCCGAAGCTCTGCTTCGCGTAAATAAGATCCGCGACGGTTTCGACGTGCGCCTCATTCTCTTCAACCCAATCGCGCCCGGTTAAGCCAGCGTCGAGCACGCCGTCTTCCACATAGCGTGCCATTTCCTGCGCCCGGATCAACATGCACTCGATCTCAGGGTCGTCAATCGACGGGAAATAGCTGCGGCTGCTTGTGGCGATGTTAAAACCGGCACGCCGAAAAAGATCGATGGTTGCGTTTTCGAGACTTCCCTTCGGAATCCCGAGCTTCAGTTTCAAACTTTTACTCCGTATACGGCGTTCGGATCATAAACCGGTGTTTCATTGCTGACCCAGTCACCGTTTTCCAACCTTCGATAGAAGCAACTCTCATAGCCGTTGTGGCAAACGCCGGGGCCAATCGGCTCGGCTTCAATCAGCAGAGCGTCACCATCACAGTCGGTGGAAATTGCTTTCAGATTCAGGTAATGACCGGAGCTTTCTCCCTTAGTCCATAACTTCTGCCGAGAGCGGCTGAAGAATGTGACGTGCCCGCTAGCAATTGTTTTGTCCAATGCCTCGCGATTCATGTACCCGACCATCAGAACGCGACGGGTCGCCGCGTCCTGAACCACGGCTGTAATGAGGCCATTTTGTTTACCAAAATCCAGGAGATCGCTCATTGGTGTCCTTGAAAACAGTGTCTCTGAAAATGAAAAGCCCGCCGATAAGGCGGGCCCATCGCAATTTCGAAATCAGACTGAACGCGCGGCTCGCCTATTAGACCAACGAAACGTGGTGGTGATGGCGATGAGCGTTGCAGATCATCAAATCGAAGTATACCTCGACCGCCCAATAGAACGAATTTCCTTTAAAACATTTTTAGGCGAAAATGCTTAATGAGATCCTGTGGAAGGACTGTGGAAGGTTTTTAGGAATGAGGCGCGCGCGAGCGATGTGTTGGCGGATGCGCATTTTCCTCTAGTATTTATACGATTTCGCCTTGAGGCGCACTGCATCAGGATTTAGAGTTGTCGAGTCACCACATGGCTGTTCGCGATATCAGCGCCGGATCTGCCAGTAACATTCTGGCGCTGCCTGACAATATCGACGCGGAGCGCTTTGTTTTAGGCGCCATCATGAGCAACGACACTGCGTTTTTGCAGGTCGCGGGCGTAATTAGCGCGGACGATTTCAGTCTGGAAAAGCACAAGCGCATTTTCCTGCGTATGTCCGAGCTGCAGGAGCGTGGCGTCAAGATCGACCGCGTGACGGTCGCCAACGAGCTGATGAAACAGGGGCAGCTTCAATCAGTTGACGGACTCAGCTACCTGGTTTCGCTGGATGACGGACTTCCGGCCCTTTATAACCTGGACAACTACGTCGCCATCATCCGGGAGAAATCCCTGTTGCGCCGCATCATCTCGGTTTCGCAGGACAGCATCAACCGTTGCCTATCTTGTGATGAAGATCCAAAACAGATCCTCGGCGCAGTTGAAGAGGCTTTCATCAAGCTCGGCGATGTCCAGACCAGGAATTCGCTCGCGACGCCGGCGCAAATTATCACTGAATACGAGGGCGGCATCAATGCCTTCCTCGATACCAGCAAACGGATCAAGGGTATCAGCACCGGCTATCTTAAGTTCGACGAGATGACCGGTGGATTGCGAGAAGGCGAGCTCATCATTTTGGCCGCGCGGCCGGCAATGGGCAAGACAGCCTTGGCCTTAAACATCGCGCAGCACGTGGCGACAAACCAGAAGAATCGCAAGGCGGTTGCTGTATTTTCACTCGAAATGTCAAAGGAATCGTTGCTTACCCGTATGCTATGCGCTTCGGCTAGGGTTGACCAGCAACGGTTTCGGGCCGGCTACTTGAACGCAGACGAACGGCACTTGTTGCGCGAGTCAATGGTTGAGTTGGTGGAAGCCCCCCTGTTCATCGACGACACGGCTGGCACGAACCTAATGGACATTCATTCCAAGCTGCGGCGGCTCCAGGCCGAGAACGATCTGGGCTTGGTAGTCATCGATTACTTGCAACTCATGCAAGGTCGCGGCCGCTTTGAAAATCGTGTTCAGGAAATCAGCTCGCTGTCGCGCGGGTTGAAATTGATGTCTAAAGAGCTGCGTGTGCCGTTTCTGGTGCTTTCGCAGCTTAGCCGCGCGCCAGAGTCAAGAACGGGAGACCATCGTCCGATGCTAAGCGACTTGAGAGAGTCGGGCTCGATCGAACAAGATGCCGATATGGTCGCGTTCATTTTTCGCGAAGAAGTTTATCGACCGGATAAGGAAAGCCTCAAAGGCATTGCGGAACTCATTCTTGCCAAACAGCGCAATGGCCCAACAGGACGGCTCAAACTGGCTTTCCTGAATCGTTATACGAAATTTGAAAACATGTCCGCAGACGTCGGTGACGACGTGCAAGGTTTCGAATAGAACAATCTAGAAGCGCAAGCAGATCTTGCCGAAGTGCTGCTGGCGTTCCATATGGCGGAGAGCGTCTTGGTACTCGGTCCACGGGAAGACGCGATCAATGATCGGCTTAATGCGGTGGAACTCAATCGCGCGAATCATGCGTTCCAACATCGCGCGCGAGCCCACGTAAATTCCCTGGACGCGTATCGAGTTCATCAAAATTGGAGTCGGCGAAAGAACCGGTTCAACTCCACTCAGCACGCCGATAACGCTAATAGTTCCGCCGGGGCGAACAGCGCGCAGCGATTTCAAAATGGTGTCGCTGCCGCCCACTTCGACAACTTGATCCACGCCAACTCCATCAGTTAACGCGCGAGCTTCTTCTTCCCACTTCGGTTTGGCCTTGTAATTTATGGTTTCTGACGCGCCCAATGACGTCGCCCGCTCCAATTTCTCGTCCTTGCTGGAGGTGATGATCGTTCTCAGGCCACCCGCTTTCGCGAACTGCAGAGCAAAAATAGAAACCCCGCCCGTGCCTTGGAGCAGTACGCTTTCGCCTGGCAGCCTGGGCTCCTCTTCGAACAATGCATGCCAAGCCGTTACTGCTGCACAAGGCAAGGTGGCCGTTTCTTCGTCGGTGAGGGAGGCGGGCGACTTCACCAACCCGTCTTCTGAAAAACACACATATTCGCGCAGAATGCCGTCAATCCCGCCTCCCAATGCCGACGCGCCCTTTTCGCGCGTGACAGGACCGTCGATCCATTTCTGCATGAACGAAGCTACGACGCGATCGCCTGGTCGAAAACGCGTGACGCCAGGACCAACTTGATCAACAACCCCTGCCCCGTCGGAAAGCGGAATCATCGGGCGCTTAAGTTTAGGATTGTATTTACCCTCGACTACGCGTAGGTCTCGAAAATTCAAGGATGCCGCTGTCATCCGCACCAGCACCTGACCAAAGCCTGGTGCGGGCTTTTCGATCTCGGTTATTTCAAGTCGATCGATTCCGAATTCGCGAATCTCAAACTGTTTCATGCTTCATGCCGCTGGTGAACTCAATGAGTTGTTCCAGCTTGCGGCGGGCCGCGCCCGATTCAACCGATTCAGTGGCTATGGCGACGGCAGATTTCAGATCTTGAGCACGTTGAGCGAGGAAAAGAGCCGCAGCCGCATTGGCTACTACGATGTCGCGGCACGGACCCGGATCGCCGTTGAGAATGGATCGAACGATCTGCGCGTTTGTGTCCGAATTGCCGCCTTTCAAATGGTCGAGAGATGCCGGTTCGAGTCCAAAGTCTGCAGGCGACCATCGGCCTTTCTGAACACGGCCGCCGTCTACCTGATAGACGATTGTCTGCGCGGTAGTCGTAATTTCGTCGAGCCCATCAGCGCCGTGCACCACGAATGCGCGGTCGATGCCCAAACGCGCGGAAGCCTGCGCCAACATTTCGGCGGCACGCACGGAGAAGGCGCCAATCAACTGGACGCGCGCACGCACCGGGTTGGTGAGCGGCCCCAGCATATTAAACACGGTCCGGCCTTTCAGTAAAAGCCGCGCCTCCTGCGCATGCTTTACTGCGGGATGTAAGAGCGGCGCATAGAGAAATCCGATGCCAGTGGCGCGAATACATTCCACCACCTGCGCCGCCGAAAGGTCTACTCGAATTCCCAGCGCCTCTAGTACGTCCGCGCTGCCGCACTCGCTTGAAATTCGCCGGTTGCCGTGCTTCGCAACTCGCAATCCAGTGCCTGCGGCGACTAGTGCAGTTGCCGTAGAAACGTTGAACGTGCCCGTGCTGTCGCCGCCAGTGCCGCAAGTATCAACCAGCGGTTCCTCGGATTGATCCAGTTCCACCGATTGGCTCATTTCTCGAATGGCCGTAGCGAAGCCCACAAGCTCCGAAAGTGTTTCACCTTTGCGGCGGAGAAACGCAAGCACGCTGGCGATCTCTTCCGTTCCCATTTCGCCTGACAGCATGCGATGCATCAGATCGTATGCCTCAGGTTGCGTTAAATGTACGAAATTCCGGAATGGAAGGTGATATTCGCTACGCCCACTCATTGAATTACCTGACATGGCAGGCTTAGGTCCAGTCATCAAAACTCCGTCGCCAACTGCCGCGGCGCGGCGAAGCAGATTTTGTTTCCGCGGCCGTCGCACGCCGCGTCATGACAACAGACCCCATCAATCCTTTGCAACCAGCATAGTGTCTCCCGCCTAACGGCGTAAATCATCATCCATTTTGAACTACTCGAAATGCGATATCCAAAAAATGGGCGCGAGACGCTTCGCTAACCTGATATCCAAGAGGATCACAAGTTTTGCTGGTAGTGATGAAATTGCAGGCGAGCCCTGAGGATATCGGGCGAGTGTGCGCAAAGATTGAGGCACTCGGATTCAAACCGCACATCATTCCGGGTGAGCAACGAACGGCCATTGGCATCACCGGCAACAACGCACCCATCGATCCGGCCGAATTCGAAGACTTGCCTGGAGTGGCCGATGCAATTCGTGTTTCCAAGGCATATAAGCTGGTGAGCCGCGAAACAAAGCGCGAAGACACCATCGTGAAGGTGAATGGCGTGCCAATCGGCGGGGAACGCATCGTGTTGTGCGGCGGTCCTTGCGCGGTAGAGAGCCGCGATCAAATTCTCGAGTCTGCTCAAGCGGTGAAGGCCGGCGGAGGCGAATTGCTGCGCGGCGGCGCGTACAAGCCGCGCACATCGCCCTACAGTTTTCAGGGACTCGGCGAAGAGGGATTGCGCTACCTCGCGGAAGCTCGCGAGCAAACCGGTCTTGGAGTAGTTACGGAAGCTGTCGACGTGGAAAGCTTCGATTTAGTGGAACGGTATGCGGACTGCGTGCAGATCGGCGCACGAAACATGCAGAATTTCTCATTGCTGCGTCGTGCCGGCCGCTCCAGAAAGCCAGTGCTGTTAAAACGCGGAATGTCTTCCACGTTGGAAGAATTTCTTATGGCCGCCGAATACATTTTGGCCGAAGGCAATTACAACGTGATTTTGTGTGAGCGCGGCGTGCGCACCTTTGCCGATCACACGCGCAACACGCTGGATTTGAGCGTCGTGCCTGCGGTCAAAACGTTAAGTCATTTGCCCATCATTGTCGACCCGAGCCACGGCACAGGAAAACGCGACAAAGTAATTCCCATGGCGCTGGCGTCCATTGCGGCTGGAGCAGCGGGTTTGATTGTCGAGGTTCATCCGACGCCGGATCGCGCGCTTTCCGATGGGTATCAATCGCTGGATCCAGAGCAATTCACCGAACTGGCCGAAGAATGCTACGCCTTGGCGGAACTCCTGGCCTCGCGGCGCAGGGTTCCGCTGGCCGTAGATTGATCTCGCTACTGGCTGCATAAGCAGCCGCGCGCGTTAAACTAGCGATTGGCCGGGCCGCTGGTTGGACGCTCGGCAGCAAACTCATCATGAAAATTCACGAGTATCAGGCGAAAGCGATTCTCGCCAAGTACGACGTCCCTGTCCCGCGAGGAGAGGTTGCCTACACGGTTGAAGAAGCGGAAGCTGCAGCCAAGAAGATCGGCGGCAGCGTAGTGGTGAAAGCGCAAATTCATGCCGGCGGACGAGGTAAGGGCGGCGGCGTAAAGATCGCGAAGGACGCGTCAGAAGTAGCTGACATCGCCAAGAAAATGCTCGGCATGACCCTTGTCACGCATCAGACTGGCCCTGAAGGACGAATCGTACAAAGGTTACTAATTGAGGAAACGCTGCCGATTGACCGCGAATTGTACCTGGGCATTGTCCTTGATCGCGCAGTCGGCGAGTCCATTTTCATGGCTTCCAAAGCGGGCGGCATGGAGATCGAAGAGGTGGCGGCGCAAACGCCGGAACTGATCTTGCGTGAGCCCCTGTTTGATGGCACTCCGCTACAACCTTTTCAAGCGCGCAAGTTGGCCTTTGGCATGGGCATTCCCGCAGCTTCAGTCAGCACCGCGGCAACGGCGATGATTGCCTTGTCCAAGGCTTACTTGGCCATCGATGGATCGCTAGCGGAAATTAATCCATTCATCTTGACCAAGGACGGTAAGGTGTACGCGCTGGACGCAAAGATCAATCTGGACGACAACGCGCTTTATCGGCACAAAGATCTGCTGGAATTGCGAGATCTGAATGAAGAAGATCCGTTGGAAGTGGAAGCGTCACGTTTCGGCCTAAACTATATCAAGCTTGACGGCAATATCGCATGCATGGTTAACGGCGCGGGACTGGCGATGGCCACCATGGACATCATCAAATATGCGGGGGGCCAGCCGGCGAACTTTCTCGATGTGGGCGGCGGCGCCAACAAAGAACAGATCAAGAATGCATTCCGCATCCTTCTTTCGGATACCAGCGTAAGAGCCGTGCTGATCAATATCTTCGGCGGCATTCTGCGCTGCGACACGTTGGCAAACGGCGTGGTCTCGGCTGCCGGCGAATTGGGTATCCGGATACCGGTGGTGGTCCGCATGGAAGGAACCAACGTCGAACTGGGGCAGAAGATCTTGACGGAATCGGGCTTTAATTTCACCGTAGCGGACGGCATGGCGGATGCTGCGGAGAAAGTAGTAAGGCTGGCACAATGAGCGTACTCGTAAACGAAAACACAAAGGTTCTCTTTCAAGGCTTCACCGGACGAGAAGGCACATTTCACGCGGAGCAGGCGATCAACTACGGAACTAAGGTAGTTGGCGGAACCACGCCAGGAAAGGGCGGCCAGAAGCATCTTGATCGTCCAGTGTTCAACACCGTTGAGGAATGCATCGCCGCCACGGGTGCGAACGCGTCCGTGATTTTTGTTCCTCCGCCCTTTGCGGCCGACGCGATTATGGAAGCGGCTGATGCAAATCTGCCGTTAGTTGTCTGCATTACCGAAGGCATTCCAGTGAACGACATGGTTCGCGTATGGGCATATCTCAAGACAAAGCCGGCAACGCGGCTTGTTGGCCCCAACTGTCCTGGCGTCATTACCCCGGGTAAATGCAAGATCGGCATTATGCCTGGCCATATTCACAAGCCCGGGAACGTAGGTATTGTTTCGCGCTCGGGCACGTTGACATATGAAGCCGTCGGCCAACTGACAAGGCTCGGCATCGGCCAATCCACTTGCATCGGAATTGGCGGCGATCCAATCATCGGCACCAGTTTCACCGACGCGATCACGCTGTTCAATAACGATCCCGATACGCACGCCATCATCATGATCGGCGAGATTGGCGGCAGCGCGGAAGAAACCGCCGCAGCCTACGTCAAAGCGCACGTACGCAAGCCGGTGGTGGGTTTTATCGCTGGGCAAACCGCGCCCCCCGGCCGCCGCATGGGTCACGCCGGCGCGATCATTTCGGGCGGCTCAGGCAAAGCCGAAGACAAGCTGGCTGCTATGAAGGATGCGGGAATCATCGTGTGTCCGTCTCCTGCGTTGATGGGAGCCAAAATGCAAGAAGCATTAAGCGTCGTGGCGAAATAACGCCCGAGCAACAGCGAAAATCAAGACTTCAGGGGACAACAAAAATCGAGATGGCATTAGAACGCACTTTCGCGATCATCAAGCCGGATGCTGTGGAAAAGGGCCATACAGGCGATATCTTGAGCATGATCGAGCGGAACGGATTCCGTATCGTCGGGCTCAAGATGCGGCGAATCGCAAAGAACGAAGCAGAAGCTTTCTACGCGGTTCACAAAGCCCGCCCGTTCTTCGGGGGCTTGGTGACATTTATGACCGAAGGACCGGTGGTCGTGATGGTGCTGGAACGCGAGGACGCGATCGCAAAGTGGC
>DASREJ010000116.1:0-30758 GCA_035652115.1 Bryobacteraceae bacterium
CCAAAGCTTTCCCATCACAGCGTCATAAGCGGGCGTGTTTGAAATCTCAAATCCACCATAGGCGGTCAGCACCGTTGGATTGGCTCCGTCGTATTTCATGTTCTTCGGCCTCACCACGAAATAGGGAACTTTGGTTCCGTCCTTCGACACAGCTTGAAACTGCTCAACAGTGTCGCGCGATGTATCGAATTGCGGCGGCAAGAATTTCGCTGGCTTTAGAGTGTTTGAAGATGCGTCGCCCAGCAGCAGCGAGGACGGGGTCAAGAATCCGGAGACGGAAAGAAAAAAGCGATCGTCGGACCAGTTTGCAGTTTGGATATTCACAGTTCGATTGTCGGGGACACTGAATCTGTGACAGTTCCAACCGCCGTGCGCATTCGGAGCGTAGCTATAGACCCGTCCTTGAACGTTTTGGAGCGTTGTCACCAAAAGATAGTTTTTGGTCACGGCGGCGTCTTGAGCGAATTCCGTTGAAGTGGGCGCAAACACGACGTCCGGCCTTAAGTGCATTGGGTCGTGTTTGATTGCTTCGGTGTCCAAAACAACAATCGAACCTTGTGCAACCTGCGTCGACGATTTCTCTGGTGTCCAGTTCTCTCTGAGTCTTACGATGAGTTGGCCGCTCACCATTCCGACGAGGTCAGCCTTTCGCGGTAACGCAGCTTTTATCACTCCTTGCGGCAAAAGCAAAAAGAGTTCTGCTTCAAAGAAGTTCAGTCTGCGGATGACAAACGTTAACTGATGACCATTTGCATCGTGCATGACCATAGGCCCGGCATCCATGTCCGTTGCCATGCCTCGATAGATTTCTTTAGCAGTGTTGAGCGGCTGCCCCCGTCTCCAAAGCTTCACCACGAATGGATATCCGGACTTGGTCATGGTTCCTGGACCCCAATCGCGAGCTACCAACAAGGAGTCTTTGTCTATCCAATCGATGGCCTGCTTCGAACGAGGAAGCACAAATCCGTTTTGCACAAATCTGCCGCTCTCAAGATTGAACTCGCGCAACGTGGCTGCGTCTTCACCTCCGGCCGAAAGCTCCATCATGCAGAGGTCATTGCCGGGATAGAGGCATGTGCGGCCATGCTGGACCCATTTCTGACTATCCTGCTTAGAAAGCGCGTCATAATCCAGCACGGTTTGCCAATGCGGGTCGGCGGTGAGATAGTAGCTAACTGAAGTTCGGCGCAGAATCCCTTGCATGTGATTTGAATCCTGCCAAGTGTTGTAAATGTTTGGACCGTTCAGGTCAGGATCGGGCAAGCGTTGCGGCGATTCCAGCACTTTTAGCGCCGCGGCCTGTAATTGTGCATAGAGCGGATCAGCCTTCAGCGTTTTGTCGGTTCGTGCGTTCTCCGCTTTCACCCACGCCAGCGAACGTTCGCTCGTGACGTCTTCGAGCCACTTATATTTATCGGTCGTTTCAACCAGCGTTTGTGCGCCTGCCCAAATACAAGCTCCCGCAATTGCAGTTGCGATGAGCAGTACTGCCCGTCGACTTCTTCGAAGCAGCATGGGATCCTCCGTGACGTTGACGTTCAGAAAGGTGTTTCGTCAGTGTAGCGCAGCTCGGAAAATCGACAGACTTTACTTGCTCGGCTGATTCGGAAATGCGCGCGCGTATTGTATTGGCAACGCTGTGGCAGTGCCCAACGCGTGCGCGGCCTTGATGGGCCAATACGGCTCACGCAGAAACTCACGGGCAAGAAAGACAAGATCCGCCGAACCGTCGCACAGAATGTTGTCGGCTTGTTCGGGATCAGTGATCAATCCGACGGCGCCGGTCAGAATGCCCGCTTCTTTTCGAATCCGCTCCGCGAAGGGGACTTGATATCCGGGCCGCAGCGGGATCACGGCATCCGGCGACGATCCTCCTGAGGAGCAATCGATCAGATCTATACCCAACGGCTGAACGGTGCGCGCGAGTTCAACAGATTCGTCAATTGTCCATCCACCTTCGGCCCAGTCTGTTGCGGAGATGCGGAGAAACAGCGGCGTTCCTTCCGGCAGCGCCTTGCGTACTGCTTCGACCACGTTGAGTGGAAAACGGATGCGATTTCTAAACGAACCGCCATAGTCATCTGTTCGCTTATTTGATAACGGCGACAGAAACTCATGCATAAGGTAGCCGTGTGCACCGTGTAGTTCGATTACTTCGAATCCCGCCTGAACGGCGCGCTTCGCGGCTTCGACAAATGCGTTTGTAATCGCGTGAATCTCAGAAACGCTGAGCTCCGATGGAATTAGTGACGCGCTATCGAACGCCACCGCGCTTGGGCCAACCGGCTCCCATCCTCCCGCTTTTGGATCGACTGCTCTTCTGCCACGCCATGGCGCTTCCGTGCTCGCCTTCCGCCCTGCATGCGCAAGTTGAATACCCGTTACAGATCCGCGTTGCTTAATAAAACGCACGATGTGCGCAAGCGGTTCGATGTGCTCGTTTTTCCAAATACCTAGATCCCACGGCGAAATGCGCCCCCGCGCCTCTACCGCGGTTGCTTCGCAAAAGACAAGGCCGGCGCCTCCGACAGCCCTGCTCCCCAGATGCACCAGGTGCCAATCGTTCGCGAACCCGTCTTCGCAGGAATACTGGCACATCGGGGAAACCACGATCCGATTTGGGAACCGGACACCGCGAATCTGAATCGGCGAAAAAAGATGCGCTTCCGCGCCTTCCGGCTGCGCAGCGTCCCGATGCGGCGACTCAAGAGTGCTCATGCTGTTCTATTCTGACAGTCAGCAGCGGCAATTAATGATCAGAGATCTTCTCTTCGCGGCACGTCAACTGCGCCGTTCACCAGCATTTGCGATTGGCATCATTTTGACGCTGGCAATTGCCATCGGCGCAAATACCGCGATGTTCTCAGTCGTCCGGGCCGTATTGCTGCAGCCTCTTCCTTATAGAGATCCGGGCCGCCTGCTTTGTGTGTGGCACAGCGACGACCCCGGCTACACCTGGTACACCTTTTCTTACCCTCGATTTCTGTATGTTCAGGAGCATCTGAACGACCTTGCTGAAACAGCCGCATACGACGACGAAATTGTGACGCTTACCTATCGCGGCGAGCCTATTCGCTTAGAAGGCGGACGCGTATCGGCGAATTTCTTCTCTTTGCTCGGAGTAAAACCTGCAATCGGCCGCACGTTTTTGCCGGCTGAAGACCGGCACGGCGCCACTCCCGTGGCGCTACTCAGCGACTCGCTTTGGCGTACACGGTATGGAGCAGATCCAAAAATTGTCGGACGAACAATCTCAATCGATTCAGAAGACTTCACCGTGATCGGCGTAATGCCGCACGATTTTCAATTCCTTGGCGTGCCCGTCGATGTGTGGCGTAGCCGCATCGTGGACACGCGAACGTTTGCGCCTGCAAGCGTACGATCGGGCGCGAGCTATCTTACCGTAATCGCCAGATTGAATTCCGGCGTGATGCTGGCCCAAGTTCAAGCCAAACTGAACGTACTTGCCAATCAATACGTGCGTGAGAATCCCGGAAACAGCGATATTAGCGAAGCCGTCCATGCCGCACCGCTTCGACAAAAGATTTTTGCCAATATCCACACCACGCTTTTGCTTTTGTGGGCGGCAGTTGCCTGTCTCCTCGTGATTGCGTGCGCCAATGTCACAAATCTTGTATTGGCGCGTTCGACCGGTCGTTACCGCGAAATCAGCGTTCGCTTTGCGCTTGGAGCGAGCCGATTTCACATTGCTCGTCAACTCGTGATTGAAAACGTAGTTCTTTCGTTTTGTAGTATCGCGCTTTCCCTGCCGCTCGCCCTCTGGGGGATGGATTCGCTGGTTTCGGCTTTCCGCCGCACCACAGCCGCTGTGCCCGATGTTCATTTAGATTGGGCTGTCATGTTATTCACCTTCGGCATGGCTGCAGCGATTGGCGTAATTGTCGGCTTGATGCCGCTTTGGCTGCTACGGCGTGGCAATGCCCAAACTGGGATTCGCAGCCAGGAGCGTGGCTTTTCCAGTTCGAAGTGGAGCACGCGATTCCGGAACAATGTCGTCGCCATTCAGATCGCCTTATGTCTGGTGTTGCTCTCCGCCGCTGGCCTTTTGCTCGAAAGCTTTGTCCGGATGAATGGTATGAGCACTGGTGTGCACTCGGATCATGTTCTACTCTTCCCACTGGATCTCATGCCCGACAAATACGCTTCCTCGCAACGGAGAGTGAACTTTTACGATGACGTGTTGCGCCGCGCACGGGGAGTTCCTGGAGTCGGCGAAGCGGCAATTGCATCGCGAGTGGATCTTGTAGGCAGCGGCCTAAACTACTTGGTACAAGCGGAAGGACAGCCAGACCTCGGCCCTCGAAATCCTAGCGCGCGCGGCCGCAGCGTCAGCCCGGATTACTTCCGCGTCCTGGGAATCCCGCTTGTCAGTGGACGCATCTTCGACCAGCACGACACCGCGCAGTCTGCGCGTGTGGTGATTATCAACGAAGCTTTTGCGAAGAGATTCTTCCCCGGGGTTGATCCGATTGGCAGACATATCACCTATTCCACCGATCGCATTACTTGTGAGATCGTAGGCGTTGTCGGAAATGTGAGGGTGAGCGTCCAGGGTATGGGCACCGACCAACAAATCTATTTGCCTTTGAGTCAGCGGCCCTGGCTTGTTGCAACTCTTCTGCTGCGTGCGCCGAATGTCAAAGGAGTGCCGGCGGTGATTGGGGAACGCGTGCGAATGGCGGACCCGGAACAGGCTACAGGCAATATTATTCCAATGGATCAGATTCTGGCCAATCGGCGTGGTAGGCCGCGCACGACCATGATGTTCGTCGCGATGTTCGCATTTTCCGCGCTGTTCCTTGCGGCGGTCGGCATCTATGGCGTCATTGCGTATTCAGTGGCGCAGCGGCGTAAAGAGATAGGAATCCGGATCGCTTTGGGTGCTGACGCCTTTTGCGTGCGAAGTATGGTTTTCCGTCAAACCTTCGGCATTCTCGGTTTGGGATTGTTAGTCGGCCTACCGGCATCGGCCATACTGAGCCGTCTCTACGCGAGCTTGTTGTTTGATGTGAAGCCCGGTGATCCCCGCGCGCTCGCGGCGACCAGCGCCATCCTGATTGCGGTTGCGTTCGCTGCCAGCTATGTACCGGCCGCTCGTGCCGCCCGGGTAGATCCAATCACTGTGCTTCACGCCGACTGATCCAGCGTCCTGTTGCCGTCACTGCCTCACCAAAACCAGTAGAAACTATATATACTTTCCCCATGCCCAACGTCGATAAACACTCTCCAGGTTCGTTTTGCTGGTTTGAGTTAGCTACAACCGATCAATCAGCCGCCAAGAACTTTTACACATCGCTGTTCGGCTGGACTGTAGAGGATTCACCTATGGGCACCAACGGCTATTATTCGATGTTTAGCCTGGATGGACGGCATGTTGGGGCGGCGTACACGTTACAAGCGGATCAACAAGCGCAAGGTGTTCCACCGAATTGGGGATTGTATGTCGCCGTAGAAAATGCCAACGCTGCTGCCCAGCGGGCCACCGAACTAGGTGGTCAGCTTTTCTGTCCGCCTTTCGATGTCGCCGAACATGGGCGGATGGCGGTCATTGCAGATCCCACGAAAGCAATCTTTTCAATTTGGCAGCCGAAACAGCATTCAGGAGTTGGCGTGACTGGCGTAGACGGAACTGTGTGCTGGGCCGACTTGAGCACTTCGAATACCGGCGCGGCAAAAGACTTTTACAGTAGTTTATTTGGCTGGCAGATCAAACCGGGTGAGCACGATTCGTCCGGTTATCTCCATATCTTCAACGGCGACACAGGGATCGGCGGCATCACCCCAGCGCAAATGCGCGATCCTCAAGCACCGCCTCATTGGATGCTCTACTTCCTGGTTTCAGACTGCGGCGCAGCATTCGAAAAAGCGAAAAGTCTAGGCGCGAACGTAATAATGCCCACTTCCCAGATTCCGAATGTCGGCTCAATGGCGATATTGAAAGATCCGCAGGGTGCCGTGTTCGCTCTCTTTCAGCCGTCAACCAGTTCCAGAGCTTGATCCCGCAATTGGGTGTGCAGTTGCAAAGAAGAGCCGGGGAAGAACGAATACCGTCCTTCTACAAAGGGCAAGAATACGGCGTTCGACCCACAAAGGAGTTATTATGTCTGCACCTGCAGTTCCGATTTCATCGGCTCAGGCCACACCCACGGCGCAATTGAGCCAAGCCAATGCAATTGAATACAAAGCGTACGTCCGTAAGTTTTTCGACACGGGGGACGGGACGCTCTTTGTAATTGCGTCCTGCTACTACGACAACGGCGGGATGACTATCTTTTTTAATGAAACGAACCCTGGACAATTATCTTTAATGGAGCAGCCGCCAACCGGAGCGTTCACAAATATCGTGAGCGCCTATGTGGCAAGTTGGACCAGCAAGTTCAATGCAGATAAAAACCCCCCTCATCTGACTATCACCGATGGCCACGGCCAGCATCGCGTCCCCGTGCGTTCTTGGAATCAATAGGCAGATTGTTTGTGCAAGGAGGGCAACCATCAGAGCTGCCCTCCAAACCAGCCGAAGCCGAGTCGTCCACTTAGGGAGTCCAGGTTGCGATTTGCTGCCAAGACCCTTCTACGTAGGAGTTGTTCACGAAATTTGCGTAAACGTTCTTTGGTCCATTGAACGTAGGCGCAAAACTAATGGTCACGGTGATAAAAACCGAATTGCCGGAAGCCGTTACCGATATAGCGGAGGCAGGCAAACTGCACTGACCACCGATTAGTGTTCCGGTGCCGCCCGGTGTTACCGCCTGACTTACTGCCGTTCCCTGATCGTTGGCAATGTAGAAGTTATTCGACGGTCGATCATAGATGAAATAACACGCCCCGAATCCTGTCAGGGAGCTATTGAATAGCATGTGTTCTTGTACCTGATTCGAACTTAGATAATTAAAGGTAAATGTCTGTGGAGTACCTTTACCCGAAGACGGAGTAACAGTAACTGAGTTGTCGACAGACGCCGCCGCCCAAGTACCGATCTGCTGCCAATTTCCTTCCACGTAAGAAGTGTTCGCAATGTTTGCATAGACGTTCTTAGAACCGGCAAATGAAGCGGCAAAGGCAATCGTTGCCGTGACGCTGACTGTGCTGGCGGATCTGGAAATAGAAACGCTGGAAGCCGGCACACTGCATTGGCTGCTCGACAAAGTGCCCAAACCACCTGGCGTTACCGCTTGGGCCACGGCGTTTCCTTGATCGTTGGCGATATAGAGCGTATTAGTGGGGTCGTCATAAATCAGATAACATGCGCCATATCCAGTCAGCGAGCCATTAATTAGTAAGTGCTGCTGAGCTTGATCACTGGTGGTAAAGCTCGCTGTAAAAGTCAGTGTAGAGCCACTGCCGGACGCCGGCATGATGGCCATGCTTGGCCCACCGCCACCGCTATTTGGACTTGCGACCTGACCTGATGTCGGCGAGATCTCGAGACTACTCTCATCCACAGCTTCAAAGGCGGACCCAGGAATTTGAGTGAGTGAGTGTAAGTCTGCATCGCTAAATCGCGAGTCAGGCACGCCCTGCAAATGCCATGAGGCGCCATTATCTGTGAGGATAGCTCCGTAAAGCTTCAATGCTTGCGCGACAACTTTGGCTTGTGGAGTGAGTCCGGAGATATCATAACTCGCCTTCAGGCGAAATCTTGTGCCCATAGGAGGCGCAGCGTTAGTGGACGATGCAAAATG
This sequence comes from Bryobacteraceae bacterium, assembly GCA_035652115.1. Classification (GTDB taxonomy): domain Bacteria; phylum Acidobacteriota; class Terriglobia; order Bryobacterales; family Bryobacteraceae; genus Bog-105. Next base: position 7,704 of record DASREJ010000116.1, read on the forward strand.
ACTCGCCGGCCACACATAGCTTGCGCCGGTTGGAGTACCGGTCATGGAAATGGCGTGGTTGATTTGACCGGCGGCTACCTCGTCGTAACGCACAAGCAGTGGCAGTTGCGCCGTCCCGGCTGCATTGGAACTGGACCAGTCGGCCGGTTTCAACGCGTCGGAACGAAGATCGAACTTTGAAATTGCGTCAACGGTCCATGAACCATCTCCGTTCTTGTTGGTATCGAACGCCTCATAAAGCACGCAATTGTCAACATCAAGAACAATGAGGTGCGCATCAGAACCTGCGCCAATCACTGCAATGGAAGGAATCGGAAACGGCCCGGTATCGCTAGTGAATGGCCAGTTAATGTGTACGGTTGCAGGCGCAACCGAGTTACCGTTGACGATGTTGAGCGGAAAGCCACCCGGTACATCTTGGCCCCAATCCGGATGAGCGGGTCCAGGGCCTAACTCCGCTAAGTACGCGCCAGAATTTGGGTGCACAGGCAGATTATCTATTCGAGTGTTGAAGACATGATCTGCGGGGAAAACGGGACAACCATCAATCGATGGCGATGCGCCTTGCGCGTTGACAACGAACAAGGCGCTTAACCCAATAACTGACACTAGTGATCCATTGAAGAGGAAAGGCCTCTTAGGAGTTGCAAAAAACATATAGAAGTCGATAACTAACGTGCGGAATTGTTTCAGAAAAAATACCAGCCAGAACGTAACAACAATTTACATACGAATGTGTAGCTATCCGTTACGGGTTGTGGTAGCGAGGCGATGTCGATACGATAACGAGATCGGATAAAAACGCGATGGCCTTGTTCTCCAATCAGTGGCTTGAAGTGTGGAATAACTTTGTACATATTGCTGTAACCTACGCACTCACAGCCAGCATAGGTTGGGAAAGTGAACGCGAGGCACATGGCGCAGGCGTGCGAACGTTTCCCATCGTGGGCATCGCAAGCTGTGGATATCTGCTCGTTCTCGGCAACCAGCCAGATATTGCGGCTCAATCAAGATTGTTGCAAGGATTGATAACCGGAATCGGCTTTATAGGAGGTGGCGCAATTCTAAAAGAAGGCGCCACGGTCCGGGGCACGGCTACAGCAGCCAGTGTTTGGAATGCCGGCGTAATCGGAGCGGCGGTCGCAATGAATCATTATGGCATCGCGGTGACGTTAGCGCTACTCAATGTGTTTACTTTGCGCGCATTGCTGCCACTAAAAAAGTGGCTTGATCGCAAAGCGGATGGAGCTTCTGAGCAGTCGCCGCACATTTAAACGATCTTCAGTTTCGCTGAAAACCCAATTTACATTTCTTATAGTTCAGCAACGACTGGCAGACACGACTTACAACGCGCACAGCCGAGGCGCTGGGTATCTGGCAAACTGGGTGCGTGGAATGGACGCCGGGCGGCATCAGTAACGACATCGAAGATCGCCGTGATGATAGCGAAGGTGGCGGCGGTTTTCGGTTTGGCGGCTTTCATGTCGGTTGTGGTGGTCTCATACTTCTTGGCATTCTCAGTTTGTTATTCCACAGAAATCTATTTACTCTATTGAGCAATCAGCCCGGCGCAGTGTCCGTGCAATCGCGTCCGGATTACGCGCAAGATCAGCGGGAGCAGCCCGAGGTGCAATTTGTCTCATTCGTTCTCGACGACGTACAGAATAATTGGGCCCGCTTATTACCAGAGGCCGGCAAGGTCCCCTACCACCATGCAAAGCTAGTGCTGTTTCGGGATGCTTATCCGTCGGGTTGTGGTCTCGCGCAGGATGCGATTGGTCCTTTTTACTGTTCCGAAGATCAGAAGGTCTATCTCGATTTGTCTTTTTTCGATGAGCTGCGAAGTCGCTTTCGCGCGCCAGGTGAATTCGCGGAGGCTTATGTGATTGCGCACGAACTCGGACATCACGTTCAGGATTTGCTCGGCACGTTACCCAAGGTGCACCGCCTGGAACAATCCCGGCCCGATGACGACGGAAGTTACCTGATAGGCACTTCGAAGACGGTGAATCTCCAGCTTCGCGATGGCACGCTGGCGAAAACGGATCCCTCTGTCACTTTGCATTTTGACTTTCACGTGAAGCGTGGAACCTATTTGATACGGCTCGTAGTTCGCGACACGCAAAGCGGCGCGATGAGCACGTTCACACGGCCGGAAAAGATTACTTGATCGTTAATCATTGACCGGAAGTGCTCCGGCCTCATCCGCAGCCGAGCCAGCCAAAGTTACTCTGCGGCTCGTTTCGCTCCAGCGCACAAGTGCAACTCCAGCGAAAATAATGAGCGTCGCGATCGTCTCACGATAACCAAACGGCTCCTTAGCAAGCAACCAACCCAAAAGAACCGCGACAACAGTGTTGACAAACGTGTAAATGGAAACCAGAGCAACCGGCAGCCGCGCCAGCGAATAGATGTAGCTGCTGAATCCGATAATAGATCCGAATACGATCAAGTAGCCCAGGGCCAACTCCGATCTAAGAGAAACCACATGCGGCGCTCTCTCGAAAATAAGTGCAGGCACGCCTACGGCGAGACCCGCCGCGAACTGCTGTACGGCTCCGCTGATGAAGGGCGCGGCTTCGGTTCGCACGCGCTTCTGTAACAACGACCCCAGCATCCATCCGATGGCGCTGACCTGCAGTAGCAGAAAACCCGCAACCGTGCGGCCGGTAATTCCCTCACCGCATATGGCGGGCAGCACAAGATACGCAACTCCGCATACGCCGATGATCAAGCCGCAGATCGTTATTCGATGCGGTCTTTTGCCATCCGGTAGCAGCGCTTCGATTCCAACCATCCAGAATGGCGCCGTCGTATAGAAGAGCGCAGCCAGACCGCTCGGTATCCATTGTTCGACGATTGCGAGAAAGCCGTTCCCGATTCCGATTGACATAATGCCGCAGGTCGCAATCAAGAACAACTCGCGTCCGCGCGGCAGCTTGGCTCCGCTTACAAGCACTACGGTTAACAGAATCGATCCGGCCAAAATATAGCGGATCGAAATCATATACAGCGGCGGTATTGTCTCAACGGCAATGCGAATGCCTAAATACGTCGTGCCCCAGAAAAAACAGACTGCGGCGAGCGCCGCATAGGCAAGACGCTGATGGTGGGCTTGAATGGCCGAAACTCCGTAAACAAGATGGTAGCTTTTGCTCCAGCCCGGAACATCTCGGCGAAAGTCGACAATCTATTCGTAACGCAACGCGAGGATCGGATCAATCCGGCTCGCCCGGCCCGCCGGAATCAGTCCCGCAGCGCACGCAACCACAATCATCCCGGCCATGCTGAAGGTGGCAACCCAGGGATCACTGGGTTTAATTCCATAAAGCTGCGCTGCCACAAGTCTGCCGAGCCCGATTGCCGCTGGCACACCAATCGCCAAACCAATCGTGAGTAGCACCAGAACCTCGCGCATAACCAGCCAAATCACCGACGCCGCATTGGCGCCCAATGCCATCCGTACGCCCATCTCCTTCGTGCGCCGGGTGACGACGAAAGCCATGACGCCATACAAACCAATTGCCGCCAGCAGTGTTGCCAGTAATCCGAAGCCAGCAGAGAGCAGCGCAACCAAACGTTCCGTGAGCAATGTCTCATCTAGTTGCTTGCCCAGTGTCTTCATGTCATATACCGGCATCGCTGCATCCAGCTTTTTCACCTGCTGCTTCACTGCCGCGTACAGAGAGTTGGCGCCAATCGCCGCCCGCACATAAAACGCTACGCCGTTATTGCCCCAGTTTGGAAGAAATACCTGCCGGTGTACGCCTTCGCGGGGCCCTTCGTAGAGCGAATCGCCCACCACGCCTACAATCTCTATATCCAACTTCGTGTTTGGACCGCCTCCTCTTCCAATGTGTCGTCCGACAGCGATGCCGTTACCGAAGAAATGTCGTGCGAAATGTTCGTTCACAATCGCAACTTTGGACTTGTCTTTGATGTCCCTCCTATCGAAATCGCGACCGGCTATCAGCGGAACGCCCATGGTTTCGAAGTAGCCCGGCGAAATGGCGTTCATAAACGCCTGCATATCTTCGCCGTCTTTTGCTTTGTGCCCTTCCACCGAAGTTGTGCTGTCCCATTCATCACCGCTCAAGACGGGATCGGAAGCTAAAGCCGCTGCTTTTACGCCAGGGATTGCGCGAATATTCGCCAGAAGCTGGTCGTAAAAGTACACGGTCTTAGGGGCATCGTACCCATTCAGGGCGGGCGAAAGTTGGAATGTGATCAGGTTGTCGGGATCGTGAAAACCCGTAGGAGTCTCCTTTAGGTTCTGGAGGCTTTTAACAAATAAGCCCGCGCCGAACAAAAGAAGGAAACTCAGCGCCACTTGCGTCGCAACAAGTCCCTTCCGCAAAAATAGGGATCCGCCGGTGCCCGCGATCGACCCGGCCGCGTCTTTCAAGGTGCCCCAAAGATCGGGCCGGCTGGCTCGCAGTGCAGGAACCAAACCGAAAATCAGGCTGGTAAGTAGAGTCAACGCCAGCGTGAATAGCAGAATACGCAGATCGGGGGTGGGCTGGATCAACAACGGATTTTCTTCCGCCGGAATCAGCGCAAGCAGTCCTTTTGTCATCGCGACCGCAATGCCAACGCCCGCTACTCCGCCCGCAAATGAGAGTACCAAGCTTTCTACCAGGAGTTGCCGGATTAACTGACTTCGTGATGCCCCAATGGAAAGCCGTACGGCGATTTCCTTCTGCCTTGCAAACGCGCGTGCGATGAGTAGATTGGCAACATTGGCGCACGCGATCAAAAGCACCAACCCTACCATGCACATCAACACGATCAGTGCCGTGGAAAAGCTGTTTCGAAGCTGCGAATACCCCTCTGCCGCCTTCTGCAAACGAATCGTGCCGGTCAAGAACTGCTGTCTGTTAAAGCGTGACCAATCTTTCGCCGAGGGAAGCGTAATTTCGTATTCCCTGATTTGATGAAACAAGACCTGTAGGCTCGCCTGTGCCGACTCCACCGTGTATCCCGGCTTCAGACGCCCGAACACCTGCACCCATCGCGTTCGCCGATCGTCCATCTGGAACCAGAACCACTCGGGCATCACCAAAGGCTCCATCAAAATCGGCACCCACACTTGCGGAGCAATGGCCGGATCGAGTCCCACAAATCCCCGGGCAGACACACCGACAACGGTCATCGGATAATTGTTAATGAGAATCTTCCTGCCGACGATATTCGGATCTCGCGCAAATCGGTTGACCCAATAGTCATAATTCAGCACGGCTGCGGGTTGCCCTTTATACACGCGATCGTCCATCTGCGAGTTGAAAACTCGCCCTATCGCAGGCTGAACCCCGAGCATAGTGAAATAGTTTCCCGAAACCAGCTCGGCTTCCACGCGCTCGGTCTGATTATTCACGCTGACCGATGCGTTCACCAACCGTCGGCATAAAACTTCGGAAAGCGGCGTCGCTTTCTTCTGAAAATCCTGGTAAATCGGATAAGAGTTCATCCGCTCGCCCATGTTGTTCCCGTTATGCGGCCCGCGCTGGTACAACATCACGAGTTGATCGGGATTCTTCACTGGTAACTGCCGGAGCATCAGCTGATCTATCAGGGTGAAAATCGCAGTGTTCGCCCCTATTCCGAGTGCCAGCGATAAGATCGCTATCGACGCGAATAGAGGACTCCGGCGCACCGCGCGCAGCGAGTATCGCAGGTTTAGCAGGAAACTCGTCATATAGTGCTTATACTGACTTTTCGCTCTTTGGTTACCTGATTTTTTTCTCAATCAACTGTAATCGCCGTGCCCAAAACCGTCACGCGCATTCACTTCGATTTGCGCGAAGTGTTACTTTCTCAGATCTGCAGCGAACTCGCCCAACTCTGCTGCGTTCAAGTCCGATACCGCCCAGTAATTCATATGCGCTTGGGTCCAGTGCACTACGTTATAGCCTCTAGCCGTTTCCGTGCCAGGACGCGAATCTGAATCCGGCGAGGGCCAGAGGAACAGATTAATTGTGTGCTGGCGGCGTTTATACACAAGCGCGGCTACTGGTCGATCCGCCAAATAATCGAGTCGACCTCCGGCTAGAGGGAATCCTTGAGAAGCTAAGTCCTTAACCACTGGCGCAAAATCGAGTTTGCCGTTGAACCAAGGCTTGACGGTGTGCTGATCCGAGGAAATCACATCACTCAAGTGATTTGCCATCAGCGACCGAATGTGGCTCGAAACTACCTGCTCGGCCAACATCTCGGATTGCCTGGAGCGCTTGAGCGTCTGAAAGAGTACCGTGCCGATCAATATGACCGCTACAATGCTCGCGGCAATCGCCCAAGCTCGCCAGTGCGGAAACCATTCTCTTCGAGCGTCGCTGCCATCGCTACGAAGAGCCGCGCGAACCTTGCGCTGCAATCGGTCCGAAGCTTCGAAGTAGGAAAGTTGCGCTTGCACCGAATCATGTAGATCCTTATATTGCTCGTATATGGTTCGGCACCCGCTGCATTCTTTCAGGTGATCTTCGAACTCGAGCGTCGTCGCGAGGTCGAGTTCCCTGTCAATATACGCGTCTAGAAACTGGTGCACTTGCTGACAGCTCATCGGCGATTTTCTCCGGCCAAGCTGCCCAGCCGCGCGTAAAGCTCCCGGCGGGCTCGAGATAATCTCGACATCACTGTCCCTAGAGGAACTTCCGCAATTTGCGCTATTTCCTTGTAAGACAGTTCTTCCAATTCTCGCAAGATCAGTATCTCGCGATATTCAAATGGCAATCCTTCTAATGCCTCGCGTATAAGTTGTGAGTTTGCGTTTTTGATCAACGCTGCTTCAGGATCTGACCACGTGTCCAAAGGGGCCGCCGCGTCGTCATCTAGCTGCGTAGCGGTTTCATGCGGGCGGTTCCGCCGCAGCCATGTTCTACACGAATTGCGAACGATAGCCAGCAGCCAGGCCCGCGCATCGCGCCCGGGAATAAACGTGTCAAAGGATTTGAATGCGCGCAGGAATGCCTCTTGAACGATATCCTCGGCGTCGTGCTCATTGCGGGTAAGCCAGCGCGCCAGGTTGTAGGCGGAATTAATGTAAGGCAGAACTGTCCTTTCGAACACATCGGGCTTACCTTTCTGTACTCGTTTCTCCGCCAATTTATTCCACTTTCCCTCGTCGATAGTTCGATCGCGCCATTTTGTGCGCGGATTCCAATAAAATTCGCTCGCTTCGGAATATTTCGTCACTAGAGTGAGTACTGCTCATTGACGAAACATGGAGGAGAAATACTTGTCCCGTCAAATTAGAAACAACATACATGACGATGGAATAGACAGACGCGGGTTTCTGGAATGCATGGCTTGGGCCGGCACAGGGATGATTTGGACCATTAGCGGCGGTGTATTGAGTTCAAAAGCCTTCGGCCAAGGGGCACAAGCCAACATGCGGGCGGCGTTTAGCTTCGTTCAGATCAGTGACAGCCACATCGGTTTCAACAAAGAAGCGAATCGCGACGTTACGGCAACATTACAGGAAGCTGTAAATAAAATCAATGCGCTGGAACACCGCCCGGACTTTCTGATTCACACTGGTGATCTGACTCATCTTTCCAAACCGTCGGAATTCGACACGCTGGATCAGATCTTGCGCTCCGCCAAAGTTGGACAGACGTTCTTTGTGCCCGGTGAACATGACATGCTCACCGATAACGGCCGGCAGTATCGTGAACGTTACGGCAAGGGAACAAAAAGCGGTGGCTGGTACAGCTTCGACCATAAAGGAGTCCATTTTGTCGGTTTGGTCAACGTGATTGATCTGAAAGCGGGCGGCCTGGGAACACTCGGCACGGAACAACTTGAGTGGCTGAAGAAAGACTTGGCGGGCTGCGCGAGTGACATTCCTATTGTTGTATTCGCGCACATTCCACTTTGGGCCGTGTATCCGGAATGGGGTTGGGGTACTGATGACGGGTTGGAAGCCTTGTCTTACATGAAGCGCTTCAGCTCGGTTACTGTATTAAACGGTCACATTCATCAAACCATGCAAAAGATGGAAGGGAACATTTTCTATCACACAGCCATGTCCACCGCGTTTCCGCAGCCTAAGCCAGGAACTGCGCCTTCGCCCGGGCCCATGAAAGTTCCCGCCGAACAATTGCGCGAGGTTTTGGGAACAACGAGTGTCAACTATGTGCCCGGCAACCATGCGCTCGCGGTTGTCGATTTCGCCCTGGCCGCTAGTTCTAGTCCGGAAGCAGCCCTCGAAAGAGCAGGCGATGCGGCGCAGGTCCAAATCGATAATTTCTCATTTGCTCCCAAATCACTGACTGTGGCGCCGGGAACTACGGTCACTTGGACGAATCATGACGACATTCCACACAACGTCGTGAGTACAGAAAAAAGATTTTCATCTCCGGTGCTGGATACCGACCAAACTTTTTCATTTCAGTTTCGGAAGCCTGGTTCCTATCGTTACTTTTGCCAGCTTCATCCCATGATGACCGGCGCAATTGTTGTCGAAGATACGTCTCGGACGCCATGAAACAAGTGCGAACGATTGATCGCTCTAAACCGCGCCCACAAGCTTCTTCGTGTATGCGAGGCTCTCTTCCAATGCCTCGCGTTCACGTTGCGCCTCATCTACGCCTTGGCTGGAATCGTTTTTATACGGCTTTCCGCTTTCGACAATCTTGAGAAAACGCTCAAACTCCCAGGCTCGTGCATCTCGATAGGCATCCCAAAAACTAGGCTCGCGATACGGAAAAATTCTTGGACCTAACAAGATCGATTCAAGCGACAGTGCTCTGCCTGGACAAAGTTCAATGTATTTTCTGACATAACCGTCGATATCGACATTGCCACGGCCCATTTGCACCCATGTCACAGCGGCGCCTTCCGGCACGTTCCATACTGCGCTGTCCCGAATGTGGCTGGTCAGTGCATATGGATGGAGGACCTCCAACGTCAAATGCGGATCTTCAAGCGTCCACAGCGGATTGCCGGAATCGAGACAAACGCCCACAAAATCCGGTCCGGCTTTCTCAATAAGCGTCTTTAATTCGCGCGCCTGCATGTCGCCGGCATGATTTTCGATGGCTATTTTGATACCTTCGCCCATAGCCTTCGGACGAATGTTGTGCAAGACTCTAACGACATCGTCCATGTGAGTGCCGATCGGTCCTGGTTTGCGATCGTCCGCGCTTCCGAGCACCGCCCGCACAATTGGCGAATCGATCGTCTTCGCGGCGTCGATCATCCGCGTTAGCTGTTGCTCGGCCGTGCCCAAAGACGCATCAAACATCTTTGAGCTCGGGCAGATGGATCTCATTCCAATTTCTAGTTGCAGACCAAGCTCCCGTGCGTGCTGCCGAACGTCAAGAAGATGCGATCGTTCGAGACTACCCAGAAATCGGGTTTCGGAGAAATGGACGACCTGGACATTGCGGGCGGCGCAATAATCCAAATACTGAAACGGCGTCCACTTCTGTGAACGAAGGCTGAAAAGATCGATCCCCAACTTCACGTTCAAATTAGCTTTTGACATAGCTGCAATAGGAGCCGCGGCGAGCGCAACGAATTCACGGCGATTCATAATCCAACAGAATCGTAGCAAGGAAACTCGGCCATACACTATAACGAAATAGGAGTTGCATGCCTCCAAAATCCGACGGAATCCTCGAATCTTCTTTGTACGTTGACGATGTCGCCGGTTCTGCCCGGTTCTACGAGAAGATCTTCGGATTTCGCATCATTAGCGATTTCGGAGAACGTGGATGCGCAATGGAGGCCGGCGAGCGTCAGGTTCTGCTGCTATTCAAAAAGGGCGCATCACACACAATCCAGTCCCCGCACGATGGTGATGGCGAGCTTCACATTGCCTTCGCAATTTCCGCTTCCGAACTTGCAAAGTGGGAAGCATGGCTCGCTCAGAACGGAATTCCGATAGAAGAGAAGCGCACTTGGGATTTAGGCGGCCAGAGTATCTATTTTCGTGATCCTGACCGCCATCTCTTAGAACTCGCTACTCCCGGCGTCTGGTCGATTTACTAATGCGGCTGAAATTCCGCATTACGCCACTTCCGCCTCGATCACACTAAACGGCGATTCTGTAGGAATGATCCGCGATAGGCGGAATCCTGCGCCCGCAAATAGGGTGCGCCATTCCTGCTCCATGCGTTCACGGCCGCCGGGGAAGAATAGCATCTCTATATCAATAAGTTTCGAGGGATGCGGCTGGTTTCCAGGCGGCACGACGAATTCGAGCAGGACAACTTTCCCAGGCGCGTTTCCGTTTCGTGCGCTGTCCAACGCACGTCGGCAATTCCTCAGAATTGTCGTCGCCTGCTCGTCGGTCCAATCATGCAGTATGTGCTTCATAAAGTAAAGGTCGCCGCCTTCTGGCACCGATTGGAAAAAATCACCGTGTGCGGTGCGGCAGCGCCCTTGCAGACCGAACTCGCAAATACACTCGTCCGCGCCGGGAACAATGTCCTTCAGATCGAAAAGCACGCCGTTGAGATGGGGGTATTTCTGCAAAATCGAACAAATTGCAAAACCATGTCCGCCGCCGATATCGACGATTGTTTTGAACGGTGAGAAATCATACGTCTTCAGCGCGGCCCCGACGGCCAGTGCACTCAAGTTCGTCATCGCGCGATGAAAGCGATCGAATTCTACCTGGTTTGACGAAAAGTACTCGAATGCCGGCTTACCAGTGACGTGCTCCACAGTTGGTTGCCCGGTTTGCACCGAGTGCAGCAACTCGGCGGCGATGTTGAAGTGGAACGGGTCAGCGAGCCATAGAACGGTGTCCCGCGCAGATTGAGGATGATCTGAGCGCAGCAACTCGGCAGCGAGTGTCAACGAAAAATGTCGAGGCTCAGTCTCGGTGAAAATGCCCAACATGGCAAGTAATCGCAGCACGCGAAAAAGCGCATCTTCATGGGTGTCCGTTCGGCGCGCAAGCTCGGCAACAGGCGTGGAACCGCTTCCGATCAAGTCGGCAATTTTGAGTTCCGCTGCAACCCACAATGCTGCGCAAGGAACGTAGCCAGTAGCGAACTGCAACAAAAGTTGCGATGGATCGGGCGACTCTGTCGATAGTGTTGATCTTTTACTCTCCACAAGGGAGGAAGAATCTGCCATTAATTGGTCTCCTGGACGGTTTTGGAAATGAATGGGTAAGCGGCTCAGTTAAAGAGAGCCAATTACACTATACGAAACATACTAGATAAAGCCCCGTTCAGGCTTTGGCCCGCTTCGAGTTGGCGACCGGCTTGACTGATTTCGTCTGAGCCGACCAGCGACCTAACTGATAACTGCGCGAGTAACCGGCAGTTTGGTTTGCGATAGTGACTCGAATTGCGCCGCCGGAATCGCACTCGTATTGTTCTTCAATTCGCTGCGCAGCGGCGCGATACACGTGTTCGACGGGCACGGACCCTAAATCGGCTACCTCAATCAGCTTAGGATCGAACGGAAAACGTATTTCGTCCCAGAAGGTGACTTCGCCCGTGGGCGAGCCGTCCGCCGCGCGATGACTACACTCTAAGAATCGGAAATGTCCAATGTTGTGGGCAGGCGAATAGTCGCGCCCGATAGTTAAGCTCGGCTCGCCGGGCGAGGGAAGCGTTCTTCCTTTTTCCAGAATGGGATCAAAGACGATGCGCGAACCTCTATCGGCCTCGCGCCACACGCCAAAGAATCTTTGCAGGCGCTCGTTTAGCCGATATGTCTCCGGCTGGTCGGCCTGAATCGCCAGTCCGATCGCAGTCGCCGATCGCGTATAGGCCGATCTCCGTACACGGCGACCAAAACGCTCCCGCAGCACGCGTGCCACCAGCGGTAATTCGCTTGCGCCTCCGGTAAGATACAGCGCCTCGAATTGCAAATCTTCATGACGCGCGAGCAGATCTTCAGCCGTATGAATCGTTTCTTCCACCAGCAGACGCGCGGCATCATAAAAATCGGCGACAGGCACAGTTACCGACGGCCATTCGGGATTCGCGTGTTCGAGCTCGATGACCAACCGGCGCGAATTCGGATGCAGCGACTCCTTCTTCCTGCGGCATTCCTCCAACAATCGGAACCAAGCCGGCGCGGCAAGTTCCTCTCTGGCGACCTTATCGATTTCTCCAGCGTCGAGGGCAAGCTCCGCCAGAATCTGATCGAAATCGTCGCCGCCAATCGTGGGTATGCCTTCCGACATCAACACGTGATGAACTTTGTCATCAAGCGTCACCAATGAAGCATCGAAAGTGCCGCCCCCCAAGTCATAGACAAGAATGGTTTCCGCTGCGCTCGCCGATTGTTTCTGTCGATGGCCGAATTCGATACTGGCAGCGCTCGGCTCGTTCAACACGCCTAAAACATGAAAGCCGGCGCTGCGGAATGCGTCCACAGTCAAAAAGCGTTGATTGGAATTCGCGTGGGCGGGCACTCCCAAAACAGCTTCCAATTTTTCCGCGGGACGCAAGCGAAGATTGGAACTCTCACGCAAGGTTGCGTGTAGCGCCGAGGTCAGGCCGGTCAATAAATCCATTAACCCGACGTGCTGATCTCCTACCTCTAGTAATGTCCGCGGTCCCGCATCTTCCAATAAACGTTTGATGGATCGAACTAACGTCCAAGAAGGGTCTGTTTGCGTCTCCCAGGCTTCCCAGCCGTAGCGACGCTCTGATCCGTGAAGTGCTACAAGCGAAGGAAACCAATCCGGCGTAGTACCGTAGGGCGCCTCGAACGAGACCAGCGGGTAATTTCCGCGATCGGCCGCCGCTGCTACAGTGCGGTTCGTTCCGAAGTCGATACCGAGCTTCACTCTGTCAGTTTATCGGCCAGTCCGAGAAGACGTTCTACACTACAAACGGAGATCACAGTATGGCTGGCGAATCCAACAGTTGGATTGATGTTTCAGTTCCATTAACCAGCGGCATGGCGCATTGGCCTGGTGAGCCTGCGCCAAACTTTGAGTTGATCTCGGATAAAGAGCACGGCGCAGACGCAAATGTGACCATGTGCCGCATGGTCGCTCACACTGGGACCCACATGGATGCACCGCATCATTTCCTACAAGAAGGAAAGGGCATCGATACGTTTCCGCTTGAATTCGGCGTTGGGCCGGCGCGCGTAATTGAAGCGCTGGACGTCGATATCGTGACTCACAAGGAACTGGAGAGTAAGGGCATTCAGCGCGGCGACCGAGTCCTCGTTAAGACGCGGAATTCGCAGCTCCAATGGACGGCACTCGACTTTCAAGAGAATTATGTTGGCATCGATTCATCTGCGGCAACGTTTCTAGTGGAGGTAGGCGCGGTGATGGTGGGAGTCGATTATCTTTCAGTGGGCGTCTATCATGGCGATAATCCGGAGACGCACAGAATCTTGCTTAGTGGCGGCGTCTGGATTGTGGAGGGCCTCGCGCTTGGCCACGTTAGCGCAGGCACCTACGAGATGATTTGTCTCCCGTTGCGCATAGTCGGCTGTGATGGATCGCCAGTTCGAGCGATTTTGCGGGCCGCGTGAACTTTAGGTGACGTGATAACGTCTGAACCTACAGCACTTTCTGGCTAACTATAACGACACAGTTGGGAGGATCTTGCTCGAATGGGCTTCGTCTTTTCGGTAGGCAACGGATCTCTCCGCGGAGCCAACTTGGCCAAAATGCTGCTGAGACATTTTGGCGTTCCGGCTCGGGAGATTGCAACAGCAGGAAGGCAGTTTCCGATCACCGCCCGCCTCGACGTGCAACACGCGATTGAAACGCTGCTGCGAAATTACGATGGTGCGCGGCTTCTGGGAATTGTTTCGCCAAATCATCATGAGGCGCCGACGATAGCGCAGCTTACCGGGGATCGGCATTTCCCGATTGACGCAGGCCCGCTCCAATATGATGAGATCGACATCGGCGAGGCCGAACCGGCGCGCTGTCTGAAAAATGGCTTATGGTTGTGCCGGCAAGGCGGTCTTCCGTTCGCGATTTTGATGGCGCCAGGTGGACGATTTGGGTTGGCGATGGGAGTGCACGTCGAGATTGGCGTCCCTGTGGGCGAAAGGGGATCCGAGTTTTCGCAGGAATTATTTAGAGAACTGGAGCTTCTGGTCAGCAAGGGAAAGACGTATCGAGGGCGCGTCATTTCGCTCGAGACGCATATTCACATGATGGGCGGAGGCAGCATGGTGAAGGTACACCGGCTTGCCCACGTAAGGCGGGAAGACGTCATTCTGCCGCAGAAGACTCTAGCAACGCTGGATCACAATGTGGCGGGATTTCTCGGAGTTCGGGAACAGCTAAAGTCGCTACAGTTTCAGGCGCGGAAGGGACTTCTTTTTTATGGGCCGCCCGGTACCGGCAAAACGTATACGATTCACTATTTGGCTTCGCAACTGCCAAATCATACAACCTTGCTAGTGACTGCAGAGCAGGTCGGGCTACTCGGCGAGTATTTCCGGCTGGCGCGTTTTTTGCAGCCTTCGATGATGGTCATCGAAGACGTGGATCTGATTGCCCGCGAGCGTACGCAGATGAAGGATCCCAGCGAAGAAGTTCTATTGAACAAATTGCTAAACGAAATGGACGGGCTGCGTGAAGATGCCGACGTGTTGTTTATCTTAACGACGAATCGGCCTGATCAACTGGAACCGGCGCTGGCGTCGCGGCCAGGTCGTATCGATCAGGCAATTGAATTCCCGCTACCGGACGAAGAGGGCCGCGCAAAGCTAACAGATTTGTATGCGCGAGGACTACATGTTTCGGCTGAGCTGAAGGACCTGATTGTCAGCCGTACGAAGGGTGTTAGCGCGGCATTTATCAAAGAGCTGATGCGTAGGTGCGCTCAGTTTCAGATTGAGCTCTCAGGTGAGAAGGTGCTGGCACAGCAAGCTGTCGACGCGGCAATTGAAGAGATGTTGTTTGCCGGTGGAACGCTAAACCGGCGTCTGTTGGGTGGCGGAGGAGTTGAACAAAAGGCTACTGGACCGCTCGGGCTCGTAAGCTCTATTGCACGGGTTTAACGATCAGGAAGGGATTCTCCGTAAATGAAGAAAAAACGAGTAGAAGAATTTGGAACGACGAGGCGCAATAGCATTGCCGAGTGGGTAGTCATGCTTGTGATGCTGTTGTTCGGGACGACAACGCTTTGCCAAGGGTTTGTTATTCCCACTGGGTCGATGGAAGATACGCTTCTGGTAGGCGATCACCTTTGGGTCGACAAACTGGCTTATGCGCCGTCAGCGACGCTCGGCAGACATCTGCTGCCCTACCAAGAACCGAAACACGGTGACATTATCGTGTTTCAATACCCGCCAGACATCAACCAAACTCTCGTCAAACGGCTGATCGGAGTTCCAGGAGACCGGATCCGTATTACAAACGGCGTTGTTTACCGGAACGGAGTGCGATTGAACGAACCGTACGTGTATCACAAATATACGTACAATCCAGCGCTCGACAATTTTCCCTGGCCATGCTGCCGCCCGGTGAAGGAACAGTTGGCGCTGGAAGCACAGCGGAAGATGCTGGCGCTAAATATTGTGGATGGTGAGGTTGTGGTCCCTGCCGATCATTACTTTGCCATGGGCGATAACCGGGATAACTCATCCGACAGCCGGTATTGGGGATTCGTTCCGCGCGACAACGTTGTAGGCAAGCCGTTCCTTATTTATTGGTCGTATCGGGCATCTACCGAAGAGCTGCTAGGCGATTCAGCCGGATCGATGATTTCGCATTTTGTCGATTTAGGGGAGCACTTCTTCACGCGAACACGGTGGAAACGGACTCTAAAACCGGTACGCGGCTTCCCGGATTCCGAAATGTCCCAAGAGCCCCTGCCAATCAATCCAGGCAATCCGAATCCTTAGAAACTCGACAGACGCGGCGATACCCGCAACGCTACCCCTTGTGATTCGACCGGAGTCCTGTTAAACTCGAGTCGAATGACGACTAGTGACCAAAGCCCTCAGCTTGAGCTGCTGCAAGGAACTCTCGACCTTCTGATTCTGCAGACGCTGCTACGCGGTCCCGCACACGGGCATGCCATTGCCAAATCCATCGAAAGCCGGTCGGAAGAAGTGCTACAGGTGGGCCACGGGTCGCTTTACCCGGCATTGCAGCGGCTTCTCAAGCAAAGGCTAATAATGGCTGGCGACGGCGTGTCAGAGAACAATCGGAAAGCGCGTTTTTACAGGCTTACGGCAGCGGGGCGGAAGAAGCTTTTTGCCGAGACCTCCAAATGGCAAAGATTTTCAGAAGCAATTGCGCGCGTTCTGAGCCCGCTACCAGAACACGGGAAATGACGAAAGGAGGCCGGCGATGAACTGGTGGAAGAGACGCAGTGAGCAACTCGATGACGAGATGCGCAAACACATTGAGTTTGAGACACAACAAAATATCGAAGCCGGCATGCCTCCGCATGAGGCTCACTATGCGGCACTACGCAAATTCGGAAATCTCTCGTCGGTGAAAGAAGAATCGCGCGAAGTCTGGGGATGGATTTGGATGGAACGGCTGTGGCAAGACGTACGCTATGCGGTACGTGGGTTGCTGAAGAGTCCAGGCTTCACATCAGTGGCTCTTTTGTCGCTGCTGATGGGAATTGGTGTGACGACAGCATTATTTAGCGTGGTGTATGGGGTGCTGATTGCGCCTTATCCGTATGCCAAGCCGGACGAAATATGGGCTCTTGGGGTCCTCGGGCCTAAGGATAGACCACCCGGCTGGCATTCTTACTCTCGCCGCGAATTTTTCGAGATTCAGAAGCTGCCGGCTTTCGCCGACGCTATGGCGACTTCTTTTGAGCCGGTACTGCTGACCGGGGGAACGAATCCCCAGAGCTTTTATGGCATTCTCCTCACTGGCAACGCTTTCCACTTCATCGGCGTGCCTGCGCTACTTGGGCGGACGATTCAACCGTTCGATATCAAAGGAGACGGTGAGCCAGCTCCTGTAGTGGTGTTGACTTACCGGTTTTGGCAACAGAATTTCAATGGCGACCCCGGCGCAATCGGGAAAACACTCGTGCTGAACGATGTGCGGCACACGATCATCGGCGTAATGCCGCCGCGTTTCGGCTGGTACACAAATGACTCTTTCTGGCTGCCTATGCGCATGAACTTGACCGATGAAACGCCAACGAACGTCATTGTACGGCTGAGGCCAGGAGTGTCGAAGGAAGCTGCGGAACAGCAACTGCAAAATTTGAATGTACGATTCGCTGCCGAGAAGCCGCGAAATTTTCCGAAAGACGGATTTCGCACTCAACTTATGAATTACATGGACATTACAGTGGCCAGTGGCGAAATGGCTTCGAGCCTGCATCTGTTGTCGCTTGCAGTAGGATTTCTGTTGCTGATTTCATGCGTGAATGTAGCCAATTTGCAACTGGCGCGCACCACCACGCGAAGACGCGAGATTGCGGTGCGGTTGTCGATAGGCGCCGGAAGAGCCCGGCTGGTCCGGCAGTTGCTAACAGAGAGCGTGCTGCTCTCGCTGTTCGGCGGTGCTCTTGGAATCGCGTTCGCGCTTGGTGTTACGCGTGTTATCGCGATGCTGATTCCGGCGGATTATATTCCGAACGAGGCGCGCATCACGATGAACGGCTACGTTCTTTTGTTTTCCTTCGCGGTATCCGTGCTGACTGGAATCCTTTTCGGGCTTACCCCGGCAATTCGCTGCTCGCGCCCCGATCTTGTGGACGCACTGAAAGACGGGGGCCGCGGGACGGGAGCCAGCGTGAAAGGGCAGGCGATACGTACTTGGCTGGTGATAGCTGAAGTTGCCCTTTCGGTGATGTTGCTGGCCGGCGCTGTGTTAGCTATTCGGGGCTTTAGCCATCTGCTGAATGTCAACCCGGGATTTCAGCCCGAGAAAACATTGATGGTGGATATTCCGCTTAATCCGAAACGGTATCCAACAATTGAGCAGCGCAACAGATTCGATCGAGAATTGCTGGAGAATATAGCGAATCTTCCTGGCGTCAGGTCGGCAGCCATCGGAAATGGGGGCTTACCGTTTGGCGGTGCGCGTTCCTCCTATTCAATAGAAGGGCAACCAGAGGCCCCAGACAAACGCATCGTGACAAGCTTGATCAGCAACGATTATTTGCGGACGCTGGGCATTCCCTTGAAGCGCGGCAGGCAGATGACACTGCAGGAAGTCACAACCGGCGATCATCTGGCGATTATCAATGAGACCGCCGCGAAACTGTGGCCTGCGGGAGAAGATCCGATCGGCAGGCGCATCAAAATCGACGCATTGACGGACCTGGGGTCTCCGCAAATACTGATTCCAGCTGGCAGTAGTGCGGAAGTGACAGTGGTTGGCATAGCCGCCGATACGAGGAATCAGGGATTGCGCGACGTCACTCTTCCTGGGGCATATGTTCCCTATACCTTGGTTGCTCCGCCAAACCGGCGGCTGGCAATTCGCACCGTAGCAGACCCATTGAAGATTTTGAATGCGGTTCGCGAGCGAGTACACGAAATGGATAAGGATCTCCCACTCGGGCGTCCGGTTACCCTCCAGGAAATTCTGGGCTTCGAGACAGTTGAGCCGCGCTTCAACATGGCGTTATTCAGTTGCTTTGCAGGACTGGGGTTAGCACTCGCGGCAGCCGGCATCTACAGCGTTATTTCCTACGATGTGACCCAGAGGGCTCACGAAATCGGAGTACGTTTCGCACTGGGCGCTAAACGACGCGATGTTCTAGTTCTGGTGTTGCGCATGGTGGTTAAGGTGTCAGCTTTAGGGCTGATTGTCGGGCTATGTCTGAGCGTGGTGCTGGAGCGCGTAGTACGATTCCAGGTTTTTGCCGCGACTTCATTCGATGCGATTTCGGCAATTGGAATTATCGGGGTGCTTTTCCTGATTTCCGTCATGGCCGCGGTGCTGCCCGCGGTTAAGGCAGGGCGCGTCGACCCCGTGATTGCGCTACGGCACGAAGCGTAGGCAACACACAGCGGTCCGCGCAATATTTGGGTAGCCAAAAAATGAAGGACTTCAGCATCTAGTGCTGGTGTGAAGAATGGCCGCGTTATACCGGATTGCATGATTCCTTTCGTAGTGCTGGTAGTTGCCTTCTGCATTTGTGCTCTTACAGGCAAACTCGGGAACGCGTATCTTGCGGACTATCATCACGCTCTCCGGCCGGCTTTAGCGGTTATGTTTTTGCTGACCGCTTCGGCGCATTGGGGAGCAAAGCGCGCCGACTTGGTGCGAATGGTGCCGTCCGCGTTTGGCCGCACCGAGGCTTGGGTAACGCTCACCGGGCTACTTGAAATCGCGGGCGCGATTGGGCTTTTGATACCGGTGACCGCGCCAGCGGCTGCGATTGGGCTCGCGCTGCTCTTGCTAGCGATGTTCCCGGCGAATGTTCGCGCTGCACGTCTTCATCTGACGATCGGTGGAAAACAGGTGCCGAAAATTGGTATTCGAGCTGTGATTCAAGTGATCTTCTTGACGTGCGCAGTTCTCGCCACTGGATTGTGAAATGCCCGGAGAGTGTCCTTCATTCTTTGCGCAGCGCGTTCAACGGATTGAGCGATGCAGCTTTATTTGCGGATACTAGGCTCGCGAGCAGCGTCGGGATCAGAATTAGTAGGGCGGAGCCCAGGAACGTGAGCGGATGGTCGGGCTCTACCCCATATAATTGGCTGCTTAACAGCTTCGTAAGAAACAACGCCGCCGTTCCCCCTATAGCTAATCCAATCAATGCCGCAGACAATGTGCGCCGTACAAAAAGATAGGAAATCTGCTTGCGAGTAGCACCGAGGGCCATGCGAATGCCCACCTCAGCCGAGCGCTGCACCGCCGAATAGGAAACCACACCGTAGATTCCTACGCAAGCTAGCATCATGGCCGCCGCGGCGAACCCAGCAAGCAGACCCATGTTGAATCGGGGCTGCGCGACGGATTCATCCAGGCGCTCACTTAGTGTCGCGACCATGCGTATCGTCTGCGTGCTATCGAGCCGGTGTATTTGCTCGCGAATTGTTCGGGCAAGCTGATCTGAGGGCACGGAGGAGCGCACAGCAAAAAACGTCCAGCCTCATAGCCATCAGCGAGATAATAAACCTCCGGGCCAACGGGTTTCGCAATGGAGCCTGCGGTCCCACGAACGTCGCCAACGATGCCAATGATTTCAAACTGAGTGGTGCTGTTGATGAGGTGATGCCCGATGACATTTCCCTCGGCGAAATATTGCCGCGCAAACTGCTGATTCACCAGCGCTTTCGGCGGCTTCGCTTTCAAATCGGCTTCTGTGAATGTCCGGCCGGCGAGCAGCGGAACGCCCATGGCACGGAAGTAATTCCCTGCTACGTTTCGGTCTTCCACATTCGCTGCATCGCCATGCTGTGTACGCGGTTTCCAATCGACGTCAAAATTGCTGCGCAAGTGCCAATCCATCGTTGGAAGAGCGTTGATCTGTCCGACGGCTGTAACTCCAGGCAAACCTTCAATGCTGTTCTACAATTCATCGTAGAAATGCTTCAACACGACCGGATTGCCGGTCCAGGGGAGCATTACGTTGAACGTCAGCACGTGATCGGGCTGAAATCCAAGCGGCGACTTAATCAGATTCCATAGAGATTCCGCAAGGAGCGACGCGCCCACCAATAGAACCAGCGAAAGCCCCACTTCAATCGAAATGAACGCAGTTCGTACGCGGTTACCCGCAGCGCCCCGAACGCGCACGTCACCCTGCTTCAAACAGGTATTTACCTCTAACCGGCGAGCCTGCAGCGCCGGAACACATCCGAATAGAATTCCCGTCAGTGTTGAGACGCAGAATGTGAAACACACAATGGCCAGTTGATCTGCAGCCCGCTGCTGCCGAGTCTGCCGGGCAGGTTCGCGCCAAACCAACGCAGCGCACTGTAAGTAGCTAACAGGCCAATTGCCCCGCCTAACAGCGCCAATAACGTGTTCTCGGTGAGAAACTGCGCCAGAATGCGGCTCTGAGAGGCACCCAGCGCTCGCCGCAAAGCTACTTCGCGCGCGCGAGTGGTGCCGCGGGAGAGCAATAGGTTTGCAACGTTGATGCACGCGATGAGGAGCAGAACGCCCGAGGCAGCAAGCAATATAAGCAAAGCAGGTCTCATGGTTCCGTAGAGATAGTCCCGCAGCGATTCGCCGGCGAACTGCCAATTAGCATCAGTATCCGGATGCTGTTTTTGCAAGCGTTCGCCGATAGACTCAAGTTCCACCTGTGCAGACGAAAACGACGAATTTTGCTTTAGGCGTCCGAGTACGTTTACAAAGCGAGTGCCCTCACCGCGCCACGTCCATTGGGCTGAAGCGAAGCGGGATGGCGTCCAGATTTCGCCTTGGCGCGGGTACTCCAATCGCGGTGGCAGAACACCAATAATCGTTGCAGTCTTTCCATCCAAGGTCACGTCGCGATTCACGACACTCGGATCGCCGCCGAATACCCGCTGCCACGTGGCATAGCTGATGATTGCTACTCGAAGTGAATTCGGCCGGTCATCCTCTTCAGTGAATGCTCTCCCTAATAAAGGCTGAACGCCGATCGCGCGCCAAAAAGTTCCGTTCACGCCGATTCCGGCGAGCGGCGTGGGCAACGACGACCCCGTTATTAGAATTGGATGATAGAAGTAGTAAAACCCAAGTGCGTCATAGGACCTGGCTAGCGTCCGCAGATCGAAAAATCGCGGCACGCCGACCAGTCCGCCGGTTGATTGTCCCCGCAGGCGTACATCGGTGATATGAATTACGCGATCACCATCGCGAAAAGGCAAATTGCGGATGAGGGTGGTGTCAACGAGCGTGAAGATTGCTGTTGTAGACCCGATGCCCAGCGCCAGCGTCAGGGCTGCAACGACGGTGAACGTTTTGTTCTTTGCCAATTGTCGTGCGGCATAAACGAAGTCTTGCCTTAAACGATCAAGCCAAACGGTTCTCCGGGATTCGTAGAATCGTTCGTTGGCGGACAGGACATTACCGAACGACTTTCGCGCTTGCCAGCGCGCCGCTTTTTCGTCCAATCCCTCGGCGCGCCAGCGCTCTGCCTCAAGCTCTAGGTGAGATTGGACTTCCGAGGTGAAGTCATTCTGGGAGCGCTTGCGCCATAACCGCATCTCCAGGCCTCCTCCGCTTGGGTAAGCATCTTGCCTGAGTATGTATCCGGTCCAGGTAAGATGTCAACCCAAGCGGAGCCGTTCTGAGGCTATTGCCTGTAAAGGTTTAGATGGCTAATTTCCGGGAGCTATCGCCGCAGCCGCAGCAACGGTTAACAGCACCCGATCCGGATCGCTTACGCGGCTATGTCAGCAGCTGGGCCGTCGTCTTCAATTTCGCCGGAAATACCTTGGCGATCGACTTCTTCTTGGCACGTCACGCAATAGGCGGCCCACGGAACGGCTTTGAGCCGCTTGACGGGAATTTCTTCATCGCAGCGAAGGCAGATGCCGTACGTTTCATCCTCCATACGAGTCAAAGCTGCTTGAACGTTTTTCAACAACTTTGCTGTCCGGTCCAGGTTGCGAATGGCAACCTCCCGGTTCAACTGCTGCTGCAATCGGTCAAATTCTTCCGCGGCATGCTCAATGACGATTTCATCGCGCTCGCCCATCCCGGCCAAGAGTTCGGTGCGCTTGGCTTCGAGTGTACGCCGGAACTCATTTAAATTAATAGACACTTCTGTTACTCCTTCAAAACAAAACCACAGGATCTTCCGCGTCAGTCCGGTCGATCAAACCTTGCTCTTTGTGTGATCGATGTTGGACAGCGTTCTAAGCTCTAAGGGCAGCCCAGACCGTGACTAGACGATACAGATGCGCTTGCTCCACTGAAAGTTTCAGCTAGCGGCCGAAATCTTGTGGTCTTATTTAAGTCCTTAGATTTATTTGAGATCATGTAGTCCGCAAGCTCATTTCGGCTTCTACGATAAAGCAATTCGGCTTGCTCAACCGCAGCGTTTGCCGCAGATCCAGCGGAGTTCCCCGAACCGCTAGCCTGCCACACACCGACCTCAATTACGAAGCGATGCCAAGCGCGCCGATACGCTGTGCGAAGCGTCTGGAATTCAGCCCTCTCGTGCATAATTGAAAACCTATGGGCATTAGACGTAGACACCCGGCAATCGGATCCTGACTTTACCTCCA
>DASREJ010000117.1:0-14567 GCA_035652115.1 Bryobacteraceae bacterium
TTAATCCCAGATCCGAAGCTCGCGGTCGCGCTTCGGAAGCCTTGTTCTGTGCAAGACCGTTTGTCACAACCAGACCCGATGAGATCAGCCCCAATAATAAGATGAGCTTCTTCGTCATGGACCGTGATTATATCCGCGGCGGCCTGGACGCTAATTGCCCCTATGCGAATTCTCTTGCGAGCCCTGCTCGCGCTCATTATTTTTTGCCTGCTTTTTCCAGCAATCATCTTGGGGCCGTACTTTTTTGCTCCGCGCGAAAACGCCGGCTTGAACAAGGTGGACACACTGATTGTGCTCGGGTGTCCCACCAAAGCGGATGGATCGCCAAGTCCTGAACAGCAGGAGCGCGTCATGGAGGGGGTGCGTGAATTCAAGAAAGGGCTGTCCAGCCACATCATCATGACCGGAGCAGCCGCGCACAACCGGTTTATCGAAGCTGACGCAATGGCCCGGCTGGCTGAATCGAATGGCGTTCCAACAAGTGCCGTCATCGAAGAGGAGCACGCGCACGACACCATTCAGAACATCTATTATTCGAACCGAATCATGCAAGCGAACGACTGGCATACCGCGGAAGTGATCAGCTCGCCGTATCATTTGCCGCGCACCGCGCTGATCCTCGGCCATTACCCCAACCTGCGCTGGAAAACACATGCTGCCCATTGGCCGCCGACGTACGGGCCCGTGAAAAAGCTACAACTCGACTGGAAAGAAGCAGTTACTTGCTTCCGAATCCGGCTGCACGGCTTCGCGTCATCGAAATACCTGCCGAACCAATAGCGCCGCGCATTTGAATTGCTCTATGCGAGAGTAATCAGTGGCGGGAAAATTAGTGAAATTCATTGCGGCGGTTTTATTATGCGTGCCCTTGTTGGCGCAGGATTCGATACACGATGCGTTGGTCAAGCATTGGAAGGTTTCTAGCGAGTTCACCATGGAGGTTGCCAAAGCCATGCCAGCCGATAGCTATGGCTTCAAACCGGTGCCTGCGGAACTCAGTTTCGGGCAGCTCATGGAGCAGGTGGCAGTAGCAAATGTCGGCGCCTGCGCCGTAGCGAGCGGGATGCAAAGACCCACGACGCCGGAAAAAATCGCGGCCTCGCTAAAAGATGAGAAGGCCCCCGAGCCCGACAAAGACACCATCGTTTCCTTTTTGTCCGACTCCTTCGAGTTCTGCAACAAGGCAGTGGAATCAATGACGCCCGAAAAGATGAATGCGGTAGTCGGGTCGCCGAATCGAAAAATGACGGGATTCGAGTGGCTGTGGGCTTACTTCACCCACACGGCTCATCATCGCGGCCAAGCGGAGGTCTATCTTCGATTGAAAGGCATCACTCCGCCCAGATATGAGTTCTAAGTGCGGGGGTTGAAGTATCTCGCCGCAGCCTTGCTGGCCTCAGCGGCGCTCGTTGGCGCGGCGCAGACGGCTGGCAACGACTGTGAAATCAATCCTGGCGCGGTCCCTCAAGGCGAGGTGGTGCGAGTCAGCTGCAGCGGCATGCAAAGCGCGCGCATGAACGGCCGCACCATTCAGTTATTTCCACAGTCGGATGGCCGGCCGCTTGGCCTGATGCCGGTGCGTGTTTTGGAGAAGCCGGGCGACTATCCACTGGAGCTGTTAGATGCGAACGGCGCGGTCGTGCGCACTCTCACTGTGCACGTTTTGAATGCACACTACCCTAAGCAGAACGTAAATATGGAAAGTTCGACGGCGGCGCTGAAGCCTTCGCCGGGCGAACAGGAGACCGTCACCGCGTTTCGCGATACGGCGTCGCCCGAACGCTATTGGACCGACACCCTTCAGTTACCCGTGAAAGGATGTCTGACTTCGCGGTTTGGAGTCCAGCGCTTTGTCAATGGCAAGCCGACAGGAGATTTTCATGGCGGCCTCGACCAACGCGGTGCGGCAGGTACGCCCATTCACGCGATAGCGGGTGGGGTTGTTAAGATCGTTCACGATTTCAACCTGCGCGGCGGCACGGTGGCAATCGATCATGGACAGGGCGTCGAATCCATCTACATGCACATGTCGAAGACAGCGGCGAGCGAAGGTGCGCACGTGGAAGCAGGCGAAGTCATCGGATACATCGGCGCCACCGGTCGCGCGAACGGCCCGCACTTGCATTGGACGCTTTACGTCAACGGAGTGATTGTGAATCCGGTGCAGTGGGTGAAGGTTCCCCCTTCTTGTTATGCGACACACACCACAGCGGCGGCACACCCGCACCATAGCTAACTAGCCGGCAAAGGGCAGGTCCCGGCCCTCAATGTATACAAGCAATCGCCAGTGTGGGCGTCCCGATCCAGGTTCCATTTTGCCGGCACTTACTTGAAGTCGCTAAGCCGCCTTCGGCGGCGGTGGCCAACTCACGCGATTTCCGCTCCGCAGAGCCATGTTTCCGATATGACCCGCTTGCGCCGCTGTCACCCCAGCCTCCACTGGCGCGTTGGGCTCTTTGCGATTCCGCACACACTCGAAGAAGTTCTGCATGTGCGAAATCGTTCCATCGCCAGCGCTACGCTCGGTCAATATCGGGTTTTGCTTTACATTTTCCCTGTAAACGGCTAGGCCGCTGCGGTCGATTTTCAGTGTCGCCGCTGTTCCGCGAAACTCGAGCCCGCCATCGTCAATCGACGACACCATCGTGCCCTCATATCCCACTTCGAAGCCAGCGTAGCGAAATGCGGACTGAATCGTATCCGGACATTGCCAGTCAAAAACGTATTTGTCGCCCAACGTCTGGGCAAGCTGCGGTTCCGGCGTCTTCATTGCCCAATGCACGACGTCGATCCAGTGCGTGAACAGGTCGGTCATCGCGCCGCCGCCGAAATCCCAATACCAGCGCCAAAAGCGGAATTTGTCTTCACTATACGGTTGATCGGGAGCCGAACCCAGCCAGCGCTTCCAATCGAGCATCTCCGTTACGATCGGATTGCGCAGTGGCCTCCGTTGATAATTCTGATACCAATATGTGCGCACCTGCGTCACGCGCCCGATACTCCCGCCTTGAATCAAATCGACGGCGCTTTGGAAATGCACCCAGCTTCTTTGCTGCATCCCGCACTGCAGCACGCGTTTCGATCCGCGTACCGCGCGCGTCAGCGTCTCGCCCTGCTCAATCGTGTGCGTGACCGGCTTTTCGAGATAGACATCTTTGCCGGCCGCAATCGCGCCGCATGCGATTTGCACATGCCAATGATCTGGTGTCGCCACAATCACGGCATCTACTTCTTTGTTGTTCAAAACGTCGCGGTAATCGATGTGCGTGCTAACGCCCGTTCCCGTGGCCGCGCGGTTATCGCGAACTTCATCTCGCCGTGGCTCGTACACATCGCAGGCCGCGACCAGTTCGTAGCCCCCTGCTTCATCGGCCGCGTGCAGTAGATCGCGCGATCTGCCGCCGCAGCCAATAAGGCCCACGCGAATAACATCGTTAGCGCCCACGACGCGTCGCGCGGCGATGGCCGTCACACCGCCTGCCATTAGAAAACTTCGCCGATTAGTCTGCATTGCCGCCCATCGTATCAGGGATTATCATGCCCCTCAGTCGGGCAACAAGCTTCACTAGCATTCACCAACTCAAAATCGGTCGGTTATAGTAAGTGTCACCGCGTTGTAAGTTCCGTCTGTATCCCCCTTGCGGCCAGAAATTATTTTGTGAGTATGCGCATGCCGTTCTTCGTCGTGAAAAAATTCTTATTTGCGATTACACTATTAATTCTTCTTTGCACCTGGAGCGCGGCGAGGCCCGCCAATACCTCTGGTCAACTTACGATTGACCGGCTGATGCAAATCAAGCATCCATTGTCCCCGCTCTGGTCGCCGGATGGGCGCTACATTGCTTTTGTGTGGGACGAGGGCGGAGTCGGCAATCTATACGTCGTCGGCACCTCCGGCGACAAAACTCCCAAGCGTCTCACCCACTTAACAGAAGGACAAATTGCGGGCGCATTCTGGAGTAAAGATGGCGCGCTGCTGTTCTATCCAAGCGAAGGCACGTTGTGGCAAGTTGCGCTCGCGGACGGCAATGCCCAACCGGTTTGGCAGCCGTCTTTGAGAGGCCGCGATTTCGCTTTAGCGCCGGACGGAACGCAGATAGCATTTGTCAGAGTGTCTCAACACGGCGGAGCCGATCTTTGCGTCCGAAGCATCAATTCTAAAGAAGAAACACTCGTCGCGCACAACGCGGTTAGCATTGCCGGGCTCGTGTGGTCGCCTGACAGTCAACACATCGCCTTCAACGCCGGTTCGAGGTCGATCATTCACAATCAAACTCCGGCTTACTCGGGCGCAAAGATTATCTACACCATCACCGAACGAACCAACGGCAAGTTAGAAGTTGTTTCCACAACCGGCCGTAGCGCGACCGAGATCGACGTTCCGGCGGGCTTCGGCGGCTTGCGCTGGGTCGATAATTCGCATGTTGTTCTTGACCGGCAATCGTCCGATTTCAAAAAGCGCACGTCGTATGTAGCCGATATTTCAGATGGCAAAGCGCATATCTTGCATCAGGACACAGACGAAAAGTTCTGGAGCATTCCGGGTGAAGCGGGTTTCGCTGCGCAGCCTTCGCCTGACGGTAAGTGGATTGCGTTCGTCAGCGATCGCGATGGATGGGACCACCTTTACGTGATGTCCGCTTCTGGCGGCGAACCGATAGAACTAACCAACGGCAACTTTGAAGCTTGGCGCCCTGAATGGTCTCACGACAGCAAAAAATTGGCATTCGATGCCAACTCTCCCAATCACCCCGGCGACCGCCAACTCTTCATTGCCGACCTGAACGGCAATCCCGGGCATTCATCGCTTGTGTGCATCACAGCGGGGAAGGGAACCAACATCGCAGCACGCTGGTCGCCCGATGATCGCTCTGTTGTCTATCAACACACCGATCCGCAGAACTCTGCGGACTTGTTCATGACCGCTGCGGAAGCAAACGCCAAACCAGTGCGGCTGACTAAGTCGATGCCGGAGGGCTTGGATCACTCCGTGTTTGTCGAGCCGCAATTCGTTCATTTTGCCGGTGCCGACGGGCGGACGGTGCCAGGCTGGCTATTTGTTCCGAAGAATCTTGACCGTTCGAAGAAACATCCGGCCGTTGTGTGGATACACGGCGACGGAATCAATCAGAATTACGACGGTTGGCATGTTCAGCGTAATTATGCGGTCTACTACAGCTTTCATCAATATTTATTGCAGCAGGGTTACGTTGTGTTTGCGCCTGATTATCGGGGCAGCATTGGCTATGGACGGGCGTGGCGTCAGGGCGTCTATATGGACGTCGGGGGTAAAGACGCGAAGGATGCCTGGATGTCAGCGAACTATCTGAAGACGCTTCCCTACGTGGACCCCAATCGCATAGGCGTTTGGGGCTTGAGCTACGGCGGTTTTTTCACCTTGATTGCCGTGACTGATCAGCCAACCTTATTTCGCGCCGCGGTAGACGTTGCCGGCGTAGTCGATTACGCCATGTATTACGAAGATCCCTATCACGGCGCCTGGACAGCCAGCCGTATCGGCACCCCCGAAGAACATCCGGACGTTTACCGAAACGCCTCGCCAATTTCGCATATAGATCGTCTGCAGCGGCCGCTTCTGATACTGCATGGTACAGCCGACGTAAATGTGCCATATCTCGAATCAGTACGCCTCATCGATGAAGCGCTCAAGAATCACAAAGGCGATCTGATTCATTTCATGATGTATCCCGGCGAGTTTCACTATTTTGCCCGTGAACACGTCTTGCGCGACGCCTGGACCAGAGTCGATAACTTCTTCAATAAAAACCTGGATCCGCAAAAGTAATTTTTATCTAACAAAAGCGTTGATTTACAAAAATGTCTTGACGGCGCTTTCATTCCTTAACAAACTTGATTTGCACCTCTCCTTCTAATTATTTGTTTCATTGTCAGATGCAATTAACCATCTTGTAACCGAGTTGTCATCATTACTCCGTTACTCTGTCTTTGTAGGCTAACGCCACCGTATGAGAAAAATAGCTGTGATTGAAGACGACGCCGATCTGTATGCGCTGGTGAAATACAACCTGGAAAAAGAGGGATTCCCCGTAGTTGGCGCGCAAACCGGACGAGGAGTGATTGAGCTGTGCCGCCGCGAACGGCCCGATCTGATTCTCCTCGACGTCATGTTGCCGGATTCCGACGGTCTGGAGCTTTGTAAGGCCATCCGCCAGCATTCCGAACTGGCTCATCTGCCGATTATTTTTCTAACCGCCCGGGCTTCGGAGACTGATCGCATCGTCGGCCTTGAACTTGGTGCAAACGACTACATCGTCAAACCGTTCTTCATTCGTGAGCTGATTGCCCGTATCAAGATCCAGTTCCGCGGTCAGACCAGCGCTACGCGCGTGCTAAAGGCCGCCACTCTCGAACTTGACCGCACCCGTTGCGAAGCCCGGCTGGGGGGCACTCCACTGACTTTGACCGCCACCGAATTCCGGCTGCTCGAATTCTTGATGAACCGGCCAGGCGTCGTGTTCAGCCGCGAGCAACTCCTCGATGCAGTCTGGGGTCACGATCGAGCGGTAACTGACCGCACGGTCGACGTCTACATCCTTCGCCTGCGCCAGAAGATTGAAGCCGATCCAGCGAATCCGCTGCTGATTCGCTCCGTCCGGGGCTTCGGCTACAGCTTTAGCAATACACCGCAAGCAGCCGACGGCGAATCCACGGCAACACCCACGCTGGCGCATTCAGTCGCTCAATAGGATCTCGCTTCAGACAAGCTAATAAGAATAGTCAGTTGTGCGGCTTGCACACACCTTGATAGGTGTACGAAGAAACGACCCAGTCGTGGTGCGCTCTTGTAACCACCGCCTGCACTCTCATCGGAAGTGTCATCGTCAGCCTTGCCGCCCGCTTTACAATGAAAAAAGCTGTTGGAGCCCGTGAAACGCGCCCAGAGACTAGCCTTGCTCATCACCGTGGGTTGCCCATATCTTATCGTTTCGGGCTTTGCCGATTCGGTCTGGGGCGGCTATGTCACCGATACGCATTGCGGCACTCACTGTCAGCGGACTTCGGACATGAAACCGGACCTGCATTGCATTCAGGAATGCGTGCGGAAAGGATCGAAATACGGTCTATGGTCGGGAAAGCACGTGTATCCTCTGCAACCGCAAAGCCAGGCGGCATCCTACGAGGCGCAAAACGTGGAAGTTCGTGGTGAGCTGCGTAACGGCACCATCTACATAAGTTCCATCAGCGAATCGAAAAGCCACTGACGTTCTCCACCGTTTCATCGCGCTGTTCCACGCCGCGCACGTCCGCCAACCGCGGGCCTAAATGCAGTGCCGCCGCAAGGTCGTTCAAGCGCGCGTCGGGGCCTGTCGCATAGACTTCTACGCGACCGTCATGTAGATTGCGCGCCCAGCCGGACAAGCCAAGTTCTCGCGCCTTGTCCTGAACGAAAAAACGAAAGCCGACGCCCTGCACCGCGCCTGAAACGAACCATCGTTTCGCGACCTTGCGCTCCATACTTTGCATTGTCTTTCAGCAGCTTTGCAAAACTGGAAGCGTACCTCATGGCTTTTCCCGTCCACCGGCCGCGGCGTCTCCGTTCTTCCGAATCGATGCGGGCCTTGGTCCGCGAGACCCGGCTCGCGCCGTCGCAATTCATATTGCCTCTGTTCGTGTGTCCCGGCGAAGGCGTACGCAAAGAAATCGGTGCAATGCCCGGTCACGCACAGTTGTCAATAGACAACTTGATTCGCGAATGTCAGGAGTGCCGTAGCCTGGGCATCGGGGGCGTCATCTTGTTTGGCATTCCAGAAAAAAAGGATGAAATCGCTTCCGGTGCGTACGCGCCCGATGGCATCGCGCAACGGGCGATTCGCGGCATTAAACAGGAAGTTCCAGGCCTCCTAGTCATAACCGACGTGTGCAATTGCGAGTACACCAGCCACGGACATTGCGGTTTTGTAAAAAACAATGATGTCGATAACGATCTGACACTCGAATGGCTTGCCAAAACTGCTGTTTCTCATGCCGACGCCGGCGCCGATATCGTAGCCCCCAGCGACATGATGGATGGCCGCGTGAAGGCGATCCGAGCCGCCTTGGACGCTGCGAATTTCACGAACCTTCCTATCCTTTCCTATGCCGCCAAGTATGCCTCGGTCTTTTACGGACCGTTTCGCGAAGCCGCCGAATCAGCGCCTCAGTTCGGCGACCGTCGGAGTTACCAAATGGACCCTGCCAATGATCGCGAAGCCATGCGCGAGATTGAGCTCGACTTGGAAGAAGGCGCGGACATGATCATGATCAAACCGGCCATGCCTTACCTCGACATCATCCGGCAAGCGCGAGACCGATTCGATGTTCCGCTAGGCGCTTACCAGGTGAGCGGTGAATTCAGTATGATCATGGCCGCGGCCGCGAACGGCTGGCTGGATCTCGAACGCACCATGCTCGAATCGCTGACAAGTATTCGCCGTGCCGGCGCCGATTTCACACTAACCTACTTTGCGAAGTCAGCAGCGAAGTTGTTGTAGATACGCGCCGTAGCTGGTCACAGAAACCGTTTGCAAAATTAAGAATGCAAACAGGAGAGAGCAGAAATGTTTTTAAAGAGGGCATCGCAGTGCTAGAAATGATCTGCTGAGCGGCAACTGCCCTGCGCTCCGGCGGGCAGGCACTCGGCGCGGCGTTCCTGGCAAAGTAGTTGTGCTTGTCAAGTTCTGCAAATTCGAGTGGGACAGACTGGACCTTTGAAGCCGGGATGGGGTCCAGGGCAAGGGCGGCTTGGGAGCGCCTTGCCCTGGTCAGCGCTGTAGAAATCATCACGCTGCATCTCCCAGTTTTCGCAACGCTTCCTTTTTCTGTTCTCGCAGCGGTTCCATGTTGAGGTACTGCATAGCCTCAATCCAGTTTTCGTGCGTTTCGACCGCCAATGCTCGAACCAAACGCAAGCAAGCGGCCGCGTTCGGGAAGATTCGCACCACCAGCGTGCGCCGTTTGATCTCTTCCATCAACCGCTCGAGCATGTTCGTTGACTTGAGATTCTTGTGATGTTGCCGCGGCAGTCGATAAAAGCTCAGTGTTTCCTCGATGTTTTCTTCGACCCAGGCGCAGAGCTTGGCATAGCGTTTGCCCCACTTTAGCAACCACGCCGCCAAATCTTGGCGGGCTTCTTGGGCGTCTCGCCGGTCATAGATCCAGCGCAGTTCCTGCAGACAATCATCGTCCGCTTTGCGCGGCAGATAATCGAGTGCATTCCGCAGAAAGTGAACATAGCAGCGTTGCCACACTGCTTCGGGCAGCGCTTCCTGAATCGCACGGCGTAGGCCGGCATGATCGTCGCTGACCACGAACTCCACTCCATGTAGCGACCGCTGCCGCAAACCGGCCAGCAACTCCTTCCAGCTCGACAGGCTTTCGCGGCTGGCGAGCTCGACCGCCAGGATGCTCCGCCGTCCTTCCCAGTTGATGCCGATCGCGATCAACACCGCCTGGCTACGCACAGCACCATCCTCCCGGACCTTCTCGTAGCGGGCATCCAGAATCAGATATGGATAGGGCTCTTCCAATCGCCTACGTGCAAACCGATCCAGTTCTTCATCCAACTTCTGCACGATCCGGCTGATCGTCGATGAGCTGAACTCGTGCCCGCACAGCTCTTCGGTGATCGTCTTCACCTTCCGTGTGGATACGCCTTGTAGGTACATCTCCAACATCGCGGCTACCAGCGCCTTTTCGCTGCGCTGATACCGCTCGAAGACCTCCGTCCGAAATCGTCCTTGCCGATCTTGCGGCACACGCAGCTCGATGTGGCCCACCCGTGTCACCAGCATCCGGTTGTAATAACCAGCTCGGTATCCGAGCCGCCCCGCCGTGCGCTCGCCTTTGCTTGCTTGCAACGCTTCGTCCATCTCCGCTTCCCGCACTTGCTGTAGCGTCTCTTCGATAATCGTCTTTAGCAGATCTCGATCTTCTGCCAATAGCCTCTTCAGGTCGTCTGCTGTGATCTTGCCTTTCGCGCTATCCTGCTTTCGGGTCACCTGTCACCTTTCCTTTCTTCAGCCGCTAACTGAATTCGAAAGGTCCAGTCTGACCCACCTCCTTTTTGCAGAATCTTTGAAGCTTAACCTGTGGGACAGGACAGCTAATAAGCTGTCCGCGATTCTAAGTTAGCTTTGCCCTCTACATGACAGAGCACTGAGGCCGCCCCGTCTATCCATCCGCAGAAACCGCAGCTTAGCGTGTCTCTATGCCGTTTTCATCACCCGTTGCGGCAACCCCACTGTGCGCCATTCACAGTTCGAGAAAAAACTGCATCTCACGTCGCTTGAGTTGTTTAACCCTGACACAACGGATCCCCCCGCACTATCTCGTGACAGACTCGCGGACGCAACGACTGGCACCGAGTTTCCCCTAAAACGCAGTCGCCGGTTGTATCCAAGCTCTCGACTTAGGAAGGAAAAATCAAATGTTCAAGAAAGTCTGTTCGCTGGCGACTCTCGCCGCATTTTTACTTGTGGCTATCGGCTGTACGCCGGCGCAGGAAAACGAGGTTGTTAATGATCTCGATGCCATCGTGAATTTCGGAGCCGCATTGCTCAAAATGGTCCAGCAGTTCGGTGTTGCCGATACACCGCAAGTAAAGGCTGACGCCGCAAAAGCCGAGCAGTTAGCGCAAGTCCTCGATCAGGACGCCTCACAGGGTATCGATGAATGGAACTCCAACGATTTGCTCGAGGTGAAGATCAGCAAAACTGCCGCGCTGTTCACCAACATCCCGGATGTTTCGCAGATCAAGACCGCACAAATTGCTGCGGCTGTCGCGCTGCTTTCCGCGTCGGTACAGACTCTGCTCGCTTACTTGCAAACACAAACCGCTGCATCGCAACTGGCATCAGAAAGACGCGGCAAGAGCGCGTGGCGGAAACTAACAGCCGTCGTTCCCGGCACTATGCAATACAAGCTGTTCGGCATCCAGCGCAAAGCTGACGCGAATGCCGAACTCGCCCAGAAGCTGCTCGCCGCGAGATATTGATACACACGCGAACCAGGATTTTCGTTTCGGGATTGACCCTTTATGACGGCATACTGGCTATGGTCTGCGGATCACAAACCCTAGGGCGAGTATCCCCCGAATCGTGCTGGTCACGGCATTCCTGTCGTAGACTTTTTCGTTCTCTGGCAAGTCGGAATAGGGCACCAAGCAAGGATGCTCTTTCCGCTCGTCGGATCTTTCCGGTCCGTATGCCCAGCCCTCACTCAAACGTTGAAGCGCCCATACGTTGTGCGCATTTTCCGCTAATCCTTCGATTAACTGAAGCAAATCGTCTTCGAGTTCGGCATTGTCCACGGGCAATGGATGTGGCAAATACCTACGCGCCATAATAATGATTCCGGACTCGAGCTACCCAATTCTGAAAAACGGAGTCCAGGTCATCCAGAGAAGTTGAGTTCGTGCTGGCGTTCGGCATCTGGTGAATGAAGACTTCGGACGTTCCGACGTCGAAAACGCCCCCTGTGATACCAGATTCGCGAAAAATCATCATCGGTAGACCCGCGCTAAATAGAATGCCTGCTTCAAGTTGATTCCACGGAGTCGGAAACGATATCGTTGAGGCGATAGTCTTTGCATTTGGACTTCCCAATTTGAACTTTCCACCCTTACAACGAAACTGTTCGAAGCCCAGAATGATTCCCCCTGAGCAGTGTTTGATCATGCGTAGGACTTCCTTAAGTGGTAAGTCATTGGGGTAGTCGCTGCGACCTAAAGCGCGCCACTCCAATTTGTATCGCGTGACGAGCTTATGTATGATTGCTGCGCTCTGTTCTTGAGCAGGACTTAGGTTATCCGGGCTAGGCGCTGAAACAAACACCGGAATCCGCATACGAGCGAGTTTCTGCATCGCGTTTTTAAACCGCTTTCGCTAGTCTAACCATCCCGAAAGTGGGTTTGATCCGAAAGTCGTGCGCCCCGACGGAGTTGTTGTCGTGTAGTCCCACAGATATGGCGCTTTTATTGCGCCGGCTCACAGTGGCGAAGATACTCGGAGCCTTTTCCTTTTCTGCCTCGGTGTCAAAGTTGTTCTGAGCTTGCTCTCGGATTTAACCGTCGAATCCTGGTCTGCCTTGATCCACTCACGGCTCGGGCAGTTGCCAGGAAATCGGAGGCGTTCCAGCTAACCGCGCTTTGTCGAATTCGACAGTAAGCGAACCTGCATGGTTGTTCGCTTGATGAAAAAACAGAGATAAAGCTTGGCGGAAGCTAATGGGAGTCGAACCCACCCGTGACAACGTAAGTGCCGCACTCCGGTTTTGAAGACCGGGCCCTGCACCGGCAGAGTCTAGCTTCCGTCTGACAGTCTAACGTCTCGATTTTCAAACTCTCGCCGCTTCCGTTCAGAACCCCGGCGGGCGCTCGCCTGCTACGGCAAAGCTGCGCTCCAACGCAAGTCCGGCCCGCCCCAGAGTTCCCTCTTCGAAGAGCCTGCCGATCAACGTAACTCCATGTGGCACGCGGCGCGGCGGATTGAATCGTGGCAGCAAGTGATTCGGATCGGGAGCCCAATCGCTCCGTGCTTCGGAAACTTCGACAAAGCCGGCGCGAAAAGTCAACGATGGATGGCCGGTGAAATTCGTGATCGTTAGCATCTCGTCTCGTAAAGACGGCACCAGAAGCAAATCCACTTTCGAAAAAATGTGCGCCATTTCGGCCGCCACCTTGCGTCGCAGCCGATCTGCCTGAACGAAATCAACGGCCGATAAAAAGCGCGCCTGGCGAAAGATGTTGGGCCACGCATCCGGCACCTGCATCCGTAGCTGATCCACTCCATGAGTCAGTGTGAGTTCCTCGAAAGCCGCAGCAGCTTCAGCGAACAGAATTAGTTCAAGCGAGTCGTAAGGCCAATCGGGGATACCGACTTCGACAGGCGTCATGCCCACCATTCGAACTATTTCGAGAGCGTGACGATCGACGTCTGTCGCGGGATTCTCTTTCATCCAGCCAGGGAAATAGCCCACTCGAAGACCGTGCACACCTTCGCCAGCATCGAAATCAAGCTTGCTGGGAACACTCGAAACGTCGCCGGAATCCGGACCGGACATCGCTGCCAGCACAAGAAGCGTATCTTCCACGCTGCGCGCCATGGGACCCAGCTTGTCGAGCGACCAGCACAGCGTCATCGCTCCGGTGCGAGCTACACGTCCAAACGTAGGACGCAGCCCTGTAATTCCGCACCGCATACTCGGCCCAATAATGCTGCCGCCGGTTTCACTCCCGATCGCGAATCCGACTAATCCTGCCGCTGTGGCCGCGCCGGGCCCTGCGCTTGACCCAGAAGACCCTTCCTCGATCAGCCATGGATTCATGGTTTGGCCCCCGAACCAAACATCATTTAAAGCCAGAGCCCCAAGACTCAGCTTGGCGACGAGCACGGCTCCCGCATCCGCCAGACGTTCCACTACTACGGCATCCCCGGTCGGAATCCGATTACGGAACGGCTCCGCGCCATATGTAGTGGCTATACCCGCAGTATCCAAAAGATCTTTTGCACCCCATGGGATCCCCTGCAGCGAGCCACGGTAGCGACCGGCCGCGATCTCTTTGTCAGCTTGTTTTGCCTGTTTCCGCGCCAGATCGGCAGTGAGCGTTATGACACAGCGTAGTTGGGAATTAAACCTGCGCAGGCGTTCTAAATACAATTCCGTCAAGCGCTCCGAGGTTAGTTGGCGCAGCTCGATCCAGCGCGACAACTGAGTAACTGGAGCGAAAGCAATGTCTTCGTCATTTGTCGGAACTGGCGGGATCTCCGCGTGGGTGCGGATAAAACGGCTTCGCTCCGGGCCGACCTTTTTATATTCCTGAGCCGGATCGCAACGCGAATATGGCGCAAGAGTTGGTTCGAGTGCCACCTTCCGCGGACCGGCGCGGCGCTCAAGAAGGGGCGCCATGGCGACCGGCCAACTTTCGGCGGCTTCCGCGCGCTCATTAGAGGTTAATTCGATCTGCGCCAGTTTTTCCGCTTGGGCAAAAGTGCCGGGCGAAACTTCAGGTCCGGCCGGAGGCGCGGTGGCAAACGCCGGCGGGGTACCGGGAGGAGCACCCACCGGGCTCTGCATTGCTTCGCTGGCCGAGGCAACGGCCGCCAGGACGCTCAGCGAACTACCAGCTATGAATTTTCTGCGCGTTTTCGCCATATCCTACTGAAGCGCATTGTAGCCAGCGCCGGTGCGACATCGGATAACGGCTATCCCATTTCGCGGTTTCAAGAACTGACAAGATCTGTCAAGACCTTGCCTTCTTTTTTCCTAGCGTGTTATTCTTTTAAAGGTTTCACACCAACTTGGGAGGTAAGGGCTTGCTGCGCTTGCCCGAGCCGTTTGAACCAGTCTATTTATGAGTCAAAAGCCCGGTAAAAAGTATGAAGCCGCGGCCAAGCAGGTAGAACGCAAACCCTATCAGCTCGCCGAGGCCGTCACTTTAGTTCAAAAGATCAAATTCACGAAGTTTGACGAGACCGTAGAGGTGCACATGCGTTTGGGCGTCGACCCCAAGCACGCCGACCAAATGGTTCGCGGCACTGTGGTCCTGC
>DASREJ010000118.1:0-46830 GCA_035652115.1 Bryobacteraceae bacterium
AGGAATGACTGCGGCCTCGCCTGGAAGATCAAACAGCTTGGTTTTAATGGAAGAAAGAATCTGACGCGAGTTCCCGCCGGGAAGATCGGTGCGGCCAATCGAATCACGGAAAAGCGTGTCGCCGGCTACCAGTTTGTTCTCCTGTGGAATCCAGACGCTAATGCTGCCTTGCGTGTGGCCGGGCGTTTCCAGCACATGGAAGTCCGCCGCACCTAATTGCACCATGGTGGCGTCTTTTGCCGGAACGTCGACTTGTGTCCGTTCCGGAGTGGGGACTCCGAGCCAGGTAGCTTGGACCGGTAGCAGATCCAACTGCTCGAAGTCGCCTTCGTTCATATAGACCGGCGCTCCGGTCAGGGCACGCAATTTTGCCGCGCCGGCTACATGGTCGATGTGACCGTGGGTAACGATGATGGCCTTGACCTTCAGGCGATGCCGATCCAGAATCCCGGTAATCTTGTCAATCTCGGCGCCCGGATCGATGACGATGGCTTCGCGGCTCTCCTCAT
Organism: Bryobacteraceae bacterium; assembly: GCA_035652115.1. GTDB lineage: Bacteria > Acidobacteriota > Terriglobia > Bryobacterales > Bryobacteraceae > Bog-105. The sequence goes on from DASREJ010000118.1 coordinate 510, forward strand.
CCCCAAATACGGAGCAATTGCATTGCAGCACACCGACGGGCAATACCTCGTGAATCATATTTCGATGCTTACGTTTTGGTTGGTTCCCGCATAGAGGATGCGCTGATATTCGGCAGGCAAGCGAATGGGCCGCCAGTCTCGCGAGAGCCATAGATGTTTACTCGAGGCGTCCGCCAACAGCTTCCCCGATTCCGCTAAGCGGATCTCATAGCCGAATTCGACGACGCGCGGATTGGTGTTCAGCAGCCAGGTCTCCACCACAACCTCCTGGTCATATCGTGCCGGATAGAGATAGCGGCAGTGAGTGCCCACCACCGATAGATAGAAGCCTTCATTCTCCAGATCCTTGTAATTCACTCCCAGCGAACGGACGTATTCTACTCGGCCAATCTCCATCCAAACCAGGTAGTTAGCGTGATAAACAACGCCCATTTGATCGGTTTCGGCGTAGCGCACCCGCAATCTAGCTTCGTGCTTTCGCACTTGGTTTGCGCTCGCGTCCACGGGATTCAGGTCTCCTGTCCGAATATAGCGGGTACCTTGGGCGTCGCCGGGCAGTTCACTAGGATTGCTAGCATTTGGACATGCGCGTGAAAGTGCTGTTTTTCGGCGTGCTGAAAGACATAGTCGGCACGGGGGAGGACACCGTCGAAGTGGCGCCCAATGCGACGCTGGCGAGCGTGTTTGCAAGCTACGCCGACCGTTTCGAAACCCTGCGGAATAAACGCCCGTCGATTCTATTTGCCAGGAACCGAGATTTCGCCAGCGGCGAAACGGAATTGGCCGAGAATGACGAGGTTGCGTTTTTGCCGCCCGTAAGCGGCGGATCAGGCAGAAATCCGACGGCAGATTGTTTTTTGCTGACGCGAGAGAGGATCGACCCGAGTCGCCTGGCCAGGGAGTTGCAAAGGCCGGAAGACGGCGCCGTTGTGGTGTTCGAAGGAGTCGTGCGCAATAACACAAAGGGTAGAGCCACCCTATTTTTGGAATACGAATGCTACGAGCCGATGGCGTTGGAACAGATGCGGCGCATTGGGAGAGAGATTGGGGAGCAGTTTTCAGTTGGGCAGATTGGGATTGTGCATCGTCTGGGGAAGCTGGAGATCGGCGAAGCGAGTGTCGCGATTGTCGCCACCGCGCCGCATCGCAAAGCTGCATTTGAAGCGGCCTTTGAGGCAATAAACAGGCTAAAACGGGAAGTACCGATCTGGAAAAAGGAATTCTTTGCCGATGGCGCCGTCTGGGTGGATGGCGAATGGGATGAGCGGCTGCTTTCCATGCCGGTCCAGAATGACGCACACTAGCGTCAATTGGGGCCTGAGGTCCTGCACTGCACTCATTTTCGGAGTCGCCATTGCCTTTGGGCAGTTTAAACCGGCCACTCCCCCGCCCCCAACAACGGAACAATCCACCTCGCCGCAGCAATCCGTACCACCGCTATTTTCGGTAAAGGTCAACCTGGTCAGGCTGCTTGTCTCGGTACGAGATGCCATGGGCGGTGTGATCACAAATCTGGAACGCCAGGACTTTCGTGTGCTCGATAGCGGTCTGGAACAAGAGATCGCAGTTTTTGAGCGCAACACATCGCTACCGTTGTCGGTTGCGGTGATGATCGACACCAGCGGCAGTACGCGGGCAGATCTGCATTACGAGGTGGAATCGGTTCTGCGATTTATTCCGGCGTTGTTGAACGCGGGCAATCCGGATGACACGTTTGCTTTGTTTAGTTTCAACTGGCGAACTAGCCTGGAGTGTGATTTTTCGCGCAGTCTCAAACGGGCCGAACGCGCTCTACACGCGCTTCAAGGGGACGGGGGCACCTCGCTTTACGACGCCATTTATCTCGCAAGCGACACCCTGGCAAACCGCGAGGGCCGCCACGTCATGGTAGTCGTGACGGACGGCGGGGACACAACCAGTTATAAAAAGTATCAGGATGCATTAGCGGCGGCGCAACGATCTGACGTCGTCATGTATCCGATCGTTGTCATTCCGATTGCAAGCGACGCCGGACGAAACACCGGCGGCGAACATGCTCTTGCAACTCTCGCCGCGGCGACGGGCGGCCGGATCTTCTATCCGGAAGGCTTTAGCCGTCTCGATAGCGCCTTTGCCGATATTCTGCATGAGTTGCGAACCCAATATATGATTGGTTTCTATCCGCGCGGCGTGCGCGAACAGCCACGTTCGTTCCATCCCATCAAAGTGGAAGTTCCCAACGCACCGGTGCGCATTTCCGCCCGCAGCGGTTACTACGAACCGTGAAATATTCGCCTCGTATGCTGAACTGAAAATATATGGCTGATTACGTTGATGCGGCGATTGATATCGCCCGCGAGGCCGGACAAGTGTTGCTCGCGCACTGTGGCGTCGGCTTCGAATTGAAGGGCGATTACGATTTAGTAACTGCCGCGGACCGTGCAAGCGAGCAACTGGTCATCAAACGCCTTCGTGAAAGATTTCCCAGTCACGGCATCGTGGCCGAAGAGGGCGGCCGCGCTGAAATGCAGTCTGAGCTTCGCTGGTATGTGGACCCACTGGACGGCACGACGAATTTCGCACACGGTTTCCCTTTATGGAATGTCACGTTGGCGTTGGCTTTGCGCGGCGAAGTAATCGCCGGAGTCATTTACGATCCGCTCAATCGCGAGTTGTTTGCCGCCGAGAGAGGCGCAGGCGCGAGGCTGAACGGTGCTCCCATTCGGGTTAGCCAAACGCCGTCGTTGAATGATTCGTTGGTTGCAACCGGCTTTCCGAGCCGCAAGCGGCACCAAAACGTGAACATTCACTTCTACTACCAGCTTGCGATGGTGACACATGGGGTGCGGCGCGGCGGATCTGCTGCCATTGACCTGGCTTATACGGCGTGCGGACGCCTGGAAGCATTTTGGGAATTCGGCTTGAACCCTTGGGACATGGCCGCTGGAACCCTTTTGGTGGAAGAAGCCGGTGGGAAGGTTTCAGGCATGGCCGGAGAGCCATTGGATCTGCACGGTCGATATTTACTCGCCGATAATGGCCACATTCACGGGGAGATCCTGGACCTGTTTGGCGCAATCTTCCGCGGCGAATATCAGTACGACATGCCCGCGCTGCCTGCACCTGAGTGGGAGCTGCAACGTGGCTGAGCTACCGCCAGTTCCGTTAACGCTCGAAGGAGCGTGGATGCTGCACCAGATGTTCCGTATCAGGCGCGCCGCCTGGAGGAGTCTGGATGAAGGGGAACAAAACAGCATCATTCAGGAAGCGGAACAGACGCTTGGCTCCATGGAAATCGGCGCGGGGAAATCGGGCCATCCGAGCCAGTCGGCAGCTTATTCGCTGATCGGGCACAAGGGCGATTTGATGTTGCTGCACTTCCGGGATTCACTCGAAGAGGTCCACCGGGCTGAATTGGCGCTTTCGCGGCTGCGTCTTTCCGATTTCTTGGAACCATCGCATTCTTATCTTTCGGTTGTCGAGCTTGGCCTTTACGAGTCATCCGCCAAGACCTACGGCTCACTTTCGGAAAAAGGCATTGAACCGCACTCGGACGAGTGGAAAGCGGGAATTACCGAAGTGATCACGCGGCAATCTGCCGCTATGGCATCGCGTCTGTTTCCGGAAATCCCGCGCGCGAAGTATCTGTGCTTCTATCCGATGGATCGCAAACGCGACGAGCAGAAGAATTGGTACGAACTACCGATGGCGGATCGCCAGCGCATGATGCACGAGCATGGAATGATTGGCCGCCGCTACGCGGATTGCGTGCGTCAGATCATTTCGGGTTCGATTGGATTTGACGATTGGGAATGGGGAGTCGATCTCTTCGCCGATGACCCGCTAGTGTTCAAAAAGTTGATCTATGAGATGCGATTTGACGAAGTCAGCGCGGTCTACGCGCTTTTCGGCACTTTTTATGTCGGGATCAGAGTTGCCGCGGCGGATCTTGCCGGCTTTCTGGCGGGCGATTTGAAGTCTTAAAACTACTGAATTGTATAAAGCGGATCGAAATTTGGAACGCCCGCATGCTGGCCGGCGATCCATCGCAACCGGTAGAGTAGATGATTCGCTGATCCTATCACGTGAACGGTTACTCCGTAAATACAAGAACCGGCAAAAGTTCAAGGTTCGGGATGTTACGCTTAGAATTCAAAAATGCGTACTGTCGACCTGATTCGTCGCAAACGAGATGCAGAAGAACTCGCCCCGGAAGAGCTCCAGCATTTAGTAGACGGATATACCCGCGGAGAAATCCCCGATTACCAGATGGCCGCGTTCCTGATGGCCGTTTTCTATTCCGGAATGTCCGACCGCGAAGTAAGCGCGATGACGGAATCCATGATGAATTCCGGCTCGGTTTTGGATTTGTCTTCTATTCCCGGTATCAAAGTTGACAAGCATTCAACCGGCGGCGTTGGCGATAAAACCAGCCTGATCGCGTCACCCCTAGCCGCGGCCGCTGGTGTAGTTGTGCCTATGATCTCCGGCCGGGCGTTGGGACATACGGGCGGCACGCTGGACAAGCTTGAATCTATTCCCGGATTCCGTACCGACTTGAGTATTGATGAGTTTCGTGGGCTTCTGGCACAACATAAGCTTGCTTTCATCGGCCAAACGGAGGAAATCGCACCGGCCGATGGCAAGCTCTATGCTTTGCGCGATGCCACAGCAAGTGTTGAATCGATCCCGCTGATTGCGTCGTCGATTATGTCCAAAAAGCTGGCGGTTAATTTAGATGCGCTTGTCTTGGATGTGAAGGTTGGATCCGGCGCATTCATGAAAAAGCAAGTGGATGCGCGCCGCCTGGCACAAATGATGGTCGGCATAGGCCGGAGGCTGGACAAGCGCGTTCAGGCGCTGATCACCGATATGAATCAGCCGCTGGGTTATGCCATTGGAAATGCGCTGGAAGTGATGGAAGTTTCGCAGACGCTCCAGAATGTTGGACCGGCGGACCTCACTCGAATCTCGCTCGAATTGGCGGCGCGGATGATCTACCTGGGCAAAGTCACGAAGACGCTGGATGAAGCTCGTGAGATAGCTCAAGCGAAGCTGCTGGATGGCTCCGGCTATCGTAAGTTCAAGGAAGTCATAGAGGCCCAGGGCGGCGATCCACGCGTGCTCGATCGCTTTGAATTGCTGCCTAACGCAACGGGCGCGCAGGAAATTACAACGAGCCGCGGTGGTTACGTCAGCGGCATCGATGCGGAATCGATTGGTCAAGCCTCGGCCATGATCGGTGCAGGGCGCAATACCAAAGAAGATACGATCGATCCGGCGGTGGGCGTCATTCTCGAAGTCAAGGTCGGACAAAAGATCGATCCAGGCAGCATTCTCTGCCGGATCTACTACACCAGCGAAGAGCATTTGGAAGAAGCTGCGGAGCTGGTTGAAGATGCTTTCCGCATCTCACAGCAACCGGTGGATGAGCGCGATCTGATCCTGGAAGTTGTGAGCTAACTCAATAGATGGCAAGATTCGACGGCCTGGTCGGCCTGATTGCCATCGTTTGTTGCGCTTTTCTGTTCTCCACAAATCGGCGCGCCATTCAAAAGCGCATCGTGCTTTGGGGAGTGACGCTCCAATTTGCATTCGCTTTTCTGGTTCTGAAAACTCGATTTGGCGAGCTTTTCTATGGCGTCAGCCTGTTTGTCAACGCGCTGTTGAACTACACAGTGGCAGGCTCCAGCTTTGTTTTTGGAGATAAGCTCGGACAGAAAACGCAGGAGTTTGGAGTTATCTTCGCGTTTCAGGTTCTGCCCATCGTTATCTTCATCTGCTCCCTTTTCGCCATTCTCTATTACCTGGGCATCATGCAGGTATTCGTGAAAGCCATGGCGGTTTTCATGCAGAAGTTCATGGGAACCAGCGGAGCTGAATCGACCTGCGTCGCCGCGAGCATCGTCATGGGTCAGACAGAAGCTCCGGTCACTATCCGACCCTTTCTCGAAAGTCTTACCGAGTCCGAGCTTTTTACAGTTATGACCAGCGGCATGGCCCACGTCTCGGGCGCCGTCATGGCAGCTTATGTCGCAATCGCGGGCGTCTCAATCACCCATCTGTTGACGGCCGTCATTATGACCGCGCCCGCCACCATTATGTTGTCCAAGATGTTCATGCCCGAAATCGGAAAGCCGCTGACCGCAGGCACCGTGAAAGTGGAAGTAGAAAAGCAGGGCGTTAATCTCATCGATGCCGCCGCGCGGGGCGCTGGTGACGGGCTGCAACTGGCCCTCAACATCGCGGGAATGTTGATCGCGTTCTTGGCATTGATCGCAATGTTGAACGGAGCCCTAGGCTGGCTGCACGGATTCGTGCACTGGATTCCGCCCTCTATGCAGGGGATTCTTGCTATTCTATTCGCGCCGATTGCGTGGGCGCTAGGCGTGACTTGGAACGATTGCGCCACAGTAGGCAATCTCTTAGGAACTCGGATGGTTTTGAATGAGTTCGTCGCTTTTGTCGATCTCGGCAAAATAGCAAACACGCTGCAGCATCGTTCCTTCATCATTGCGACATTCGCGTTGTGCGGCTTTGCGAATCTAAGCTCGATCGCCATTCAGATCGGCGGCATCGGAGCGCTTGCGCCTTCGCGGAAATCGGATCTGGCGAGGCTGGGGCTCAAAGCCATGTTCGTTGGAACTTTAGCTAACTTTATGTCAGCGTGCATCGCGGGGATTCTGCTCTAAACAAGCCGAGCCTCCGAGGCACACGCAACGACACGCATCGCACGAAGATAGACTCAGACAATGGAGGCTGCTGCCCGATTTGTTGAGTCAAAGACCTCGATTCGCCCCAAAGTAGGCGTTGTCTTAGGGAGCGGCCTGGGCGCTTTCGCAGATTCGCTGATCCACAGCGTGCGAATTCCCTACGGGGACATTCCAGGGATGCCGGTTTCTACGGCAACCGGGCACGCCGGGCAATTAATCGTCGGAACGCAGGGCGCAAACGGCAAGGCAGCCGTCGATGTTGCGGTTATGTCGGGACGTTTTCACCTGTATGAAGGCTATTCGGCGCAGCAGGTAGTAGCGGGTATTCGGCTGTTTCGAGAATTGGGCGTGCGGCGTGTCGTATTGACCAATGCCGCAGGGGGCATCAATGCCGCGTATTCGGAAGGCGCGCTGGTTCTGATCTCCGACCACATTAATCTACAAGGGGTCAATCCACTGGTAGGCGCGAACAATCCGAGTCTCGGCCCGCGATTTCCGGACATGACAGACGCTTATTCGGCGGAACTCCGGCTAATCGCCAACGAAGTTGCGGACGAGTTAGATATTGAATTGCACGAGGGTGTCTATGCCGCGATGCTGGGACCTAGTTACGAGACGCCTGCCGAGATTCGATTTTTAAGAACGATCGGCGCCGATCTGGTTGGAATGTCGACGGCGCTCGAAGCCATCGCTGCTAATCACGCAGGAATGCAGGTGCTTGGCATATCTTGCGTTACGAATCTGGCTGCAGGACTCAGCGGCGAAAAGCTGGACCACGTGGAAGTACTCGAAATAGGCCGCCGCGTCGCCGCAACTTTTATCAAATTGTTGAGCGGAATTCTTCCTCGACTAGATGCCGCGGAGTGAAACGAGATTGGACAAGCGCCGGGCATTGGTCCTGTTCGATATCGACGGTACTCTCTTGCGAGGCGCAGGACCGCACCACAAACAGGCACTGATCGATGGGATTCGACGGGTTACGGGAGTCGAAACACACCTGAATGGAGTGGCGACGGCCGGCATGCTTGATCGGGACCTGATCCTTCATATGCTGAAAGCAAGCGGTTATGCCGACCGCCGCTCGAGGGCCGCGCTGCGGCAGATCGTGGACGCTTGCCAAGATGCTTACTTGCATAACTGCGCAGCCGATTTAAGCACGGCAGTTTGCGCTGGTGCTGCCGAACTTTTAGAGGAATTAACAGGGAAGGGCGCGGCAATTGGTCTGGTTACTGGAAATTTGAGCGGAATCGGGTGGAAAAAAGTTGAGTTGGCAGGATTGCGTCGATATTTTTTCGTGGGAGCATTTGCCGAAGACGGCTTGACCCGTAGGCGTCTGGCGCGTATCGCGTGGCAGCGCGCACGAAAGGCCGGTCTGATCGGTCAAGACGCAAGTGTCAGCTTGATCGGCGATCACATGAATGACGTTGAAGCAGCCAAGGCGAATGGCTTTCGGGCAATCGCGGTCGCGTCGGGACTAACGCCGGCACACGAACTAGAGAAATCGCAACCCGATATCTTGGTTCAGTCTCTCTGCGAACTAAACGTTAATCAGCTTGTCTAGCTTTAGCGAACAGACGCTGCCGTGTCTTGCTGCTGTGCCTGAACAAACGATTCGATTTCACTGACCTCGGCGTCGCTAAGACGGAACGTCAAGGCGCTTACGGTGCCATTCACTTGATCCGCTCGGCGCAATCCTACAATGGCTCCGGTCACCGCCGGGTTGTGAAGGGTCCAGGCAAGAGCCACTTCTCCAGGAGCGTGACCGTGGCGCTCTCCAATCTGTCGCAGCAGGTCAACCAGTTCCAAATTCCTGCTTAGCTGCGGCTCTTGAAAATCTTTGTCGCGCTTGCGCCAATCGTCGCTGGGAAGGTTCTGCGCGCGCTCTTTCGTCATCTTGCCGGTGAGTAGACCGGCACGCATCGGTGAATACACGATGACACCAATTCCATTTTCAAGTGCAAACGGCAAAATCTCCGGTTCGGCTTTACGAACCAGCAAAGAATATGGCGGCTGCAGCGAAGTGACAGGCGCAATATTCATGGCGCGCTTCATCTGTGCGACGTTGAAGTTGGAAAGCCCGATCCAGCGCACTTTTCCTTCCTCGCGCAGCCGTGCCATTTCGGTCCAACCTTCCTCGATGTCTGCATCCGGCTCCGGCCAATGCATCTGATAAAGGTCGATCTGATCTACGCGCAACCGGCGCAAGCTGTTTTCGCATTCCTCGCGGATAGAAGCCGCTTTTAAGGACGGATAAATCTCGCCCTGCTCATTCCAGCGGCGCTCGCACTTCGTAAAAATGAAAGGCTTGTTCGACATGCCGTGAACGGCCTTGCCGACGATTTCTTCGGAATGCCCTAGCCCATAGATGGCCGCCGTATCGATCCAATTCAGCCCGGCGTCCAAGCCCGCATGAATGGCCGCAATGGAATCGTTGTCGTCTTGTTCACCCCAGGCAAACTTCCAGCCTCCCCCGCCCATTGCCCAGGCGCCAATACCCAACGGGGTGATTTCCAGGTCGCTATTTCCCAGTGGTTTTAGTTGATTCATCAGGTTGTTGACGTAAACTCAATCCGAAAGTTTTCGCTCTTCCGTAACGCGAAAATTTGTGCTTCCACTATATTGCACAATGCGCTGTCAGGCCATTTCGCCGGCCCGCGGATGTTCATGTTCGAGCAACGTCAAAGCAAACCATTAGGACACTCATGAAAGTGTCCTAATTCAGGCTCGGCGCTCTCCACGCTCGGCTTATTATCCGACCATGAAACATCCAAAGGGGCTGTTCATAGCCGCGATTTTGTGTGTGTTGATTCCTGCGCTCAAAGCGCAGACAGGCGACTGGGGTGATGTCGAAAAGCTGGCCCCTGGAACATCTATCAGCGTTGTCAAACGACACGGAGGGATCAACTGCACACTGGCAAGAGTCACCGATTCGGAGCTTGACTGCATTTGGCAGCACGATTATGTGAATAGAAGGTATGTATTTGTACGCAATCAATTGCGGGAACTTCGCCTGGATAAGCCGGAGCACACCCACATGATCGCGGGGGCGATAATCGGCGCAGCAGCCGGCGGCTTGGCCGGCCTTGTGGTCGCGACGCGATCAAACGATCCAGAGACCCGCGTTGCCGCACCGGCAATTTTCGCTCTTGGCATCGGCTCTCTTGCTGCTGGGATTGGTTACTGTATTCACCAACACGGCCCCGTTATCTATCGCCGGAGGTGAACATCGCAGGAAGCTAGAGGTGCTTTCGCGGCGAAACAACCGGCCGCGCATGCCCGGAGGAACGAATCTCGAATTGGGAGGCCCGGCTGGGATCACAATAAGAAATTGCTGCACCCCGATAAAACTCCAATCCGTAGAGCCACTCGCGGTTTGTACCGGCGTCACACAGAGATGCCGATTTCGTTCGGATATCGCGCCACAGGCCGCGCGGCGAAACTTGCTGGTCCATAATCGGAAAGCTTTCCAGCTTGAGATAAATACCGGCAGCCACGACGCATAGCACTAAAACCGCTCCGGCCCATGAGCGCCTCGTCAGGAAGACAGCAATTACCGGGAGCAGAATGTAAAACCATTCCGTGCGTCCGACGTGAATACCTGCAAACGATAACCGGCCCGTCGAAAGTGAGATGGGAAGCAGCGAGACCAGCAATGGAATGAGCGCGATCAGACAGGCGGAGGGCACCAGCCACCAGCGGGAAATCTGAACTGGGATTGTTCCTTCGAACTGTGCTGCGAGCAACGTGAAAAGAGCGGGAACCAACGGCAGTAAATATCCCGGAAGTTTGTTGAGTGAAACGCTGAAAAACACAAACCCAAACACGACAATGCTTAATAGAAACCAGCGGCGTTGGTCCCAAGTAGTCGTGGTTTTCTTGAAAAAGAGCGCAAACAGCGGAGTCCAAGGGAACACGCCCGCCAGCAGCACGGGAAAGTAGAAGTACCAGGGCTGGATGTGTTGAAGCGAGGTTGAATACAGGCGCTCGAAATGATGTTTGATAAAAAACTCTTCAACAAACACCGAGCCATTGCGAAGGTAAACCGCAAGGTACCAAGGCAAAGCAACTACACTCGCTGCTACGAAACAAAGCCACCATTTGCGCCAGAAGTGACGTAAAAACCACAAGAACGGCACCATGAGTACAATCGGCACCAGACCCTTGGCAAGCATTCCGAATCCCAGACACGCGCCAATTGCCAGAAACCTGATATTCGCCTGTTCCAGTTGCGGCCGGAGCCTCAACAACGGCAGCGCAAGGAAGACGGCTAGCGAAAAGAATGCAGCTAACGGCAGATCGGTCAACGCCAGTTCACTGTAAGTGAGCCATCCAGCGGAGGTGGCGAGCAAGGCCACGGTCACACCCGCCACCTGACGTCCGAATTCGCGTGTCAATAGAACAAATGAAACCCAGAGAAACAGCAAACTGAGAAGTGCGGTAGGCAGCCTGCCAGAGATCTCAGGACCGAAGCCGCATGCCGCACCTAAAGCTGTCATCCAATAGAGAAGCGGCGGTTTTTCGAACCATGGAGTGCCCCAAAGTCTAGGCGTGATCCAATCGCCGGTTTGAGCCATCGCGTGACCGATGGCGAGGTACCGGGGTTCATCGGCCTGTAACACGCCGACGCCCCCAAGATCGAAAAGATAAAGGCTTGCCAATCCGAACGCAAGGGTTGCGAGGGGAAGGAAGCGGTGCACTCGGGACAATATTCAGTATCACCTGATGACTGCTCACCATCGCTGTTGGCTGGAACAGTCTTCAAAAAACGTAAACTGAAGTCATGCGAAGAGTTTTCGCGCTTGCAGTTGCCAGCGCACTTCTGCTGACGATTCCGCTGGCGGTGAAGCCCGATCCGGCACCGCAGCCGAAAATCGACAAACAAAAGCTGGAAGCATACCTGCGTTACGCCGAGGGCGTTTCGGCCAATGTGAAAGTGGACATGGACGATCCGGCTCCTAGCCCCTTCCCTGGTTTTTATAGCTTGAACGTTCGGCTCGTCCTGGGGACGCAGAAAGAGGATAAGCGCTACTACATTAGCCAAGACGGCCAAACGGTGGTCAATGGCACATTTTGGTCGCTAAACGAATCGCCCTTTGCGGACACGTTAAGTAGACTCACTACCGACGGCCCATCTTTTGGAGTGCCGGATGCGAAGGTCACTATTGTCGTCTTTAGCGATTTTCAATGTCCTTATTGCCGCGAATTAGCCAAAAATCTGCGGACCAACATTCCACAGAAATATCCCAAAGACGTTCGCGTAGTTATCAAAAACTTTCCCATCGACGCCATTCATCCTTGGGCGCGCGCCGCCGCCGAAGCGGGAGCGTGCATGGCCAACCAAAGTCTTGGCGCTTTCTGGGCATACCATGACTGGATGTTCGAGCATCAATCGGCTGTGAACACCGAATATCAAGATAAGAAGCCGGAGTTTCCGGCCTATTTGCGCAACACGGCGGTGACGCTCGCCAAAGGGCAAAACGTAGACCCCGCGAAAGTTTCGGCGTGTATTGATAGCCACGCTTCGGCGGAGCAGGTGAAAAACGACATAACCGAAGGGGATAAACTGCTAATCGCGTCGACTCCGACGTTTTATATCAACGGGCGTCCCATCACGGGCGCGATACCTTGGTCGTCCGTAGACACTTTGATTCAGATGGAACTAAATCGGCCGAAGCAGATCGCTACGCCGGTGGCTAAATGCTGTTCAGTATTGCCGTTCACGGCGAGTAAATGAACCCCAGAGCACGGCGCTAATTGAATGAGCGCGTAGTGCCGATACGTATGCAGGGTGCCTTTTCTACTGCGCTCTTCCAAACTTTCAAGTGCGGTCCAGAACGACTTGTCGGAAATCGTAAACACCTCAATGACTAGCGGCCCGAAAGCCTTGACCTCCTTTCGCCTGCCCCCCTTAATCCTGCACCCGTTTTCCGCGCCCGAGGACACCTCCGTCCTAATGGAAAGTTCACGTGCGAGTCTTGCATTGCAAGGCTTTTTGCCGGCGGACGCAGGTAACAGTCACGATCTCGATCAGCAGCTTTTACGGGGCCGTTATGCGGAGCTTCGAATGCTCTATTACATCGGGAAGGACCTGATCCGATGGATGGAACAGTGTACCGAGGCAACCGTTGCTTCGGGGCAATTCGCAAACGTCCGAGTCCGTCCGGAAAGTTTCGCCATCATCCTGGTTCAACAGGTGCCCGCCCATGTTCGGGCCAAACTGGAGGGATGGGGTGTACTTGATTTCTGTGCTCTTTTCCGTCGCTCCATCGGCTTACATGCTATATTCCAGGATTTTCCTGGTGTGGAGCTTTTCACGCCCGAGTTTTTGAGACGCTATCACCGTCATCTCGATCAGTGGTACGAATATCGGCTTAGAGAATCTGCTCCGCATCGGCCAGAGCCGAACGAGTTCACTTTCGATCTGTACGCGTCTGGCGAATATGCTCTGCTTCTCGAGCGGAGTTGGAACAGTTCAGCCGATCCCGCATAGTCCGTCTTGCCCCGTCGATGGGGATATTCTTAAAACATGAATTCTCCGAGGTTTGTCCTCGCCGAGCAGCACTTTCCCAATCGCGCCATCCAGAACATCCCAGAGCGAATCAGGCAAGAGCTTTCCAGCGCCGATTTTGTTGGCCGTGTGCCCAAAGGCGGCCGCATAGCTATTGGGGTCGGCAGCCGTGGAATTTCAAACATCGCGACGATCGTGAGGTCCGTGGTGGAGTTTTGGAAATCGCGCGGCTTTGAACCGTTCATCTTTCCAGCCATGGGCAGCCACGGCGCTGCAACTGCAGAAGGACAAAGCGATGTGCTGGCGCACTACGGAATTCATGAAGCAACTATGGGCGTACCGGTGCGCAGTTCGCTCGACGTCGTCCCACTTGGCCGCACGCCAGAAGGCATCGAAACCTTCATGGACAAAAATGCTTACGAAGCGGATGCGGTGTTCTTGGTTGCGCGAGTAAAGTGGCACACGGACTTTTCCGGAAAGCTCGAAAGCGGCCTCTTCAAAATGATGGCTATCGGCCTTGGCAAATTCGCCGGCGCACGACAGTATCACACCTTCGCTTACCGCATTGGATTGGAGCAGATGATTCGCAGCGTAGGAGCGAAGGTCTTCTCCAGCGGCCGCGTGCTCGGCGGTCTTGCAATCCAAGAAGGGGCGCATCATGAGACGGCGGGGCTGATTGCGGTCTCATCCGGACACGGTTTGGAATCGATGGTCGCCCGGGAAGAAAAACTGCTGGCCGAAGTGAAATCGTGGATGGCGAAGTTGCCCGCGCCGGAAACAGACATCCTCATCGTTGATGAGATCGGCAAAAACATCAGCGGCGCCGGGATGGACACGAAGGTCATTAACCGCACCGTGAACGGCCACTACAATCCATTTCCCGACATACCGACGGTACATCGTATCTACGCGCGGGCTCTGAGTGACCTGACCTACCACAGCGGGGTGGGACTGGGGATGGCGGATGTGGTGACGGATCGCCTCGTCAACGACATTGATTGGAAGCCGACGTACATCAATTCGCTGACCGCCTCCACTCCAGCTTGTATTCGCACGCCCATCCATTTTCCAAACGACAAAGAAGCTCTGGCGGCGATTGCGCCTACCGTCGGCAAGATTGATCTCTCACAAGTTACGTACTGCCGCATTCGAAACACTCTGGAACTCATTCACCTGGCAGTCAGCGAAAATCTCGTGCCGAATTTGGCGTCTAACGTAAAGATCGTATCCGCTCCTTTCGAACTGCCGTTTGACGCCTCGGGCAACTTCGATTTCAGTCTTCACGCCGAGTCCGAAGCCGGCGACTTCGAGGAAGCTTCCGCAGACGCTGAAACTGTGCGCGGGTAACTCGCGTTCGGAGTGCAGCAGTTCGCTTGTCGAAGGGGATGCGCGGCTAAATCATATGCCGAAAACTCAGAAAATGTCCGCCACGCCGTATGTCCCGGCGGCTCATGATCTGAATGTGCTGCGGGATGCTGCACCGGATTGCCGCGGCTGCGATCTCTACCGGCACGCAACGCAAGTCGTGTTTGGGGAAGGACCACAGGATTCAAAAGTTGTCATGGTCGGCGAACAGCCTGGCGATGAGGAAGACAAGAAAGGCCATCCATTCGTGGGCCCATCGGGGCGGCTGTTGAGTAAGGCCATGCATGAAGCAGGTCTCGATCGAGAGAAGATTTACGTTACCAACGCAGTAAAGCACTTCAAGTTTGTTGAACGCGGCAAGCGGCGCATTCACTCGAAACCAAGCGGCATTGAAATCTCGGCCTGCCGTCCGTGGCTCGAAGCGGAACTCGATTCCATCAAGCCCGAATTGATTGTCTGCCTGGGCGCGACGGCGGCGCAGTCTTTGATGGGCCGCGACTTCCGGATCACCGTCGAGCGCGGTAAATTCTTTCCGCATGCCTGGGCAAAGGAACTCGTTGCAACGGTTCATCCGTCGGCGGTCCTGAGGATGCCGGAGCGCTATGACGAAGAGTACGAACTCTTTCTACACGATCTGCGCAAAATTGCCGTACGCGTGAAGGAGTTGGGCCGGACCGGCTAGCTGCTAAGTCTGAGGCTCCGGCGCAGCCAAGTTCGCTTCCCTAATAGCCAGCCTGCTGCATCGCCGTACTTTTCGAAGAACACGGCGCGTAAGCTAACACAAATGGAGAAAATTCTATGCCAATGTTCAGTGGAAAGGTCTGCGCGATAGGAATAAGCCTGGCTGTTGCGTGGCCCGCGTCTGGGCAGTCTTTGCCGAATCTGTTCCCTTTCCCAAATGCAACCGGTGTTTTAGAGACTTATAACATCAAAGACAAACCTCTGGATTTAAGCGGACCTTTTTTTCAACCGCTAGGGACGAATGGTCGCAGTTGTGGAACGTGCCATCGACCCGCCCAAGATTGGACTGTTTCCCCGGGCGAGTTGAAGCTACGTTTCGAGTTGACTCAGGGTCTAGATCCGATTTTTCGGTCCAATGATGGCTCGGCTTGCGATCACGATATCGACACGTCCACTGTACAGGGGCGCCGTAGAGCATATAGTCTCCTGCTAGATAGGGGATTGATCCGGATCGCCTTGGCCGTGCCCCACGCGGCCGAGTTTAACGTCGTCAGCGTGTCGAACCCCTACGGCTGCAACGATACGGAGACGCTCTCGATGTACCGCCGTCCCTTGCCCGCTACAAATCTGCGGTTCTTAAGCGCCGTTATGTGGGATGGCCGTGAGTCAACTCCCCAAACCGGCACTCAGAAGATCGCCTACGCCACAAATCCGGGCGACTTGCTGGCGGATTTGGCTCAACAGGCGCTGGATGCGACTAATGGTCACGCTCAAGGTTCCGTCCCGCTAACTTCGCAACAACAGCAGGCGATCGTTGAGTTCGAGATACAACTGGCAACTGCACAGGCATATGACTTCCGAGCCGGCGCGCTGGATGGAAATGGCGCGTCTGGTGGTCCTGTAGCACTTGGTACGCAGACTATCCAGACTTTCTTTGTCGGGATCAATGATCCTCTAGGCGGAAACCCGCTTGGCACAGCATTCACACCGAAAATCTTCAGCCTGTTCGATGCATGGACGAATGGATTTGACGACAGGAACGGCGCGCGCGCACGTATTGTACGCGGCCAAACGATATTCAATTCGAAAGCAATTAATATCACCGGCGTCGCCGGCCTGAATGACGATTTGAACCTTGCCTCTATTACAGGCAGTTGTGGAACTTGTCACGATGCATTGAACATAGGCAATCATTCCCTGTCAGTTCCTTTAAATATCGGCGTAAGCGATACGGATAGCTCGCTAGATATCGGTTATCTGCCTGTCTTCACGTTGCAGAACAAGACAACCCAAGAGATCAAAACGACTACCGACCCTGGACGCGCGCTGATTACCGGATTGTGGAAGGACATCGGAAAGGTGAAAGGTCCCGTGTTGCGAGGACTCGCAAGCCGCGCGCCTTACTTCCACAACGGGTCAGCGCGGTCATTGCGCGATGTCTTGGAGTTCTACGACAAACGTTTCAGCATCGGCTTCACCGAAGACGAGAAGAAGGATCTAATTGCCTTCTTGAACACGCTGTAGCGGAAGACCCCTCGCCGGACGGAGACCTGCGCGCCAGCGCGCGATCAGCAGAAGCTGCTTTTCCAGTTGTTCGCGCTCGGGCGCATCCAGTTCTACCCGGAGATAACCTTCGAAAATCTGGCGCGCCGCGCCTCCGCCGCAGAGGGCTGAAATTTTCTTTGAACTCCGTGAGCGCTCCCAGCCAGATGCCTTTACACGAGGATTTAAGAGAGTTTGTCGAGTGCTTGAACTCCAGCAAAGATAGATGCGGAGGAGCTACGTCGCTTAGCTGCGTCAACGTAGCACCGCTCTATCGAACCACCGACTAATTCAAGCCCGCGTGCCAGCGCCGTATCAGTACGAGTTGCTTTTCCACTTGCTCGCGCTCCGGCGCGTCCGGTTCCAGCCGCAGATAGGTTTCGAAATCCTGGCGCGCCGCGCGATGGTTCTGCTGTTTCATGTGCACAATAGCGCGGTGACGATACTCTTCGGGATATTGCGGCATAGCCTGAATTAAGAGATCGAGCACCTGCCGCGCTTTATCGAACGCTTCGCCACGCAGGTAGATCGCCTTTAGATTGCTCAGCATCCTGACAAGGATCTGCCGTTTATTTACCGGCGCCAGCAATGCCGGATTATTTCGAAGGTCCACGCTGGCAGTCTGCTGGGCGAGCGCATTACAATCGGCAAAGCTCAAAATCCGCCCGCTATGAAATGGATCAATCCAATAGCGGGCATCAGCGTCTTCATACGCAACGACGAAGTGTCCCGGTAGGCCGACGCCATAGACAGACCGGTTGAGCCGCCGCGACACTTCGATATACACGACCGAGAGAGTGATTGGTATACCCAGCCGCCGCATCAACACGGAATTCAAGCAACAGTTACGCGGGTCGTAGTATTCGTCTTCGTTGCCCCGGAACTGCAGAACGTCGAACAGCAGTTCGTTGGTTGTGCGAATGAATTCGAGACCCGAGGCTTTGCCGGCCAATTGACAGCGAATCTGTTCCGCGTAGCTGTCCAGGCGCACCAGGGAAGCATCTACGTCCAGACCGGGGAATTCGATGCTCGCCAATTCCAAAGAAGCCACATCGAGCGTCACCGCCGATCGTTCGTCGCTTAAGGCATCGAGCAACCGCTGCACGCGCTTTAGATTACCACCATGAATGAACTCCGCGTTGGGGTGCAAGTCTACTGCGCGCCCCGGCTCAATAGCATCACTTTCACCGTGTGGAAAATGATGTAGAAGTCCAGCATTGGAGCGACATGCTTGATGTAATACAGATCGTATTCGAGCTTGATCATTGCATCCAACGCAGTATCGCCGTACTTATGGTTGATCTGCGCCCAACCGGTAATACCAGGCTTCACCGCTAACCGCTGCCGGTAATAAGGAATCTGTTGCGTTAAAAGCTCGACGAATTCCGGACGTTCCGGCCGCGGCCCCACGATCGCCATTTGTCCACGCACTACGTTCCACAACTGCGGTAGTTCATCTAAACGCAACTTGCGGAGCCAGCGGCCAATGGGGGTTATGCGCGGATCGTCCACCTTTGCCCAAACCGCGCCCGTGCGCGCTTCGGCGTCGGCGTACATAGAACGGAATTTATAGAGCGTGAACAACTCGCCGTTTAATCCGACGCGCCGCTGTCGATATAGGACGGGTCCACGAGACGAAATCTTTACCAGAAAAGCGGTCAGTAGCATCAAAGGCGATGCGATGACCAGCCCTATGAGTCCGATAAACAACGAATAAAAATTCTGGAGTGTAATGGCGTGCGGGCGCGGCCCTAACATCGACGTGAAGATCAATTGCGATGGTTGTATTTTGCGGCTGCAAACGCGCCGCATCGCCATTTCATACGTATCCGCCGCATCTTCGATGATCGTGCCCGAAAATCGAATTTCGAGCAGCTCTTGAACGGGAAGCCGGTTTCTACGCTCAGCCATTCCCACTACGATGCGCGTGGGCCGGTACTCCGTGCAGACCTGCCGCACGTCGGCCAGCGTCCCGAGGCAAGGTATTGGGAATTCGCAGGGTTCGATCTCGCAAAGATACCCCAGCAGCGAGTAGCCGAATTCCGGCTTTTCGACCAGCCGCTCAATGACCTCGCCTAAAATGCTCGAGTTGCCCATCAACAGGACCCGCTCCGACCGCAACGCGATGATGATGTATCTCCAAAAGAAAATTCGCCACGATGGCACCAGGAGAATGACCGCGACGCTGCCGGTCACCATAATCCAGCGGCCCAGAATGTAGTCGTGCTTGACGTACCCTAGCAACGCCATGAAAAGCAACGCGCAGCCGACGGCCAGGCAGACCTGCTGAATCAGCACCATACGGGACGGAATGCGCAGTTCGGTATAAAGATCCTGAAAATACATCCCGGCAAGGATCACCCCCAGGACGATGAGAATCTTCCACCAGTTGCCTTCGGTAATCAGGTACAGTTGGGGATCTTCGCCGCCAGCGTAACAAGCAAACGTGTAGCAGATCAGAATGAGGAGGCATTCCGACACTAAAAGCGCAAGTACACTCGCAGGAATAAAAACACGAAAAAGTCTAATCACGCAAATGAGTTAGGAAGCCGAGAAGAGCTCCGTTACTGGTTCATTCTTCTTATCGGCATGTGACATTAGGACACTAGCATTTCATGGACTAAAGGTCGTGTAGCGTTATTGCAAGGCACTCATAACATTGTAGATAAAAGGTGATCCGGACACCTCGGAACGTGTTATAAATAAATAGGATCTTCTTAGTCCCAGATCGCCGTCCAGTCGTGTCCCGATGCTCAAATTGACGAAAAAAGCGGATTACAGCTTGATTGCCCTCAAGCACTTCGCCATACGGCAGCGCGAGACGGGCGAGGCAGTCAGTGCCAAGGAAGTTGCGGACACCTGTGGCATTCCGCTGCCCCTGCTGTCCAAGCTGCTTCAAAAGTTGGGCAAATCGGGTTTTTTGATTTCCGAGCACGGCACGAACGGTGGGTATCGCCTAGCCCGCGATCCCGCATTGATCTCGGCGCTGGAAGTAATTCGAGCCATTGATGGCCCGATCGTGCTTGCCGACTGCTTTACCGAACACACGTCTTGTGGGCATTCCGGCCGATGCACGGTACGCAAGCCTTTAAAGCGAATTCACGAAGCAATCTTAAGTCTGCTGAACAGCGTGAGCATCTCAGATATGGTGCAGGATGACATGATCCAGGACTCGGATGACCACAAGCGGCTGGTGCCGCCATCGTTGGTGGCTCTGCAGAGCGCTCCGAATGTACTGAGTCCTGTGAGTTCCCTGAGGAAATAAACACGTATGAAACTACCGATTTACATGGACAGTCACGCAACCACGCGGATGGATCCGCGCGTGTTCGATGCCATGAAGCCGTACTTCACCGAGATTTTCGGCAATGCCGCATCCCGAAATCACAGCTTCGGATGGGAAGCGGAAGAAGCCACCGAAAAAGCACGGAAGCAGATAGCGGAACTGATTGGCGCAACGCCCAAGGAAATTGTTTTCACCAGCGGCGCGACGGAATCCAACAACCTGGCGCTGAAGGGCATTGCGGAGATGTATGCCGAGCGCGGCAATCACATCGTTACTCAGGTCACTGAGCACAAAGCAGTGCTCGATACCTGCAAGCGCCTGGAGAAGGAAGGCGTTCGCGTCACCTATCTGCCCGTCCGGCAGGACGGACTGATCGATCTCGATCAATTACGCGAGGCCATAACGGACAAAACAATCCTGATCTCCATCATGTACGCCAACAATGAAATTGGCGTCGTTCAGCCGGTTAAAGAGATTGGAAAAATCGCCAAAGAAAAAGGAATTCTGTTTCACAGCGATGCCGTTCAGGCAGTGGGCAAGATTCCGGTGAATGTGACGGCAGATGGCATCGACGTCCTGTCGCTGACCGGCCATAAACTGTATGGACCGAAAGGCGCGGGCGCGTTATATGTGCGCCGCCGTAATCCGCGCGTTCAGATCACGGCCCAGATGGACGGCGGCGGCCATGAGCGTGGCATGCGTTCCGGGACGCTGAACGTTCCAGGCATCGTGGGTTTGGGCGCGGCTTCCGAGATCTGCCGGCTGGAGATGCCGGAAGAATCGAAGCGCCTCCGGTTTCTGCGCGACAAGCTGAAAGACACGCTGATGAACGAGCTCGACGAGGTGTACATCAACGGCTCTATGGAGCACCGTCTGCCTCATAACCTGAATATCAGCTTTGCGTATGTCGAAGGCGAAAGCCTGCTCATGGGCATCAACGACATTGCCGTATCGAGCGGTTCGGCTTGCACCTCCGCGACGCTCGAACCCAGTTACGTGTTGAAGGCATTGGGCGCCGGCGACGACCTGGCGCACTCTTCGATCCGATTCGGAATCGGCCGTTTCAACACCGAGGAAGAAATTGACTACGTAGCGAACAAAGTTATCAACGTAGTCCGTAAGTTACGTGAGTTATCGCCGCTGTACGAAATGGCCAAGGAAGGCGTGGACCTCTCCAAAGTTGTTTGGGCGGCGCATTAAGATTGTTATAGGGGAAGAGAGTAGAAATGGCTTATTCAGACAAGGTCATCGATCATTACGAGCATCCCCGCAATGTGGGGTCGCTCGACAAGAACAGTCCCGACGTGGGAACAGGTATGGTGGGCGCGCCCGAATGCGGCGACGTCATGAAGCTGCAGGTCAAAGTGAATCCGAATACTGGCGTAATTGAAGACGCCAAGTTCAAGACGTTCGGCTGCGGCAGCGCAATCGCCAGCTCTTCCCTTGCAACGGAATGGCTGAAGGGTAAGACGGTGGATCAAGCGCTCGAAATCAAGAATACGGATATCGTAAACGAGCTCTCGCTTCCGCCTGTGAAGATTCACTGCTCTGTGCTCGCCGAAGATGCGATTAAGGCCGCGATCGGCGACTACAAGAAGAAGCAGACGTCCAACAAACCTGAAGCTGTTGCAGTTAGCTGAAGGAGCAAAGTAACTTAATGGCTGAGTTGACTCAGCTTGGAGGCGCGGCCGGCGGCGATGGCCAAACGATTCCCGCTACCGGCGCGCCAAAGCAAATCCACGTCACGCCTAAAGCCGTCCAGAAAATTCGCGAAGCGTTTGCGCGCGAAGGTGTCGCTGGCGGCTTGCGGCTTGGCGTTTTGGGTGGCGGGTGTTCCGGTTTGAGCTATCAGTTCAAGTTTGCGCCCCAAGCGCGTCCGCGTGACCACGTCTTTGAGTTTGAAGACGTGAAGGTTTTTGTAGATCCCAAGAGCATGCTTTTTCTAGATGGCATGACCTTGGATTGGCAAGACACTTTGATGCAGTCCGGCTTCGTCTTCCAGAACCCGCACGCGCAAAAGAGCTGCGGTTGCGGAACATCTTTTTCCGCCTAGCTGGCGGCTGCATGTCTTGGGCGCATTCGGCGCCGGTCCATTATGCCTGAGCTTTCAAGCGATTTCTACGATTTTTTCGGCTTAGAACGCAAACTCAATCTTGATGAGGCAGAACTCCAACGACGCTTCTATGAATTGAGCCGCCAGTGGCATCCGGACCGTTTCAGCCGGAAGAGCGCTCCGGAACAGGCACAGGCGCTTGAGGCCACTGCGATTCTAAACGATGGATATCGTACTCTGCGCAATCCCGTGCGCCGTGCTGAATACTTGCTCAAGGAAGAAGGCTTTCCTATTGGCGAGCAGCGCTCGAAAGATGTGCCGCCGGAGTTGTTAGAAGAAGTCTTTGAGCTGAATATGATGCTCGAAGAATTGAAAGGCGGCGACGATTCGGCGCGCCCGCAGCTCGAAACGGCTAAACAAAATTTTCTTGGCCTCCGTGAAGGCGTGGACCGCGAGATCGAGACACTTTTCAGTAAGTACGATGCAGCCGAATCGCAGAGCGAAACCGCCAAGCAGGCCTTGCACGAAATTCGCGGCGTGCTCAACCGCCGCCGTTATATCGAAAATCTTCTTCGCGACGTCAACCGCGCGCTCGATCCGATCGACGCCGCCGCGGAGCCGATAGACGAACGTTTGTAACGCACCTATGGGAACATTTCAAATCGACTTCGGCGAAAACCGCACATCCAAAATTGTTGGTATCGATCTAGGCACAACTAACAGCCTGGTTGCTGTAATGGAGCTGACCGGCCCTGAGATTATCGATGATCCCGAAGGCCGAAAGATCGTCCCGAGCATTGTTTCGCTCACGGACGACAACAAACTCGTCGCTGGTGAGCCCGCGCGAGAATTGCTGTTGACACGCCCCGAACGCACTGTTTATTCCGTAAAGCGGCTGATGGGCCGCGGCGTTCAGGATATCCAACAAGAGATCAAGCTTTTTCCTTTTCGCGTCGCGGAAGACAGTGAGTCCGTGATCAAGCTGAAGCTTGGAAACCGGACGTTTACGCCGCCCGAGATCTCAGCGGCTGTCCTGCGCCAGTTGAAGGACAATGCCGAGGCTGCGCTGGGGGAGCCCGTCTCGGAAGCGGTTATCACAGTCCCTGCTTACTTCAACGATGCGCAACGCCAGGCCACTAAAGACGCCGGACGCTTGGCGGGTCTGGAAGTGCTACGCCTCGTCAACGAGCCTACGGCAGCTTCGCTTGCCTACGGCCTCGATAAGCGTAAAGACGGTGTTATTGCCGTTTACGATTTTGGCGGTGGCACATTTGACATCTCCATTCTTCGCCTACATGAAGGGATTTTCGAGGTTCTCGCAACCAACGGCGACACACATCTGGGCGGCGATGATATCGACAATCTGCTGCTGCACATTGCTCTTGAAGACATTCAAAGCGAATGGGGCCAAGATCTTTCCACCGACGCCGAAGGCGTTCAGCGTCTGCGCCGCGCCGTTGTACACGCCAAAGAGCAGCTCTCGTTCCTTCCGGAAACAAACATCGATCTCGCCTACAAAGGCAAGCGCTATCAGCGCGCCATCGACCGGGAGTTGTTCGAACGCCTTATCGCACCCATTGTCGAGCGCACTCTCGAGCCCTGCCGCGCTTGTCTCTTAGACGCCAAACTGACGCCTGAACAAATTGACGAAGTCGTCATGGTCGGCGGCTCGACGCGTATTCCGTTGGTCCGCGCGGCGGTTGAGCGCCTCTTCAAAGCCAAACCCCATACGGAGTTAAATCCCGACGAAGTAGTCGCGCTCGGCGCTGCCGTGCAAGCCGGTATTCTCGCTGGCAACGTGGAAGATAAGCTACTCCTGGACGTTACGCCGTTATCACTGGGCATCGAGACTATGGGCGGTGTTGTGTCCAAACTGATCCATCGCAACTCTACGATCCCGGCCAGCGCGACCGAGTCGTTTACGACCGCCGTTGACGGCCAGCGCAACGTACTCATCCATGTACTCCAAGGAGAGCGCGAGTTAGTTAAAGATTGCCGCAGCTTGGCGCGCTTCGATCTGAAAGACGTCGATCCCCTGCCAGCTGGCCTTGCCCGCATCGAAGTTCGTTTCTTGATCGATGCCAATGGAATTCTCAATGTCACAGCCCGCGATGCGCGCACGGGCAAAGAGCAATCCGTCGAAGTGAAGCCGTCTTACGGCCTGACGGAAGATCAAGTCGAAGCGATGATTCGTGAATCTTTCGAAAAAGCCGAAGAAGACATGCGCGAGCGCCAGGTACGCGAAGCGCGTGTGGAGGCGGACAACATTCTCGCTGCTACTGCCAAAGCGCAAAAAAGCGATGCTTGGGCCGCTCTTTCGTCAGACGAACGCGGTTCGATAGAATCGGCCGTTCGCGAACTGCAAACCGTGTACAACGGCAACGATCATCACGTATTGAACGAGAAAATTGAAGCGCTAAACCGGGCGACGCAGCATCTGGCCGAAACCATGATGAATACCGCGGTCCGCGGAGCGCTCAAAGGCACTAAAATCGACTAACGCTGTTCCGGATGTTCCGAGACACTCAGAACGTTCCCGTCCGGGTCTTTGAACCACGCCACTTTCGCTCCGGTGGGCGTGGTCCAGATTCCCAGTTCATCTTGTTTCAGAAACCCGTATCGCTCGAACTGCACTCCAGCTTTTTGCAGACGCTGCACCGCCACGACGGCATCTGGAACATTCCAGCCCAAGATAGTACCTGGAAACAACGGCCTTTCCTTCACTATGGCAAGCCGCAGCATAATGCCATTGGCGTCGAACACAAGCGCGTAGGGTAACTCGTCGCCCACGTGCTGTAGCCCGAGCGTGTCTCTATAAAACGCACGTGCTCGATCTACATCGACAACGTTTACAAACGCGACAATATTGCACTTGCCGAGATCGGAGGGCATTCGAATATCATATGTCCGTCCGAACGTAGTTGGCGGCTGGCCAGCTTACTTGGCCACGATCTTCTGCCCCTTCGGGAACAGTGGACGGCGCCGCAGCGAAGATATTTCCGGATTTGCTACTCGCGGATCGGGCTTAAGAGTTACCGGTTGCGTATACGTTTGTCCATTCACGGTCATTCGTACGGTGTAGTTCCCGGCTTGCAGCCTTTCAGGACCACGGCGGCCGCGAGCGGGACGCTCATTTTCCGAACTCGCGGGCGTCGAAGACGCACATGCACCCGTAGCTGGCGGTGCTGCGCCGCGGCCGAATCCGCCACCGCCGCCAAAACCTCGCCCGGCGGGCACATTCAAAGCAAACCGATGCATTCCCTCTGCTGCTGAAGGCGGCGACGCCGGCTGTTCCCAGATAGCTTGCACGTTAATAGCCTCCGTATTCACAGGACGGACTTCCGCGTCGCTG
Organism: Bryobacteraceae bacterium; assembly: GCA_035652115.1. Lineage (GTDB taxonomy): Bacteria > Acidobacteriota > Terriglobia > Bryobacterales > Bryobacteraceae > Bog-105. The sequence continues at coordinate 25,989 of DASREJ010000118.1, forward strand.
GCCGCGCACACTCGAACACTGCCGTTGCCATCGAGCAATTCCAATTTCACCGGCCCCGATGCGGTGTTCTTCAGCCAGTAATAAACCAGAACTCCGGACGGCGGATTCGACAACTGCGGATCTTCATGGGGTAGCGGTGTGCCGTTCATTCCGCCCTGAATCGTGGCAAATGTCTCGCCGGGTTTGAAGAGATAGGCGCTGGCGGCGGTAATCTCGGTGCTTTTCGCAGCAATCTCTCGCAGCGCCGCCATTTGATCCATCACCCAAAATCCCCGGCCATGCGTCCCGATGTCCAAATCGTCTCCGTGCACAACAATGTCGCGCACAGAAGTCACAGGCATATTGTTCTGTAGCGGCTGCCACTCGTCGCCATCATTGAAGGACACATAGACACGCAGTTCGGTGGCCGCGTACAGTAATCCTTTGGTCACAGGATCTTCTTTCACGGAATTGACGTAAGCTCCTTCCGGAATGCCGTTGACCACGCTCTGCCATGTCTTACCGCCATCGTGTGTGCGATAAATGTACGGCTTCATGTCGGCTAGTCGGTGCCGGTCTACAGATGCATATGCTGTGCCTTCATCAAAATGGCCGGCTTCTATCTGCGAAACCTTGCTCCACGCAGTCACCTCGTGCGGCGTGACATCCTCCCAGTGTTGGCCATCATCGCGAGTCACATGAATGAGACCGTCATCGGTACCCGCCCAAACCATCGTGGCTTTCAATGGTGACGGACTGATTGTGTAGATGACGCCGAATCGATCTGTCATCGGCTGATCGATGTCCTTCGCTGTAGTTGCATCCAGGTTTTCGGGGACTGGCGGTTTCAAACGTGACAGATCAGGGCTAATCTTCTCCCACGTCTTACCTCGATCACGCGATCGCATGACAAATTGGTTTGAATAGTACACTGCTTCGTCGACGGGTGAAAATACGGTCGGAAGCGTCCACGTCTTTCGGTTCGGATCGTCCGGATCGGCTGCCGGCAACTGCCCGCTCGGCATCGCTGTATTCAAATACTGGTCGCAGCGGTTGCCGCCGCCGTAGAGAAATCTTCCGTCCTTCGGATCGGGAACCACGGTGTTGCTTTCACCGGCGAGGCACGTGGGCTCCCAATTCCGGAATGTAATTATTCCTTCGCGAGACCACGTGGCGACGCCCACACCACCGCTGTCCTGCTGCGCGCCATATAGCCAATATGGGAACCGATTATCAGCCGCAACGTGATAGATCTGTGCAGTCGGCTGGTTGTACCAAGTGCTCCAACTCTTCGCGCCGTCCACACTCACCACTGTGCCCTGATCGCTGCTCAACACCATGCGGTTGTGATCTTTCGGATTGATCCACAACTGGTGATAGTCATCACCGCCAGGCGCTCCTTTCACCGGAACAAAAGTTTTGCCGGAATCGATGCTCATATAGGTGGCCGTGTTGATGACGTAGACACGGTCCTGGTTCGCCGGATCTGCAGTGACACTTGCGAAATACCAGCCGCGACCCCATAGGCGGTTTTCACTATTCACGAGCTTCCACGTCGCTCCGGCGTCATCCGATAGATATAGACCACCTTTTCCGCGTGGCCCTTCCACATCGGGACGCGGCGGCGTGCGGCCTTGCCCCGGTGCGGGAGATGGCCGTGTTGCTGCGGCGCCTCCGATCGGGCGAGCCACTGCAGTACCCAGATCATCAACTATTGCCCAGACGCGCCGGGGATTGCTTGGTACAACCGACACACCAATCCTGCCGACAAACTCGTCGTCCGGCAATCCGCCGCCCAGCTTCTTCCAGGTGTCGCCGCCATCAATGGATTTATAAAGTCCGCCGCCCGGCAAGTTCGTCGGCGCGTAAACCGACCACGGCGGCCGCCGCGTTGCCCACAACGACGCATACAAAACACGCGGGTTCTTTGGATCAATCGCTATGTCAGCCGCGCCGACATCGTTCGGCTTTTCCGTATTGAACAGAACCTTCTTCCACGTCGCGCCGCCATCCGTCGACCGATACATGCCGCGCTCCGGGTTGGCGTTGTAGACATGCCCGAGAGCGGCGACGTACACCCGGTTTGGATTAGTTGGATCGATGACAACGCGTGAGATCTGCCTGGTTTCTTCCAGCCCAATATGCTTCCACGTCTTACCGGCGTCGGTCGATTTGTATACTCCAATGCCATACGAATGTTGGCTGCGAATGTCGCTTTCGCCGGTACCGACATAAACGATGTCGGCATTGGAAGGCGCGACGGCAATGGCACCAATAGAGCCGATGGGAATTCCTTTATCGGAGATCGGGAACCACGTGCGCCCTGCGTTTTCGGTCTTCCAGACACCGCCCCCGACGGAGCCGAAATAGAAAGTGTCCGGCTGATTCGCATTTCCTGCGACGGCGAAGCTGCGTCCGCCACGCAACGGACCGACCTCGCGCCACTGAAAGGCTGACAGCAGATCCTTGGAATATTCGGAGCCGTTCTCCGCCTGCCGCGCGAAGATTCCGGCGCCAAATAGAACGAAAAGGCACACCACGGTAACAAGAGCCAAAAGGCGATTTCTATGGGTCATAGTAATTGCGGCTTGAACGAACACTGTAACACTTGCCTGGGTTGGTACCGCTCAAGACTACAATGAAAACCGGAGACATATGCCCGGACTCACTTGGGACCACACTGAAGACATCGCGCTCAGCCTCTACGAACTGCATCCGGACATTGATCCGACCAATATCCGCTACACGGATCTGCACAAATGGGTCACCGAGCTTCCCAACTTTAAAGACGATCCGCTTGCATCCACGGAAGGCAAACTTGAAGCAATCCAGATGGCGTGGCTTGAAGAGTACCAGGACAATCGGTAGCTGGCCGAGAACTTCAAGGGCTAACGACCCATTCGCGAGACGCCGCCGCACGATTGCTGGCTAGTAATTTTTTTCTGTTGGCAATTGCGAACTGCAAAATTGAGCGAAACCGCTTTCACGCCTGAACAAATGAACCGCAAAAGCGTATATTAGCGGTGTCTATGCCCGATACAACCAGTTCTCCTGTTGCACTGATCCACGATCTGCTCACCAGAAAGCGTTACTCGGTTACCGAATTAGATACCAGCGTGCTTAAGATTCAGGATCTTGAAAGTGGCATCTCGTTGCGCGCTGTACTCGAAGGCGAGATTCTGTTCCTGTCCTTGGTCTGCATGGTGGTGCCGCGCTCGAAGCTTACTCCGGAAGTGATGTACAAAATGCTTGCTGCCGATAATGGCATCTCCACCTCACACTTTCAGCTCTACGATACCGGCAACGACCAAGTCGCGGTCACTCTCAACAACTTCTGCAAACTTCAGGAGTTGGGACCCGACGACGAAGACGACATTCTCTCCTGTGTCAGTTTCCTACTGGCCGATGTCGTCCATGCAAAAGATCTGATCGGGGCAGACTTACAAGCCGCGTGATTAAACTTCGAAAGGCATAGATTATGGGATTCTTTTCAGACATTTTCAATCGAGCCGGCCGTGTCGCGCGAGGACAGGCGAATCAAGGGATGGGCGCAATCGAGGACGCCACGTTTGAAACTACTGTGCGGCAAACGGTCGCGGACATGAAGACGGAGCTCAATAACGTGGTGCGGGCGTCGGCTACCGCAATGAGCAATTACAACTCGCTTGATGCCGAGTATCAGAAATATGTCCGGCAATCGCAAGAATGGAAGGCGCGCGCGGGCCAAGCTTTGGACGCGGGCAACGAAGAGCTAGCTAAAAAGGCACTTGCGAAGAAAGCCGAATCGGACAAGCAGATCTCCTCAATGCAGGCCGCCATCGAATCCGCCCGACAGGCGAGCGACTCACTGAAGGCGCAAGTCGTCGACCTGAAGCACAAGATCGAAGAGGGCGAGCGAACCGCCACCACGCTGGTAGCGCGTAAGAATGCGGCCACTGCTCAAAGAAAAGTTTCCGAAGCCATGGCAGGGGTTGGTAAGGCCGACAACGCGTTCGCGGTGCTCTCCAATTTTGAAAAATCTGTTGCCAAGGAAGAGGCAACCGCTAAGGCATTTAACGAGCTTGCGGCCGCCGGCAAGGACGCAAATCTCGAAGCGGAGTTTGCCCAACTCGAAGGACACACGGTCGATGCCGAGCTAGAGGCGCTCAAACGCGAACGGCTCGGGAGGGTGGAATTACCGAAAGAACTGCCGTCGGCCCCCGGCCGCTAAATATATGTTTTTCGACCGAAAACCAAATCCTGGCCCACCCCAGCAGGATTTGGCCAACCTGAAAATCACCGAAGCTCGCATAAGCGATACGCTTTCCGTCGCGGGGGCTGCTGCCGATTTCTCTGACATCGACTTTACAGTCGACCGGTGCGATGGATACGAGGCTGGCACTCGACACTGGAGAGAACTGAGCGGCATGTGGCGGGACCGCCGCGTCTACCTCGAAGTACACAACGAGGACACGGCGACAGTTCTCGGAAATTTCGATGGCCGAAGAATCACGCTGGATGAACTCGGCTTGAGCGAAGACGATCTGGCGCAAATGGATCAACGCCAGAATCCCGCGGACTTCTTCGACTACGACGGCAAATTCTGGCTTTATCGCTTCAGCCGCGAGATCGGTGTGTTTCGAGCCGCAGAGACGACAGGGCGGGGATTCTACTGCTGGCAATTTCAAGAGCAGGATTCCAAACGCTTCTTGAGTATCAGGAAGTTTCAAGGCGAGGCATTCACCGGGTCGCTCTGGGTGAATGTCGAGCCCTCGGATGTCACAGTTTTTCGGAGTACGTAATGAAATTCTCGAAGCCAGGTCTGCTGATTGCCGGTCTCGTGCTTCTGACGTCATGCAGCAAGCTGCCGAACGTGCTGCACCGGGACATCGCATACGAAAGCGATCGGCTCCACTCCACGGAGCACGAGCTTCAACGTTCACAAACAGCTCTCGATAACGATCTCTCACAGCAGCCGGATCTCTTTAAGAGTGCCTCCCCGCCGGACGAATGGAAAGCGCGACTTCGCTCCGATCGCGAGAAGCTGAGTTCCGCGGAAAAGATCCAGTTTGAGCTCTCTGAACTCGCACGACGCGATCGTGCCGACTCGCAGTCTCGCGCCGAGCAGCTACTCCGGCAGGAACGCCAGTTACTGGAGGCGGCGCGAGCTGATTCGGCGAACGTGATCGCGACGGCCGATCGTTGGATCGATTTCGGCCGCGATGTGCCGTCGCATTTGGACCAGATGCGACACGCGTATGAGGCTATCTCGAAGTTCGATCTGACGCCGGTCACCAAGGATATAGAAAAAGCCGATCACGATTGGCCTGCAAAGAAAGCAGCGCTTGACGATCGCTTAAACGCCTTGCGTCAATTACCGAAGCAGGCCGAAGCAGAGTGGAATGCTACGGAAGTTGTGCGACAGTCAGCGGCCAGCGAAAAACCAAGTGGAACTCAACTGGCAACGCTGGTTCAAACCGATGAGAGCCTAGCCACTCTTGCGGACACAATGACCCGCAACACCGCCGAACTCGCCAGCCTCTCCGGACAGCTCTACGATTCATGGGACAAGATTCTCACCGATTTGGACGACTCGCGTTATGGCAGCGACGAGAGTTTTCGGGAGCGAATCAAGACCGTTCGGACGCATCTTCTCGACGTAGCTTCGAAAAAGAGCGAGACCACTAGCAGCGAACACTGGGTGAACGTTTCGGAACCCGAGTTTCGCGCGGTTCAAAACGATTTGGGCATGGCGATCGCGCATAAGGACCCCGGCCTCTTCGATTCAGAAGCACAAACTACGCCGCAACCGGCCGGCTTTGCCTACATTGCCCCGGTCTCGGTTGGGTCGAATCAGTACGGCTATTGGGACCACTCACACGGCCACAGCGTTTGGACATGGCTGCCCGAATACCTGATTCTGCGCGAGTTGTTGTGGAACCATGATTACCGGCCGGTGCTCGCGGACGAATACCGCGCCTACCGTAGCGCCCAGAATACGGGCAGGACCTACTATGGCCAGTCGAGCCCAGCCGCTCCGCCCAAATACGGAACACACGGGACATTCACGCAAACTCACTACGCGGACAGCCGCTATGCGCAGCACGGTGGGTTTAGCGGTTCGGCTTATGCAAATCATCCGGGAAGCGCTGCCGCCTCTCGCCCCGAATCTCACAATTCGTTCGGAAATAACGACGCCGGCGGCCATCGATTCGGCTCTGGAGCACATCCATCTTCCGGCCACCAGTTTGGCCGTCCCGGAGGATTTCGCGCCGGCCGTAGATTCGGCGGCAGGCGATAGGCAAGGACGATCAATACAGAACGCGGCGTTTAATCGACTTCATCGCGGATGGAATCTGGGGATTGCTCCCTTGCACTCACTAGAATTTTAAGGATGGCCCGTGATCGATCACCTCTTCTTGCCGTCGAGATTCTTTCCATGGGTAGCTTAGAAACAAAGCGATTCGATTGACGGCTAGCGGGAGCGGCATTGCGACAACGGATCTATAGGCGTAGCAGGCGGCACAGATGCTACCGCCTGCGCCAAAGTAACGCACGATTTTTGCTAATCCAAACTTGTGTGGCGTGCTGTGGGCTGGTTATACGCCGCGTCGAAATAACCGCGCTAACATGTATTCGAAGAGCATCCCAACGGGACGCCAGCAGTAGAGCGCCGCGCCGAGGCACGTCCCCAATGTATTTGTAAAGAGATCCGTCACGCCAGACTGCCGTGTGGGCAGGAATGCTTGCACGATCTCGATAGTAAACGTGACGACGACTCCTAAGGCGATCGCTCGCAATGCCGCTGCCCGCATCGAATGACGACACGCCCAATATGCGCAATAGCAGAACCCGAGCGGAATGAAACCGCCAACATTGATTAAAATGTTCTTCGGTGTATCGGCTCCGTCCAGATACTCGAGACGCGGTGGCTTTAGAAACACCTGGTCGACGGTCGTGAACCGTTCGGGAATAAACAGATCCACACCCCGCGCGACTGCATTCCGTACGACGCTGCCGACACGTTCGTTAAAGCAATAGACGGCGAGCGCCCTGTCCTTCTCGGCAATGGTTGGCCGACCATACTGTTTCCACGATTGAAAATGACTCGCCACCCGTTCCGCATCCAGCTTTGTGTTGTAGAGCGCAAGTCCGTATATCTGTCCTCGCCAACTATTGGCATCCATCGGCTCCGTTCCGAGCACAACACGGAACGGGCGCAGATCAGCTGCTGCATAGAAGCCCGGAAACGCTTTTGAAAGTAAGCCATTCTGATAAACGCACATGCCTTGCGAATCCATAGTGACGGTCAGAAACACCGCGGGTGCACGTCCGAAAACATCGCCTACATACAGGCGGCCGTTGCGGCCATTTTCTGTCACACGGCTTCGAATCATCAGGTCCGAAACGGATTCGTGCAGCACGAATTGATACGGCTTTAGCCGGCTATATAACGCAAGAATCGTGCCTGAGTCCCAGCCCCTGGCGGACTTCAACCAGATCTCTACGGACAAGGACCTGCTTCGGGCGGCCTGGATCTCGCCTGTACTCAGCACCGTTCCATAAGTGCCGAATGCTAGGCCGTTGCTGTTCGTGAGCCATCGCACTTCATTCTCAGGCGCATGAAAGGGTGAGAGCCCGGCCCAAAGAATGATGCTGAGTACTAGGATGCAAAGAGCGCCGACGACGAATGCGGACGCTTTAGCCGGCACATGCAATTCGTGGATTGTTGAAGCTTTTGTTGCAGCCAGCTTCCTTCCACAGAGCGAAGATCGAATGGACAAACCTCAACTGCGATTCTGGCAAACCGGATATGAGTTGGTCGCCCTCGGCATTCTGTTCAGCCGCTGAGCGCACCACCGGCGAAATAGCAATGTTTTCGATCCACGCACGGTTGAGGCGATTAACGACCTTCGCTACCAGAGTGGTTTCGCAGCCGGACCGTAGAAATCCGTTCTTGGTTGATTACGCACTGAAGTAGAAGTCAGCGGGGGTTCTCGCGTCCCGCTCGAAAGCCGGTCGCGTATGCCCGACACCAACGCGAGATTCCATTAACCGGAGATCCGCGCGTCGACGCCGCACTGAAACAGATCCGTGGCAACTTTCAAGATCTCCAGGATGCAATGCTTGTGCAGGTTGCACTCGAGAAAAGAATGAGCGAGCGCATCAAAGAGCACACTGAACTGCTAGTACGCATCGAGACAAACTTAGCCGACGTCGCGGATAAGCTGAATCTGATGATCGGTCGCGAAATGCCGCGCGAGCGTGGCTAGAAGCCTAACAGACCGCGTTGAGCCATCCTCCGGCTGCCCATCAGCGTGAGCATCAGTATGAGACCCGCCGAGCCGTTCAGCGGGTGATGACTCGTTCCAAAACACGCCTTGGGCACGCCGCTGCATGGTACGGGGTTGCTGCCGGGAGAGCGCAAAAGCGTCGAGCCGCTAGAGGCGCATTTAATTGCCGGAGAACGCGCGACGAGTGCATCAGTCGTTGCACCATGTCGCAGCCAATGCACCCGGAGCGATGAGGTGGTATTGACTGCCGTGCGAAGCTGCGCCTTGAAGGACTCGCGTCAGAAGGGCCGTTCAAGGCGTGTAGATGATAGCAACTTCCCCAAGAAGGGGAGGCATTCGTGGGAGTCGTGCGGCAGTATTGCGGTCAGCTGAACAAACAGGAGAACCACCGCGTAGCGGTGAGCCTTTCAGTCAGCACGAACACAGCGAGTCTGCCGGTCGCTTAGGGTTTTTATTTGCCACCTGAGAAGCCGTTTTTCCCTCAGCCCCGCCGGCAAGCAGCAGCTACGCACCCGAAGATTCCAGCTTGAGCTATCGAACGCCGCTGGAATTTGCGCAGCAGGTCGCTTCGCCTTCTACACCTTCGAATACCGCCTGTCCAAACTCGTCTCAAGGCCAAGCCCTCACAGGCGCCTGCGGCGGCCTTGACCCGATCCCAGCCATGCGAAAGTACCAACCAACAAGAAGGCGAAGCGCAAAACTATGCGGCCAACATGTCGTATAACTTAGTGGACGGAAAAAAGGTCACGTCAGTTTGTAGCGCAGTAATACTCTTAGGGGAGAAGACCGAACGCAGTGAGCTGGCTCTGACCAGCGACGAATACCTTCCCGTTCGCGACCAGCGGAATCGAGAATTTAGCGGCAAAATCCAACGTATCTCTATTCCCAGCTTGGCCGCTGCTGTATAGCACAGTAGCAAGATTGTTTGCGTCGTATGCGAAAAGCACCCCAGGAGAGCCTACATCGTTGTTTGCGCTTGTCCCATTATTTTGTAGTGCCCACAAAATACCGTTGCTGTTGCCATTGGCTGATACTGCAAATGAAGCGCCACGCACGCCATAGATGGCAGTAGATACTGAGGTCGGTCCTGGCGAGAGTCGCCCGTTCGTCAACTGAAATGCTCTTAAATTATCCTCCACGGCACCAAAGTAGATGTATCCGTTGAAATAGACTGGTGTGCTGAAATTGCCTGCCTCCGGGCTACCATTAGGCAAAGCATTTGGCAAAGATTGAACGATCTGATTATCATTACTTGAATTGTATTTGCCCATGTTGTCTCTGTTGACGACGTAAATAGTGCCGCTCTTGCCCGCACAGATGAGTAAGTGCGGAAATGAGCCGGTCGTTTGGTCAACTAGCAATACGGGGCCTCCAGCGCCTAAGTCAAGGTTGTTAACGTTCATGTTCTGCTGGTCAAATGGGGTGAAGTAGTCAACTACCAATCCGGTAGGACCGATTTTCTCAACCGAGTCACCGTAATCTTTACCGCCCGAATTAGCATCGAAGTCACCGTTGCTAGTAACAAAGTAAATGTTTCCAGTCGCATCAGTGGCCAGTCCGCCACCTCCCTGCCAAATACCTCCTCCGTTACCGTTCGGCGTCACATTGTACGCCATGATCTGTTGAAGCGTCGTGGCATTGTAACCTAACACCCAGCCATGCCACGGCGAATTGTCGCCGTGAGAACCAAATCCTAGATAAACAACGCCATTATTCAAGAGCAGCCCGGGCCTTTGATTTTCGCGCAAAGGATCGAACGGCACCTTACCTCCGGAAGCGCCACTTCCGGTTCCTGAAACGCTTGCGGCCAGCACAACCGGGCCGCCAAACTTCTCGGATCCGTTCGTGATATCAAGCGCATGCAAGCGCTGGATCCAGGTGTTCGTGCCCTCTTTGGTTGCGGCGACTACGTATATAGTTCCACTGCTCTGATCAATCACCGGCGTACTCGCGATTCCAATTTCTGTTGGAATATCTCCACACTCGCCTGTATCGGAACAGGGGACAGTAGTGACGCCCGAGCCAAGGAAACTTGTGTGCCAAAGCGGCGTAGTGCTTAGTCCATCGGCGTCAAATGCGTAGACGCTGTCATGTGCGGTAGCGACGTAAACTACGTTATGAAATCCCTGGCCGGGAATACTAACATTCGCTACATAGAGGGGCGAGGCGAAGGGAATGCCATCCAGAGGATAAGAAAACAGCTTCCCAAATTGATTTTGATTTACATTGCTAAGCGTCAATACTGTCTCATCGAGATTTTGACCTGTCCTGAGGTTGTCGTTGTGATAAGTGAAGGTCCCAGGATAATTGGTGACGTAGACCGTGGCGCTGGCAGAGAAAAGATCCGGAGTCGTAGCCGTTACCGTATGAGCGCCAACACTACTCGGAGGAGTATATAGGCCTGTGCTGCTAATTGTGCCGACAGCCGTAGACCCACCGACCATGCCGTCAACGGACCATGTGACGTTAGCCGCTGAGGTGAACTGCTGTGTGCGCGTGAACGTCAGAGCCGCAGTCCGTGGGCTGATCGAGATTGCCAGAGTCGTCGCACTGGTTGTGTTTGAGAATGCGCTGGAGTTCCCGCTATTATCCATAGCTTGCACCCGGTAACTGTACGTAGTATTTGCATCCAATCCCGCGTCTTTGTAGGTAGTTGCGGTTGTTGTGCCAACTTGCACAAAATTCGTACAGGTGCTTCCTTGGCAACGTTGAACAAGGTACTGTGCAACACCAATGCAACTGGACGATGCAGTCCAGCTTAAAGTAATTTGGGCCGAACTGCTCGCAGTGGCCGCAAGATTAGTGGGCACGGTTGGTGGGGCGTTTGCGCACCCTCCAGCCGTTCGGAATGCCACCAGTTGCATAATCCAAAGACCTGAACTGACCGGCGCGGAGGCACTATAACTACCTACGGCGTTAACCATTCGATCTTCGGCGAGATCGCCATCGGGAGACGTTAATAATCGTTGCGTGAATCCGGTGCCTGGACCGGAGGTCGTTGTTTGAACTGTGTCGGCACCGAACAGGAGATCAGTTGGAGCGTTTGTGGTAACAGAGCCACTGCTGCTCGTAGAGCTATTGCCAACGGCGGCGGCTGTGACATCCACGGGATTGCTAGGATCTGCACCCTTGTATTCTAGAATGCGAATATCTGGGAAAGCTGCCGCTGTGGAGAAAGTCACGCTAACGGAATTTGCTCCCGCCGCTGCTCCAACGATATTTTTTGCATAATAAATTGCTTGTGAAGCGACCGGGCTTTCTACTGTTGGCCCTACCGCAAGAACGTAAGAGTTACCACTCGCGTCGGTAACAGTGCGAACCGTCGCGGTGCTGTCGTTCCATCCCACGACCACTACATTTAAGTCGCCAGCGGCTTGTGCAGCGGTAAACGTGACGCTCACATTAGTTTGAGCTGACTGAGGAGTGGCGAAATTACCCTGCACATACGTAATGCTCGTGGGCGAAGACGATAGCGTCGTGGCAGTCGCTATGTTCGAGAATGGACTAATATTACCCTCAATATCGATTGCCTCGACCTGATAGCTATAGCTGGTATTTGAGATTAGGCCTGTATCCGTGTAAGTCGTGCCGGTCGGAGTGGCGATTTGCGCAAAGCTACTGCAACCCGGCCCTTGGCAGCGTTGCACCACATAATTTGCTAATCCAATGCTGCTGGTGGATGCCGTCCAGCTTAGATTGATTTGACTCGTGCTGATGGGCGTAACTATCAAGTTGCTGGGGGCAGTCGGGGGCTGGTTACCTACTGTGGTGGTAGTCGCGATATTAGAAAACGCGCTTAGATTTCCCACAGCATCGACGGCCTCCACTCTGTAGCTATAGGTAGTGCTGGGCGATACCGAAGAGTCGGTATACGTTGTACCAGCCGGCGTCGCGATTTGCACAAAGTTTGTGCAGCCTGTACCCTGGCACCGTTGCACAATGTAGTTCGAGATTCCAACGCTGCTGCTAGATGCGGTCCAGCTCAGATTAATTGGGCCTTGTCGATTCGCGGCAGCAATCAGATTGCCTGGTGCTGTTGGCCCGCCACCTACTGAAACTGGAGTGCGGAACGCGACCATTTGCATAATCCATTGACCAGAACTAACTGGCGCCGTGGTGTTGTAGCTGCCGATGGTGTTGACCATCTCATCTTCGGCGATATCGGCGTCTGGTGAAGTCAATAAGCGCTCTGTAAACCCTGAACCCGGTCCGGTGGCGCCGGTCTGCACCAGATTTGCACCAAAGATCAGATCGGTCGGGTTGGTGGTAGTCGCCGAACCACTACTGCTTGTTGCGCTGTTGCCGCTACTTGCCGCGGTCGCGTCTACTGGGTTGCTCAGATCCGCTCCGCTATACTCCAGAATTCGGATGTCGGGATAGGGCGCTGCACTCGAAAACGTCACCGTCACGACGTTCGCTCCTGCCCCTGCCGCAACAATGTTCTTGGCGTAGTAGATCGATTGGGTTGCAACGGGAGCCTGAACGGTTGGACCCACCGCCAACGCATACGCGTTACCACGAGTGTCAGTGACTCCCGTTACTGTGGCAGTGCTGTTATTCCATCCGACTACCACAACATTCAGATCGCCCGCAGCCTGTGCGGAGGTGAACGTCACGCTGACAGTCGTCTGAGGCGCTTGCGGCGTCGCATAATTGCCCTGGATGTAGGTAATCGTCGCGCCTCCGCTGTAGGTAAAGCCATTAGTGAGGCTTCCGCTCTGGCCGTTCAAAGTTACGGTCACAGTAACGGATCCCGGAGTACCTGCCGGTGTTGTGGCCGTTATAGTGGTGCTGTTTGCGACGACTACGTTGGTAGCTGCTGCTCCACCAAATGCCACCGTTGCCCCGGCCGCAAAATTCGTCCCGGTGATTGTTACCGTCGTGCCGCCCGCCGCAGGTCCGTTGTTCGGCGACACATTGCTCACCGTGGGTGCTATCACGTACGTAAATCCATTCGCCAGATTTCCGCTTTGCCCATTCACCGTGATGGTTACGGTCACCGCACCGCTGCTGCCGGCTGGAGTGGTCGCCGTTATAGTTGTACTGTTCACCACCACCACATTTATCGCCGTCCCGCTCCCAAATGTCACGGCTGCCCCGGCGGCAAAATTTGTACCCGTAATCGTCACGGCCGTCCCACCCGTTGTGGCTCCGCTATTCGGGGAAACAGTACTCACGATCGGCGGTGCAAGGTAGGTAAACCCGTTAGTTAGGCTTCCACTCAGGCCGGTGCTGTTAGTAACTGTTACAGTCACTGGTCCCGCGCTTCCTGCAGGAGTTCTCGCCGTAATTGTCGTGCTATTCACTACTACAACGTTCGTCGCGGTAGCGCTTCCGAACATTACCGTTGCTCCCGCCAAGAAATTTGTGCCATTGATGGTAACTAATGTGCCCCCGCCCAGCGCACCGCTTCCGGGGGACACACTGCTGACCGTAGGTGGCGCAGGATAGGTGAATCCTGCTGCCAAGCTCCCACTCAGCCCACCGGCGTTGGTCACGGTCACCAGCACCGTGCCAGTGCCCGGCGGCGTGACAGCCGTGATAGTCGCGCTATTCACCACCACCACGCCGGTTGCAGCGGCAGCTCCGAACGTTACCGTATCTCCAGTCGCAAAGTTTGTTCCAGTGATTGTCACGGGCGTTCCGCCTGCGGACGGCCCACTGTTCGGGCTAACGCTCGTCACAGTGGGAGCAGTTCCGGAGGGGGTGCGGAAGGCGACCATTTGCATGATCCATTGACCGGAACTGACGGACGCCGTAGCGCTATAGCTGCCGGTACTCGTAACCATCCGGTCCTCGGCAATGTCGCCGTCCGGCGAAGTCAATAAGCGCTTCGTAAAGCCGGAACCTGCTCCAGAAGTGACAGTCTGGACTAGATTCGCGCCAAAGATCAGATCATTCGGATTGGTTGTGGTTACCGTGCCGCTGTTACTTGTCGCACTGCTTCCGCTACTTGCCGCCTTGGCATCCACCGGATTGTTCAGATCCGCTCCGGCATACTCAAGAATCCGAATGTCGGGATACGCTGCGGCACTCGAGAAGGTCACCGTTACCGCGTTCGCTCCCGCTCCTGCCGCAACAATGTTCTTGGCGTAATAAATGGATTGCGAAGCGACGGGTGTCTGAACTGTTGGACCCACTGCCAACGCATACGCGTTACCACGTGTGTCAGTGACTGCCGTCACCGTGGTGGTGCTGTTATTCCATCCGACTACTACCACGTTCAGGTCGCCCGCGGTTTGCGGGGATGTAAACGTCACGCTTACACTCGTCTGAGGAGTCTGCGGTGTCGCATAATTTCCTTGTACGTAGGTGATCGTTGGCGCTGCGACTAGAGTAGCCGGACAGCAAACAATCGCGACAACTGCTAACAGGAAGGGTGTTACAGAGTGATCACGTGTACCGCTGTGACGCACAGCTCTATTCATAGATTTCCTTTCGAAGGATCACGCGGATTGTGCAAAAGGTCGATAACTGCTGAACGCTTACTTAGTACGATCACCGAATCGATCTGATGTTATCGTCGACAGTACGTGAACAAGTGAGCGCGTGAACTCGGATACAGCCACTCTCCTGTTATGGCCGGTGGGAATCCAATTGGTTTGGCGTTGAATCGGCAAACTCAATCGGGCGCAGTTTTAAGCTCTTAATGACAATTAAGCCAAAGCCCTGGCGGGAAGTGGATAAGTTTCCTCAGCACACACGAACTCCACAATTTGCTGGACAACTCTGCTTTGTTGGCTATGGGCTAATCCCGGGTACATGGGCAAAGAAAGGATTTCTCGTGCTGCGCTTTCCGTCACTGGGAAATCCCCAGGTCGATAATATAAACCGCGATAAGCGTTTTGCAAGTGAAGTGGAATTGGGTAATGAATCCCTGTGCCTATCCGTTCTGCTGCAAGATAAGCCTGCAGATTGTTGCGATCTTGCACTCGCACTACATACAGGTGATAAACTGCCTTCGACCAGGTGGGCTCATATGGTATACCCACAGCATTCCCCGTTGCGGTGAATAGCTTTTTGTATATTCGGGCGCTTGCTCGACGCTCTTGATTCCAAGCGTTTAGACGCTTTAGTTTAATTCGTAAGATGCCCGCCTGAATAGCATCTAGTCTTCCGTTGTACCCTTCTATATCGTGATGATATTTTTGGATTTGACCGTGGTCACGCAGCATTGCGATCCTTTGGGCAACATTGACATCATTGGTTGTAACCGCTCCTGCCTCGCCGCAGGCGCCTAAATTTTTTCCCGGGTAAAAACTAAAGGCAGCTGCCCGCCCCATCGAACCAGCCTTTTTCCAGCGATTGTCCCTTCGCGAAAAATACTCTGCGCCATGGGCCTGGCACGCGTCCTCGATAACGATTAGGTTGTAACGCTCTGCGATGCTCAAGATTGCGTCCATGTCCGCGGTCTGTCCGTAAAGGTGTACGGGCACTATTGCCGTAACCGGGCGTCTCGTCCTTCGATGAGTCGTCTGTCGGGTTATTGGTTCGAAATAGCAGTCTTCTTCGAGATACTCCTCTAACTTCGCAGGATCCATGTTATAGGTGCGTTCGTCTACATCCACAAAGTCGGGCTGCGCACCAGCTTGCGAAATAGCCTCGACAGTTGCGATGAACGTATTTGGGACAGTGATCACTAGGTCACCTTGTTTAACACCAGCCGCAATCAGGGCGAAGCGCAGCGCGTCAGTGCCGTTTGCCACGCCAACACAATGCTTAGCATCACAATACTGCGCGAATTCCTCTTCAAACTGCGCGACGACGGGACCACCGATAAATCCGGCGGTTGAGAGCGCAGCGTTGAAGACTCCGCAGAGTTCCTCGCGCAGCTCATCGTGCGGCGTAAGCAGATCTAAGAAAGGGATGTCTTTGGCGACTATATTCATGGTGACTTCCTTCCGATTTATCGGCAGATACCTGCCTTAGGATGGTTCAAGTGCATTCTGCGTAATCAGCGTGACGACGCTATCTCAATCTCGAGTGCGCTCTGTCAGTCAAAACGCGGATGATAGGCGAAATAAATTTCTTAAGAGAAAAACCCTCGGGAGAGGTTCAGAGTGCGGCGGCCGAATGACCTTTTGGTGCAATATCATCGGTTAGGCGGCAGATCTAGGCACATCTTCCCGGCGAGTCTTTTCATTTTCGCTCAACGGGATTTCCTTTCCTGTTCGAACAAGCTACCGCCCTCCTGGTCCCAGATACGAAGCTTAATAGTTTGTACGGGCAGTTAAGATGCCATAACTTTTTAGGCCTTAGGCGACTACCTTTCAACTAGTTGCGAATTTGTGAGCGAGTGAGTGGCAGGCGAGCTTCACTCATAATTCAGAATTTGTCCACATTTATGAGACTAAGTCTAACCTCAACTCGCCGTTAAGGATCGAGTCATTCCTGGAAGCTTCGAATGAAGAACGCGATTAAGGCAGAGAAAGTTGGCATGAAGACGAGCGAACCCGAGCGCTTCCGGTTAGTGAGGCGAATACCAGAGCAGTCGAAGAATCTATTGTGGCGTTTACTTTACGAAGTCGAGGCCGCCAGCAGCTGTGTCTGACATCAAACAAATGGCGAACGAGACGGAGCGAGAGCAGCCGCGCAGTTTGCCCGGCCAATTGTGCACGTTCCGAGAACAGAGATAATTTGTCGGCGGCCCGGCTGAACCAGGAAATAACACGCGTTCTTTCATGTGCCTGCCTGATGAACAACCAAGCAGCAGCTTTCCGATGCACTTTACCGTAGATGGCGTGCTGATCGACGCCTGGGCGAGTGAGGAGAGCTTCCGGAAGAAAAACCGGCGGATAGTGATGGGTCGCAGTTTCGGCGCAAGCGGCTAGCAACGACACGCATCAATCGAAGAACCGATGTGGAGACTAGCTCTATCGCAAGGGGGAGCGGACAGGAAGCCAAGCGGTGCACGGTAGATGGTAGCGCAATCAAAGATAGGTCCCGGAAGCTAATCAGTATGGGTGCCGAAGGCGCGACTTCGTCGGCGCGTTTTGCCACTGTGGCGTGCATGTGTATACAGCGCAGAATCCCAAATCGCCGGCAGGAGTGTGATCGATCAAAAGGATGCAGCATGACTGCTAATAAACGAGTCTGCGCAAACGTCCACCATAGAGAAGCATTCGGATGAGCGAAACAGAACGGCTGGATGCGAAGGACAAAGCCGCGTGGACTTCAGACCGCAGAAGGCTAAAACCGCTGTAAGATGCCGCTCAAGAAGGGTCTTTACATCGTTCACCTCTCACGATCTCAGTCGCATCTTCATCTGGTCTGAAGACGTACGCACGCCTTTTGGCGTATCAATCTCCATAGCTCCCGCGCCGCCTGAGAGTACCGTTGCGTCGCATGCGATCAGCCTGAAGGCAATCCCGAAAGAGAACTGGCAGATCGATTGCAAGAATCGTTGATACGTATGTTTGAAGTTACACTCGTTGCTGGTGCGCGGCCGAATTTCATGAAGATTGCGCCCATGTTGCGTGCTCTTCGCAATACGCCTTTTGTACCTCTCTTGGTGCATACAGGACAACACTACGATGCGGGAATGTCTGACATATTTTTTCGACAGCTTGGCATTCCTAACCCAGACGTCAGTCTCGGCGTCGGATCTGGAAGACATGGCCAGCAAACGGCTCGAGTGCTCGAATCTTTCGAGGAATACCTCTTGAGCCGTCCACAGTTTCCCAAAGGAGTTATTGTGGTTGGCGATGTAAATTCCACGGTCGCCTGTTCTCTCGCGGCATGCAAGCTTGGTATTCCCGTCGCACACATCGAAGCGGGGCTGCGCTCATTTGATCGAACAATGCCCGAGGAGATCAACCGCATCATTACGGACGCTATCTCCGATCTACTTTTCGTAAGTGAACCGTCAGGCGAGGATAATCTGCGGCGAGAGGGCATTTCAGAAGACAAAATCATCTACGTCGGCAACGTAATGATCGACACACTATTAGCTCAGCTTCCCGCCGTGGAGAGAGTGGACATCAGGGACCGGTTTGGCCTCGAACCGAGTAGCTATGCCGTGGTTACCTTGCATCGACCGTCAAACGTGGATGACGCGGAACGCCTCACTGCATTGATCGACTTTCTGTTGTACGCCTCGGAGCGGGTGCGGATTGTTTTCGCCGTGCACCCGCGCACGCGAGAACGTCTGTCGTCTTCAGGACTGATAAATAAACTGGATAATCGCATCACCCTTTCTGAACCTCTTGGGTATATTGAAAATCTCGCACTGATGAGACAAGCCAAGCTGGTCCTTACGGACTCGGGGGGAATGCAAGAAGAGACCACGTTTCTGGGAATTCCCTGCCTTACTATGCGCGCTAATACAGAGCGTCCAGTCACTGTTTCTCACGGCACCAATACTATTGTTGGTGAGCATATTACGCGCGTCTATGAAATATTCAATCAAGTGCTGACGGAACCGAAGCGACGACATACAAATATTCCGGGTTGGGATGGGGAAGCTTCACAGCGTATCGCGGCGACTCTTTGCAAGAGATGGCTTGACTAGTAATCAAGTGCGTGCCACGTGCGGATTCCGCAACCGTTCCCTCCGACGGCCGTTACATTTAGGTCCGTGATGAGGTAATACTGGAATTCGTCGCGATCAGAATACGATTTGAGACTAAAAAAAAGAAGCAGTGAACACGAGCAATTACGGTGAGACGCAGATCACTTTCACCTCTCGACCTGCTGTGCCGGGCGCATAGGCCGCAGATGAATGTCTGTTACCTCCGCAGTACGCGGTAGCCGGAGCGCTGAAAGGATTACGGACGCGACATCTTCGGGCTGCAGCAGCGTTTCTGGCTGGTAGGGCTTTCCCTCCTGCGCCAAAAGCGCTTCCTGCATCGGTGTTGCGGTGCGTCCCAGATAAAGAGAAAGTACGCGAATGCCTTTAGGGTTAACCTCCTGCCGAAGACTGTCCGCGACCGCTTTCAAAGCGTGCTTGGTCGCGGCGTACTGGCCGACATTAGGCCGTTTCGCGGAAACCCCTGCACTCGAATTAATAAAAACAACTTGACCCTGCCTGGCGGCCAATAAAGGCAACAGGCGTTGTGTCAATACATAGGGAGCGCGAACATTCGTTAAATACTGACGGTCGAAATCTTCAACCATAGACATCTCCATGTAACCGAGATGGGCAATTCCCGCGCTATGAATTAAGATGTCAACGCCTGTTTCCCGCTCCAAATGTTCGAACAGCGGCCGTAAGTTCTTTTCTGCGCTTAAGTCGATTTCGAAGCCAATCGCCGGTGAGTGCGCTCGCGCCAAGCCGACCGTCTCCGCTAGCCTGCTGGCATCCCGGCCCACGGCGCACACACGAACTCCGCAGAATGATAACGCCAAAGCGACAGCGCGTCCGACGCCGCTACTTGCGCCAGTCACCACTGCCAGCCCGCCTGGCAACGGATGTGCTTCCATATGACGTGACCCCAATCTCCGTCCACTAAGTTATACGAAACTGCGGGGCATAGTTTGTCGCACCGCCTTCTTGTAAGGTGGGTTCGCCACGTAGCCGAGGCCGGGTCAAGGCCGCCGCAGGCGCCCGGAGGGCTTGGCCTTGAGGCGGTTCCAGCGGAGTGGTATTCCCGCATACTGAAGGCGATGCGGCTTGCGTCCAGTGGTGCGCAAATTCGGCCGGCGTTCTGTAGTTGAGCGCCGAATGCGGGCGTTGCTGGTTGTACTCGATTCGCCAAGAAGCGATCTTGCGCCGCGCGTCCCAAAGATTCCAGAACCAGCTAGCGTTCAGGCATTCGTCGCGCAAGCGGCCGTGAAAGCTTTCCACATGCCCGTTCTGCCTCGGCTTTCCTGGCTGAATATGAATCGTGGCGATGCTTCGCTCGACACACCAAGCCAGGTACTGTCGGCTGCTGACCTCCGGCCCGTTGTCGGAGCGAAGAAACTTTGGTGCGCCGCGCTGCTCGACAATGCGTCCCAGCACTCGTGTCACACGCTGGCTCGGCAGGCTGGTATCGGTTTCCAGCGCCAGGCATTCGCGCGTGAAGGCGTCCACCACGCTGAAGACGCGTAAGCGTCGGCCACTCGCAGTCACATCACTGGCGAAATCGATCGCCCATTCCTGATTCGGTGCTGTCAATCTTACAGGTGCAACATAACTGCGTGTCAGTCGCTTGCGCCGGATCCGCCGAACACAGAGCCCGGCAGTACGATACACTCGCTGCACTCTCTTGTGGTTCACGTGCTCACCCTGGGTTGCAACAGAATGTGCAGCCTACGATAGCCGAAGCGCGGCTTCTCGTGCGCTAGCTCGATCAGCTTCTCTCGCAGCGCACTGTCGTCGCGCCGGCTCTGATATCGGCAACTCGAGCGCGGAATACTCATGAGCTCGCAGGCATGTCGCTCACTGAAGGCAAACTCCACTCTCAGGCGCGACACTTCCGCTCGTTTCGCTACGAGCTCAGCGAGTTTTTTCGGATGACCGATTGCAACGCGTCTTTGTCCAGCGTTAGATCGGCCACCAACCGTTTCAGACGGGCATTTTCTTCGCGTAGTTGCTTCACCTCCTGCGCTTCACTCACGTCCAGACCGCCGTACTTCGCCTTCCAGGCGTAAATCGTGTGCTTCGACAC
>DASREJ010000119.1:0-45458 GCA_035652115.1 Bryobacteraceae bacterium
GACATCACCACGGGCGCAGAACAATCAGGAGGGCCAATCGACGTTCACGCGAGTTATCCCGGATCAGGCGTAGGTAGCAGCAACGGTATCGTAACATTCGATCCGAAGCAATATAAGGAACGCCCCGGCTTGCTTCTCGATGGGGGTAAGGTCTACACAAGTTGGTCCTCACATTGCGATATCGACCCCTATACAGGTTGGCTCATCGCGTATGACGAGCAGTCGCTTGCACAAACAGGGGTCTTTAATTTCGCACCAAACGGCGGGAGAGCATCGATTTGGTCGAGCGCAGGACCTGCCGCGGACGGTGCGGGTTGGCTATTTTTCAGCGTAGCCAACGGCACATTCGATACAACGTTGGACGGCAGCGGATTCCCGCGCGATGGAGACTACGGAAATGCGTTTGTCCGAATAGCGACGTTCAACGGCATGTTGACCGCCGATAGTTACTGGACCATGTACAACACGACTGAGGAGTCGAACGCAGATGTGGACTTGGGGTCCGGAGGCATTATGCTATTGCCGAACGTGATCGATAGCAACGGCGAGAGCCGTTACCTTGCCGTGGGGGCGGGCAAAGACCGCAACATCTATTTGGCCGACCGAATCAATTTGGGCGGGTTTAATCCGAACGACAACGGAGGACTTTATCAGGAACTGCCGCTGGCTCTGGCCGGAGGCGAGTTTGGAATGCCGGCATGGTTTAACGGCAGGGTGTATTTCGGCGCGGCCAACGATGCGATTCGCGCTTTCAGCGTGACGAACGCGAAACTTTCCCTTTCGCCGATCTCGCAGACTGCCCAGGCCTTTGGGTTCCCGGGAGTAACACCTTCGATTTCAGCCAATGGAACTAGTAACGGTATTCTCTGGGCAGTAGAGAACAGCGATCCGGCAGTTCTGCACGCTTTTGATGCGGGAAATCTTTCTAATGAACTCTATAACAGCAATCAAGCCGCTAACGGGCGGGATTACTTTGGAGCGGGCAACAAATTCATCACGCCGACGGTAGCAAACGGCAAGGTGTATGTCGGCACCACAAACGGGGTTGCCGTGTTCGGATTGCTGAATCTCGGTCCGGGACCGGTGCAGTTGATCGCGCAGCATAGCGGGAAATGCCTGGACGTGAGAGGTGTTTCAATGGACCCCGCCGCCCAATTACAGCAATGGACCTGTTGGGGTGGCCTGAACCAGCAATGGTATTTGACGCCTACCGGCGATGGCTCGTATGAGATCACGTCGATGAACAGCGGCATGTCGGTTGATGTGCTCTACATGTGGACGGATAATGGCGCGCCACTCATTCAATATCCCTATTGGGGAGGCGCAAACGAGAAATGGTTATTAGAACCTATGTCGGGCGGCTACTATCAGCTTGTTGCCGAACATAGTGGCAAATGCATAGACGTTACAGGCGGCCCTTCGGCGACAGACGATGGCATTTCCATCCAGCAATATACTTGCTGGGGCGGCTCGAATCAGCAGTGGAAGCTGGTGCCGTTTTAAAAGAGAATTCTTCAACGATCGTTACAGAGATAGCCGCTTTCGGTCGGTATCTGAATCTGTATCTAACCCCGCCATAGTTCCTGCCTTAGCAACTGGGCAAACCGGATTATAGTCGTAGATGATGGACGGGACACATTCACGGCGAACCTTCGTTAAGAGCTTGTCTGTTTTGGGAATTGCGTCCATCGCGGGGTCGAGCGGTAGCGCATCGGAACTGAAAAATTCTTCGCGGCGAGAGCTTCATCGGCTGCAGCCCGTTCCTAGCAGGCAGGTCAGGATCACGGACGAATTCTGGTCGCCCAAGATGAAGGTTTGGCAGGAGGTCACGATCCGCGATTGTTTTCGCAAGTTTGAGAACGATCGCGGCGGTGCGCTGAATAATTTCGATAAAGTCCGCGCCGGTCAAAAGGGCGGGCATGCGGGTCCGCCGTGGTACGACGGCCTCATCTATGAAATGATTCGCGGGTCGGCTGATTTCTTGGTCATTCATCCGGACCCTGAACTTGAGGCGCAACTCGATGGTTATATCGAGCGGATCGCGGACGCGGCGGCCAAGAATCCAAACGGCTACATCAATACCTACACGCAATTAGATGAGCCGGGCCATGAGTGGGGACTGCACGGCGGCCTTCAACTGTGGCAGCACGAAGTTTATAACGCCGGCGCGTTGGTTGATGCGGGCATTCATTACTATCTTGCGACCGGCAAAATTGTGTTACTTACGACGGGTGTGAAATTTGCGAACTACATGTCGGAGTTGATGGGCCCGCCTCCGAAGAAGAACATAGTGCCTTGCCACTCGCTTCCCGAGGAAGCGCTGGTCAAACTTTATCTGCTGTTTCGAGATCAGCCGGATCTGAAGCAGAAGCTGACGGCACCGGTTAACGAAGAAAATTATTTGTCGCTGGCCGAGTTCTGGATCGAAAACCGTGGGAATAACATTGGGAAGCCCGATTGGGAGAAAGACCATCAGGCAGCCGAACGCTTTGTACGAAATCAGGAGTACGGCGACGGACGCCCGTCGTGGGGTGCGTATGCGCAGGATGACAAACCGGTCTTTGAACAACAAACACTGAACGGGCATGCCGTTCGAGCGACGTTGTTGTGCTCGGGAATTGCGGCGGCAGCCAGTGTGAATGGACGGCAAGAATACATAGACACCGCGCTTCGGCTTTGGGAAAACATGGCGTATAAACGCACGCACATCACTGGCGGTGTTGGCGCGTACGCGAACGATGAGAAGTTCGGACCGGATTACGTGCTGCCTAATGATGGTTACCTAGAGACGTGCGCGGCGGTCGGCGCATCGTTCTTTCATCGCAACATGAACCTGGCGTTTGGGGAGGCTCGTTATGCGGATCATCTCGAGCGCGCGCTCTACAATGGAGCGCTCTCCGGCGTCTCCCTGCGCGGCGACACTTACTTTTATACGAATCCGCTGGAAGCGGGCAAGGAACGAAGCCGTTGGGCGTGGAACGATTGCCCGTGCTGCCCGCCTATGTTTTTGAAATTGATGGGAGCGCTTCCGGGATATATCTATGCCACGGATGCAGATGGACTTTATGTAAATCTTTTTGTGGGGAGCCAGGTCAGCACGACGCTGAAGCAGACTCGGTTGGCGGTGAAGCAGACGACGCGGTATCCGTGGGACGGCGCCGTTCGGATTGCTGTGAATCCCGAAAGTTCGGCAGCGTTCGACCTGATGGTGCGTATTCCGGAGTGGTGCCGTGACGCGTCGCTGACGGTGAATGGCGTGACCCTCTCGAATCCGGAGAGACTGCGCGGATACGTTCGCATCCAGCGCACTTGGAAACAGGGCGACGTGGTTGATCTGATGATGGCGATGCCGGTTGAGACCGTCAAGGCGCATCCGCTGGTAGAGGCAGATGCCGGCAAAGTTGCGATCATGCGCGGACCGCTGGTGTATTGCCTTGAATCTGCCGACGACGGACAGGCCGTGCGTCAAATTGCTGTATCTTCAAGATCGGAATTGAAGGCCGACTATCGCACTGATGTGCTCCAGGGTGTAACCGTCATCAGCGGAACGGGCACGCTTTTGAATGCCCCGAAGTGGAAGGATTCTCTCTACGCGCCAGCCCGAGATCTGGAGTATTCGAAACGAATACAATTGACGGCGATTCCCTACTACTCCAACGCCAATCGTGGTCCGGTCAATATGGCCGTGTGGATACCCGAAGCAACTTGAGAAGTTGCCGTTGCTATTCGGTGAGGACGCGCAGATTTTGTTGGATCGATGAAGCGCTTTCAGTAAGAAAACTGAAAAATCAGACGCTGGCCAAGTTTATTTGGTCATCTGGTGACCTGAAGTCGCGTTATAAGTTGCGGTTCATATTCCGCATACACTAGTAGAGATTGCGGTACACTCGAATGGCAATGCAGCGCGGCATCGCTAGCATCCTTGTTATGTTGTTCGGCTGGCTGCTGGTTCTGCCTGCATTGGCGTCGTCCACGAATTCGGTCATTCCTGCTTGCTGCCGGAAGAACGGGAAGCATCACTGCACTGCGATGCATCCCGGCCAAGAAACTGATTCCGACCCAGGCCTGAACAGTGTGAGCGCGAAATGCCCTTGCTGTCCGCAGTCCACAGTCGCTTCCGCAGGACACGTTTTTGCGCCGGCCACAACAGAGGCGATTTTCGCAGGCCTAGTGGGACACCCTGCAGTTGCCCCGCAAACCGCTGCTAACTTCCGCATTTCTCAGGACCGTTCGCGGCAAAAGCGCGCCCCTCCTTCTCTGATCCTTTCTTAGCTTTCTTTGTTATTTCGCCTTGAACTCGGTTCAAGGCAAGTTTGCTTTCTGGATTTCGGGAGGATTAGTGTTCGATTTTGCACCTTCGCGAACACTTGGCGCCGTCGCGCTGCTCAGTGTATTTATTTTCGGAAGCTACGGCCAAGAAACGATAAATAATGCGAGTTTAAGTGGCCGGATTGCCGATCCCTCGGGCGCTGTAATTCAAAATGCGCAAGTAAGCGTCCGCAACACTGAAACCGGCATTTCGCACATGATTACTACGGATCGGGAAGGTCGATTTCGATTTCCTTATTTACCGGTTGGAAAATATAGCATCTTAGTTAGTCACGCTGGCTTCGCGGATGTGTCGCAGTCGTTGAATCTAAGCGTCGGCTCGGCGTTCGATTTGCCGATCTCTCTTCAAGTGGCCACTAACTCGACCAGCGTTACTGTTTCTGAGCAAAATTCGCCGCTCGAAACCGCAAGATCTCAGGTTGCCGGCACTATCGCGCAAACAGAAATCAACCAGCTTCCGCTAAACGGCCGCAATTTCCTGGATATGGCGCTGCTCATCCCTGGCGTCTCGCCAACCAACACGGCTGCCAACCAATTGTTTGCCGAAACATCGGCGGTGCCAGGGCAAGGCATCTCTATCGATAGCCAGCGGAATTTTTCGAACAGCTTCGTCGTGGATGGACTATCGGACAACGATGACGCTGCCGGTGTGACGGGGGCCTTTTATGGCCTGGACGTGATTAATGAGTTTCAAGTCATTACTTCAGGAGGACAAGCCGAGTTCGGCCGCGCTTCGGGAGGTTACATAAACGTCGTCACACGGAGCGGCTCCAACACACTTCATGGAGATGCTTACGGCTACCTGCGCAACAGCAGCCTGAATGCGGCCAACGTGCTTTCTCATACCGTCCTGCCGTTGACCCAAGCGCAGTATGGCGCAAGCTTGGGAGGACCGATTATCCATGACCGGACCTTTTATTTCGCCAATTTTGAGCAGCGGGAGCTAAACCAATCAGGCCTAGTCACCATCGCAACGACGAATATTGCACTGACTAACGCCAGATTGACCGCGGCGGGTTATCCCGGTTCATTGATAGTGACGGGATTGTATCCGAATCCAGTGCGCATGACCAATTTCTTTTCAAAGATGGATCATCAGTTCACTGAGCGAGACCAATTCAATGCGCGCTATAGCTTATATGACGTGAGTAGCATTAATTCGCGCGGAGCCGGCGGCTTGAGCGCGCCGACTGCTTCCGCGAATTTATACGACACGGACCAAATAGTGGCCGCAAGCAACATTGCCACGTTGTCCCCGCACCTGGTGAATGAGACGCGCGGACAGTTCTGGGACAGCGGTTTGAAAGCCCCTCCTTCGGATCCTGTCGGGCCAGCCGTTAACATCTCTGGCGTTGCGTCTTTCGGCACTCTATCGAGTTCGCCAACGGCCAGGTTTAACAAATCGGTCGAACTGGCGGACAACATTTCCTATCAGGTGAGAGGACACGCCATTCGATTTGGAACCGATTTCTTGTACAACAAGGACACAATTACTTACCCGCGTTCTATCCGCGGCAGCTACTCGTTCTCGTCACTCACTAACTTTTTGAACGGGCTATATACAAATTCGGGCTACACACAAACATTTGCGAATAGTACTGTGAGCCAAGCGAATCCTAATGTCGGTTTGTATGTTCAAGATCAGTGGACCGTTAACAGCCACGTAACATTCAACGTCGGAGTTCGCTATGATCTTCAATTTCTGAAGACGATCGTCACTGACACGAACAACTTGTCGCCGCGGGGTGGTTTTGCGTGGACACCTTTTGCATCGAGAAAGACAGTTATTCGCGGCGGTTATGGGATCTATTATGATCGTGTCCCACTGCGCGCCCTCGCGAATGCGCTCCTGTCAGCGAACAACACGACAAATCCCGCAGATTTGAGCCAAATCAGCGTCAGTCTCTCGCCTACCCAGGCCGGTGCGCCGATATTTCCCAATGTTCTGAGCAGTTTGACCTTGCCACCGGGCGTGCTGTTTAATTTTTCCACCATGCAACGCAACATGCAGAATGCCTATACCGAGCAAGGCAATTTTGATATCGAGCAACAACTTGGAGCAAAGAGCACGTTAGAAGCCGGATATGAGCATGTCCGGGGCCTTCATCTCTTGATCTCGGTCAATCAGAACGCGCCCATGTGCGTGGCATCAGGAAATAACAATGGGTGCCGACCCAACGCTGGCTATGCAAACGATAGCCAATATTCTTCGCTGGCCGACTCCCATTACGATGGGCTGCACGTCTCCTTTGTGCAACACCCGGTTCGTTGGGGTAACTACCGTATTTCTTATACTTACTCAAAAGCTCTCGACGACGTAGGCGAGTTTTTCTTCAGCGCCCCAATCAATAACTTCAACATCTGGCAGGATTATGGGAGGTCAGATGATGACCAGCATCATCGTTTTGTCTTCGATGGAACCATCCACACGCCGGTAGCCGTGGCAAATACAATTTGGGAACACCTCACGCACGGTTTCCAGTTGACCACGATGTTTCAATATTATTCTCCGCTGCCCTTCAACATCACGACCGGCGCAAATACCATCCAGGGCACAACGGCGCGTCCGACAGTTAATGGCGTTTACATCAATCGGAATGCCGGATTGGGCTTCGATTTTCTGAATCTAACCGCCCGGTGCAGCCGCAATTTTCAACTGACCGACCGGATACGTTTGGAGGCCATCGCTGAAGGATTCAATTTGACCAATCACGTCAATGGAGTGACTCTCAACGGAGTATTCGGCGGCGGGATGTATCCTACCAGTCCCGCTCCAACTTACAAACAAACTACGGCAGTCGGGGACCCGCGAGGCTTTCAATTCGCTCTGCGGGTTGCTTTCTAGGAAATTGTGCTCTGAACGAATGTATGGGGCGTTTCTCCTAGATAGCCGGTCTCCTAAACCGACGGTTTGGAGAGCCAGAGCCAGAAAGCTTCAAAGGTATGTTCAGCAGATTTGATTATCTGACGCTGGTTAGCAGTGGAGGCGACTTGGCGCAGTGCGGTAGTGAAGACCCTCCACATGAGGCCGGTAGCGTAGCCATGAGCGCTGAAGAACGCAGCGCCCGCGGCAGGTGAAACGGAAAGCGACTTCGCCAGATGACGCGAAATGATCTGGCCGCCTAACGTGGCCCCCTCCGTGACATACAATGAGCCGAAAATCTGTTCTGCCGATTTGAGTTCGGGCAAGGCAGAACAGACGGGGATCGCTTCCAAATCGCTGGGAGTGCGACAGAACCAGCAGAGGTCAGCGGCGAGCAAGGGAAGCCTCAGCCGTTTTTGCCAATCGGGTAGAAGCGTATCAAGGCACGCTGCTGCACGGGCGATTTCTTTTTCCAACGGAGCATAGAAACCGTAGAAGCGTTCGAGGAGGCGAATGTATGAGGCACGATCGAAGGTTTCGCTCAAAACCGGCAGGGAAGCTTCTACGCGTGCGTGCCACTCCGCGGTTTCGCTCTTGAGAGCGCTCAAAATGTCAGACATGGAGCAAACATTTGTTACGTCGTCTATTCATTTCGAATAATGCCAAATCCCCGGATAACTCAGGAGAATGAATTCCGACGGCAATCGTAACAAACAGAAAGCACCCTGTCGCACAGGGCAGGAATGTTGTTAGAATCAGTGAAAGATTTCCAGGATGCAAGTGCAGGATAAGCAGAAAGAGTCACCGGTTCGGATTGTCGCTATAGAGGACAACGCGGCCGACCTGATGTTATTGCGGCATGCCTTCGACGAACTAGGGGAAAAGTATCTGTTGCACGTACTTCCTGACGGCGGCGCTGCGCTGCGTTATTTGCGTGAATATTGTTCAGTGAGCGCTCCAGAGCCGTGCTTAATTATCCTCGACTTGCATGTTCCGAAGTACGACGGCCTGACGCTGCTCAAAGAGATTCAGGCGAACGAAGACTTAGCGCATATCCCGGTGGCTGTTGTGACGACGATTGCTTCACCCAGCGAAAAGGCCCGGATATTGCAGTCGGGAGTGAGTTTCTACCGGACCAAGCCGATGGAGTGGGACGACACTCTGGAACTGGCCCGGGAGCTGTTCGACCTGTGCCGGCGTTCGCGAGAAGCTTTGGTCTAACTGTTCCGGAATCCGCTCCATCGCTATAGAAACACTCTCAGGTACAGACGGATCTTCCATGTAGAAGGCCGGCAATGCGAAATCGTGCCGGGGCTCAGAAGCATTGATGAGCAGTGCACCTGAACAACGAGTTACGGCCAAGAACGTAACACTTGAGAACTGTGATCGAGAGCAGATTCAGTACTCAAATGCGGTTCAGCCGCATGCAGTTCTGCTAGTAATCGATAAAAACTCCCACGTAATTTTGCAGGCAAGCGCTAATGCACACCAACTAGAAAGAGGCACAGCGCGCGACTTAATTGGCCGACCTTTACAGGACATTTTCGATACAGAGCAATACAGCCGGTTTGCGGAAAGTGCGGCAAAGCTGAAGCCGGCCGCCGCTCCGCGGCATTTGTTCTCGGCCTCAGTTGCGGGCGAAGTGCGCGATGTGTTTGGCCATTGCATAGATGGTTGCATGATTCTCGAACTGGAGCGTCAAGGGCCGCATGTCGACTTAGCACAGTCGCAACTATATAGGGAACTACGGAGTGGCATCGCGCAGCTCAACGCGAGCACGACCGTAGTTGAATTCCTGGAAGAGGCCGTACATGTGATCGCCAAATGCACGGGATTCGAACGGGTGATGGCTTATCGTTTTCACCCGGATGGAAGCGGCGAGGTAGTAGCCGAGACCGTGCATAAAGGATTAGAACGCTATTTGGGGTTACACTATCCCGCAGCAGACATTCCAAAACCGGCGCGGCGGCTGTTTTCACTGACGTGGCTGCGGCACTTGCCGGACGTGAGCTATCAGCCGATTCCGATCATCCCGGAGATCAATTCTGCCAGCAACGACACGGTGGACCTGAGCTATGCGTTCTCGCGCAGTGTGTCGGCGATGTACACGGAATATCTGAAAAACATGGGCGTGAAGGCGACCCTGGTGCTCACGTTGTTCAAAGCCGATAAATTGTGGGGCCTAATTTCTTGCATGCATCATAGCGCCCCGCGCCATTTGAACATCGAAGTGCGTGGTATTTGCGAAATGCTGGCGCAAACCATATCGCTATTAATGTCGGCGAAGGAGGATGCCGAATTTGCGTCATATCGGGCTGCGTTGAGCGCGTGTCTGGAGCGTCTGACGAATCAATTGGCGCTGCGTCCGTCGATTGTCGAGGCGCTGACAACGGGAGACGCCACGCTGTTAGACGCAATAGATGCGTGTGGAGCGGCCATTCTTCTGGATAGCGAAGTGACGCTGTTGGGCAGAACGCCAGTGAAGAAGGATGTGGAGAGACTGGCGGACCAGATAGCGATCAAGGTGCAAAACACCTGGTCGTCGGACATGCTGACCACGGACTGTGAGTTGACCGAACGGGCGGCCACTCTAATAAGTGGAGTGCTGGCGACACGAATCGGACACACCGAAACCGACCTCCTCTTATGGTTTCGGCCCGAGTACCGCGAGACCGTTTCGTGGGCAGGCGATCCATCGAAACCAGTTGTGCGGGGACTTGGACGAGAGGCCAGGCTAAATCCGAACGGATCGTTCGACGTATGGAGGAGCGAGGTCCGGGCGCGCGCGAAGCCATGGCTCGATTGCGAGATCGACTTCGCGTCGAAACTAGGCCGGGGAATTCTGGAAGTCGTGATAGAGCGGGCACGAACGTTCGCGAAGCTCAATCAGGATTTATCACGCAGTAATCGCGAACTGGAAGAGTTTGTCTACACCGCGAGCCACGATTTGAAGACGCCATTGCGTGGGATCGCAAGTTACGCACAGATCCTGCAACGAAGCGCGAATGCCCGACTGGATGAGCCCAACCGAGACCGCATAGAAAACATTCTTAAGCTAACGAAGCGCATGGACAGCGTAATTGAAGGCTTGTTGCGTTATTCGGAACTAGGGCATGCGTCCCTCACGCGCGAGGACGTGGACCTGAACGAAGTTTGCCAGCACGTGCAGGAGATGCTGGCAGTAGAAATTCAGCGAAAGGGCGCGGAGTTGAGGATCCCCAGAGCACTACCGCGCGTTCAGTGCGATGTGCGCTGGGTTGAGCAGATTCTGCTAAATCTGATCGGCAACGGCCTAAAATACAACGACAATGAGCGGCCGTGGGTAGAGATTGGGTATCAGAACCGGCCAGGGACAACTCCAGCGCGACGCGTTGCACCTCCAGTATTCTACGTAAGGGACAATGGCATTGGTATCGCACAGGAGAACACCGGAGCGATTTTCCGGTTGTTCCATCGCCTCCATTCTCAAGATACTTTCGGTGGCGGCACCGGCCTAGGGCTGTCAATCGTAGCTAGGGCCGTCGAGCGGCATGAAGGAAGACTGTGGCTGGAGAGCGAAGTGGGAACCGGCACGACTTTTTTCTTCACCCTTAGCGCGGAAACCAAGTAAACACGCATTTGCTCTAACAAATGAGATGCGGGAAAATTCACCGCTGTTGGTCATTGAGGATAGTGACGACGATTTCGCCATTCTCGCCACGTGTTTGAAATCAGTGGGGGTATCGAACAGGTTAATTCGCTGCGCGAGTGGCGAAGAAACACGCACTTTTCTGCAAACGATTGACTCTCTGCCCCTGGCGCAGCGACCGTGCTTCGTTTTTATCGACCTGAATTTGCCGGGTACGCACGGTTCGGAGGTACTGAAAGAGTTGAAGGCGCACGCGATCCTGGCGCCTATTCCGGCTGTGGTGCTAACAACATCGTCGCGCCCGAGTGATGTCGACGAGGCTTATAAAAATGGGGCGGCAGGGTTTCTGAGCAAGCCGATCGATCTTGAAAATTTCGAAAAGATGGTGCAACAGGTGGCGGAATACTGGTTTGCTTGCGTAAAGTTGCCAACTGCCGCGACACATGCATAGGCTGGACATTTCACTAAATTTGTAAACGAAAGGGACCGGCAACACCAACATCGGGAAGGCTGCCGAGCGGCAGCCCTACCGTTCAGGGTCATTGCCGGTTAGAATCTCAGCCGCAGATTAAAGGTAATCTGGCGCGGATTGTTCGCCTGACCCTGCCCCGCTACCGGATTAGAGGGATTGTTGCTGCCAAGAACTCCGAAATTTGCCGGATCGCTAAGATCCAAATACGGATCGTTCAACACGACGTGGTTGAACAAGTTCGTGAACTGAAAGGAAAGGGTACCGAATACCCGCTCACGAAAGAGCCGGAAGTCTTTGGCGATATTCGCATCCATATTCCAACTCGGCATACCGCGAATCTGGCCGTTGCCTCCGCAACTTGTATCGTAGCCAAGGATGCAAGGGCGAAATTCGTTGTAGATCGCTGCTGGATTCGCGAACATGTTCAGATTATTGCCGCCGTTTGAAGTGTTAGTATTGATACCGGCGCCAGACGCGCTGCTTGCGACATTCACATTGTAGTGAGCGGAACTTCCGCCGGTATAGGTACTGGCCAGTACTGCCGCGTCAGAGGCAAAGGTGGTACCGGCGTTGACGACGGCGGAATTTTGGCCCTCGCCGAAGGATTCCGAAAACCCATCGCCGCTAATTGTCGCGACTGCGAGTGGCGCGCCGCTACGTGCTGTCAAGATTGCTCCGAACCTCCAGCCGCCAAGCGCATAGCCAAGAATGCCTCTGTTGTTTCTAAAGAATGGTTCGGACCACAAAAAGCTTTGCGTGTAAAGGAACTTGTAGTCGTAGAACTGCGGGCCGTACATGGACTGACGAACGTTGTACGGATTGAGTGCCGTGTATCCAGATGTCGCTTGCGATTCGCTGCCCGTGCCCAGGGCACGGCCCCAGGTGAAATTGGATGTGGTCGTTACGCCGTGCCAATCCCTCATGGTGAACGTGGTGTATAGCGCGTTGTAATTGCCGGAACCGGAACTGTCGTCGGCATTTATGGCAACTGCCTGGCCGGACGGGAAACCGGTTCCTATACTGCTCGGGATGGTTCGTCCCAACGTCCATGACTTGGCGTTGCTCAGCGCCGACCACAATTGAAACACCTGGGTCAGAGAGATGAAGCTGTTCATGCTGGGATTGGCGACAACGGCCGCAGTGCAACTCGAGTAGCCTTTGCAAAATGCGGAATTAGCGCCGCCCAAAGCGGACTCAAACCAAGGCTGAGGCGCCGGTGTATTGCCGGCCGCGACCGCAAAATAGGTTTGCGCAAATGCCGATGCGAAACTTTGGCCGTTCAACGTTAGCATCGTCGGGACAGCATTGATATCCCGCTGCTGAAACTCGTGCGTGATTTTGCGGCCGATATATCCGGTTTCAAAAAGCACCCTGTTCGTGATTTGACGCTGAATGCTGAAGTTAATGTTGTAGGTCGCGGCAGGCCGGAAGTTTGGATCGAGAACCGATGCCGCGCCCGCCGCCGGAGTTCCGTTCGCACCGGGGAAATACGGTTGCGGAAGGGTACGCGAAGGCACTGGAATTGGCGCGACGAGTCCATCAGTGCCAATCCGGAAGGCGGTGGCCGGAGTTACACCGCCGGTGCCCAGGCATTGACCTGTTATCGAGGCGCCGACACAAGCCGCCGGCTCCCCCAGACCGACGCCGAGCAATGGTAGCAGCACGAGACCGACACCGTTTAACCGGCTGTAGATCTGGCCGTATCCAGCGCGAATTACAGTCTTGCCGTCGCCAAATATCTTTCCCAAAATGCCGCCATTGTATTTGGGATTCCATGCCACGGCCACGCGCGGGCTCAATCCGCCATAGAAAGGATTGAACGGATATTTGTGGCTGGCGCCCGTAACATTGCCGATGGTGGCGAACCCAAGCGTGGGATTGTAGACTTGGCCTTGCAATGCTTGAGCTGCCTTAGTGTTGAAATAATTATCGAAGCTGATGGGATGGCCAGCAGTATCCACCAGTTCCACCTGCTTACCGTTCTGCTCGACGGGAGGCATCTCGATCTGATAGCCGAGGCCATAGGTCAACGTCAGCGATGGCTTGAGGTGCCAAGTATCGCTGATGTACAGGTTGTAGAAATTAATCGTGTCCTGATCGAACATCGGAGTTCCGACTGGATTCAGGCTTAACTGTGAGCCGCTGCGAGTGAATAATTGCTGCGGCTGATCAACGATGCCAAGCACATATGAATAATATTTGTTCCAGTTCGTGACCTGATTGCTCGGAAGCCCAGCGGGTTGGGTGGCGCTGGTATATGCGGTGCCGGCCACCTGATTGCCGATCTGATACACGGGCGAGGTATTGATGCCCTGGCCGTTATCGTTGCGCAGATGGTAGTCCCAGTTCCTCTGATAATTGCCACCAAACTGCAGGATGTGATTGCCCCATATCTTGCTGACGTCGTCCTTGAACATGGTGTCGTGGCCGTCCCAGAAGCGCTGGCGAGTATTTTGATTATTGACGTTGTAAGGAATTAGTGCATTTGCGGTTTCACCGCCGATCTCCAGCGCTCCTCCTAAACCTGGCAGTTGCGGCGGCGCTGCGGAGGTGGCCCATTGCCACCAGATTTTGGTGTAGCTAACACGAAAATCGTTCGTAGTGGTGGGGTTAATGGTAGTAGTCAAGCCTCCCACCAGAAAATCGGGTTTCTGCGGACGCGGAGCGCGCGACGCGGGTACGCCGAGTTTGTCTCCGGGCAGAGCGCCACCGATATCGATCTGGTTGGTGGTCAGCGTCGAGAGCGCGTAATACCGATAGCTGCCGAAGAATCGCCACTTGTCGCCGAAATCGTGATCTAGGCGGCCCACCAGGAATTTCGATGTCGTTGGGAGTGACACCTGTCCCTGGAATCCGGCGATGTTATGGGCATCGCCGACGTTCGTATTGTTGGGCTCAGGCATGTACTGTTTCCAAAGCGTTTGAACAACGGGGTTCATTCCGATCCCACGGGGATCACACGCGCCCGCAGTGCAGGCGGCTGGTTGGTACGTGACTCCGTTCACAGTTACTGGATACGGATTGAGATTGTAAGGAACCCAGGCGCCAGCTTGGTTGATCTGAATTACACCCGCGCGAAGCGTGTCAGCGGGAACCTGCTTGTTGATGATCTGGCTTTGCGGGAAATTAAAGCCTTCGTAGCCGAAGAAGAAATAAGTTTTACCACCCAAAAAACTGGGCAGCATGGGACCGCCCACTGTCCCTCCATAGCGGTTGTCGTGGGCAATTGGTATGGGCGTGTATCCCAGATTTCCGCTCGGGGTGTGATTGTTGTCCCAGGTGTTTGCTCCGCCAATGTCGGACGAGTGATAGTACCAATACGCCGTGCCATGAAAATCATTGGTGCCACGCTTGGTTACCATTTGCACTTGAGCGCCACTTGAACCGTTGAAGTCGGCGGTCTGACCAGCAGTATCTACCTTGAACTCCTCTACCGTATCTGGCGGCGTGGGCAAGACACCGCTGGGAGGATTGCCCGCGCCCGCGAACGAGTTATGTCCATAGCTGCCGGTGTAGTCTCGCATACTGCCATCCATGTCGTTGGAGTTGTTCCCGCCATCCAGTTGGAACGTGTTCTGGTCGTACATCGCTCCCGCCACAGCGCCATCTGGCGTAACCCCCGGTTGAATCAGTGCGAGGCTGGAGGAATCTGAACCAAAGATCGGAAGGTAAGTCAGGGAAGAGCCGGAAACTGTTGTGCCAATAGTGGCGTTAACCGTCTGCAGTTCGGCGGTTGCCAAACCTGTGACTTCCACCACGCTGCTGACCGCGCCTACCTGGAGAATGGCGTTGAGGGTCAAGACCTGACCAACCAGGACGTCCTGTCTACTTACTTTGTGAATCGAAAAGCCAGACATTGTGAACGTGACGTCGTAGCTGCCGGGTTTAACGTTGACGAAGAGATATCGTCCGTCACTGTTCGATTTGGTACTAAGCGCAGTATTAGTTGTCGGGTCTATCAGCTTTATTTCCGCACCGGCTACCTGGGCGCCCTGCTGATCGGTAACTTGACCTTCTACTGTACCCGAAGTCGCGGATTGAGCATTCACGTGTAAGCTGCACAACGACAGCAGACTTACAGAGAGAAGCGCTAAATGAGCGTGTCTCGGAAGCTTCATTGTTTTTCCCCTTTCGATTAGCCGCAAATAACCTCAACGACCCATCGCCATAAGCTGGTGGGGCCGACTTACTGTATTTACGATCGTGCTTGACTTAGAAGGAGCGCAACTCAGGCGCCGGCAAAATGGCCGGACCCCAAAGCAGGCATGACGACTCTCGTCTGCATGGTTTCACATGCAGGAGGCCGCCGGCTTCCTGCTATTACTCGAACGCCGGAATGACCGCAACGCGGCGGCAATTAAGATTGAGCGATTTTACGGCTGAAAGGAATGACAAGTCAAGAGGGATTACGCGCTTCGTATAACAAAATAGGTACTTTCTTGATTTGTCTAACTTGACACGTTACGTCAATGTTCCGATAAGTAGCTGAGTTGAGACGCTTGGGATCGCACATCGGGACCCTTCTAAACGCTTTTTCAGTTATGGAATCTCCCAAGTGCGGAAGACGTGTTGGTGAATATCGAGGTTGACGCGCTTGCCACGGAAAAGCACGCCTTCCATGCGGAGGCGAAGACGCTGTTCGGCACCAGCGTCGAGGGGAAGCTTGATCTCGCCACCCGCACCTACGACGCGCTGCCAAGGCAGGCGATCCGGTGGAGCGGTACGCAACAGGCGAGCGACGGCGCGGTGATAGCGCGGATAACCGGCGGCAGCGGCTACCTGACCGTACGTCGCGACTTTACCTCTCGGTATGGAAGCGATCACGCGGCGAAAGGCCGCGTCACGCTGAGCATCTCTGGTAGTTGCGAGCTTCGCAAGGCGACGGTCGAGTCTTGGATCAGCCGGCTTGGGCTTTCGAGCCTGCACGACTACCCTCGTGGGAAGAGACGCGCGTCGGGGTGCGTTGGGTCAGGTGGGAGCTGGAGCATGCGCTGACACGAGAAGGCTTCGTCAATCAGGGCCGACAGAAGTTCCGGAAACAGCATAGGATGCGGTCCGGCCTGCCAAAGGAAGTAACCAAACGATCCCGGACAGGGATTGACTTCGTTGAGCCAGATTTCGCCCGTCTCCCGGTTGCAGAGATAATCGATGCGGGGTGCTCCGGTTCCGTATACGGTGGCGAAACAGGTTTTGGCCCACTCATGAATTTTGGTCGAAATTGTATCCGCAATGGAAGGATTTAGCTCGCGTGTAAGCGAGAGCATTCCCTCACTGATTGCGCCAGCCTGCTTTGTACCCCCCTTAGCGGAAGTGCCGCAAGACATATATTTCGCTTTGAAATCGAGCAGCTCCTTTTCCGATTTGGGCCGCTCAATAGCAGACGTCTCGATGCCACGCGGCGATTGGCGAACGGCTACATTGTATTCGACGAGATTTTGAACTAGCGGTTCGATGATGGCATGGGTGTCTAGGCGAAAAATGACCGACAAGCCACCGCGAAGCTCTTCCATGGTGGACGCTTTTGCAACGCCGATGCTGGAACCAAGATGAAGAGGTTTGACAATAACGGGGAAGGGAATGCCATTCAGACGCGATTCGACATCTTGCGCACTCGGCAACAGGCCACCGGACGGCCGTTCGATGATGGCATAAGGAAGGAGAGCGATTCCGGTATCAGCAAGAACGCGCTTGGTAGCAGCTTTATCCATCAAAATGCTGGATGCGAGCGGGCGCATGCCGGTATAGGGAACGTTGGCAAGCTCAAACAGCCCTTGCATCCGCCCATCTTCACCAAAGAGGCCATGAAAGGCGAAGAGTGCGACATCGAATTCAACGGCTTTGGGCTTAGCAAACAATCCGCCGGCTTTTACGGGAAGTAGCCGGCCGCGTCCGTCAATGCTGGGCGAAGTCTCGAGAAGCACGGCTTCAAGGATTTTGAGCGTGGCTTCCTTCGGAAGGTAGTTGGCGCGATTGCGCAGCGCGTCGCCGGTGAACCATTTTCCATCGGTGGCAACGTAGACTGGGAATCCGCTGAAGCGGTCCGGATCAAGCGCTTCGAGAGCTTGCAGACCTGTTACGATACTGACGTCGTGTTCGGGAGACCGGCCGCCGAAGAGGACAGCCACTCGCGTTTTCATAGTGGGCAAACGAAATCGACTTTTTACTCACAACCATATCGGGCGAGGTAGTGGCCGAAGTGTCCACTCTAACAGAGAGAGCAGATGAATTCGGAGTATGTAACGGCCGCGGGCGCAACGTTTGCGGTCACAGAGACGGGAATTGCGCAAGCGCGGGGCTTGCACCTGATTTGGGGCCATGGTTGGGGCCAGTCTGGAGCAGCATTTCAACCTTTGGTTGAGATTCTGAAGCCGTTCGGCGCCTCTAGTTTGATTGACTTTCCCGGGTTTGGAAGATCGGCGCCGCCTCCCGACACATGGGGCACAGCGGAATACGCGGACGCGGTGGCAGACTGGCTGCGGACGTTGCCTGCCGCCCAGCTTGTTTGGATCGGGCATAGCTTTGGCGGCAGAATTGGGATTCAACTCGCCGCCCGTCATCACGGCTTGTTGGCTGGCATGGTGCTAATGGCGGCGGCCGGGTTGCCGAGGCGCAGAAGTCTGATGGAGCGCATCCAAAAGAATGCGCGCGTGGCGACATTCAAAATAGCGAAGCGTTTTGTCCGCGAAGGTCAGGATCTAGACCGTCTTCGACAGCGATTCGGCAGCGCGGACTACAGGCAGGCAGGGGCCATGCGGTCTGTTTTTCTGCGCGTGATACGCGAGGATTTGAGCGCGCAAGCAAAACAAGTAGATTGCCCGACGCTGTTGATTTATGGCACACACGACACCGAGACGCCACCTGAAATTGGAGAACGGCTAAAACGGCTAATTCCGCGGTCTGAGTTGGCGCTCTTGGAGGGGTTCACGCATTTGAGCATATTGACCGACGGGCGGCATCAGGCCGCAATGAAGATCCGCAGATTTCTGGAGCAGATACAGCGGTGAGCTACCTGATCGGCAGCACGTTTCTATGGTTTTTTGCCTATCGCAGATTGCTGACTTATTTGCATATTTACCAGCAGGATGAGTACGACTCGCGACGTTTCGTGCGTTGGTTAGTTACACGATACTCGTTCGACAAAAAAGCCTCAATAGTCATCTTTATCGTCGGGTGCTTAGAGCTCGCGATTGTGCTTGATGTCGGGATTGCGGATCTCCTCATTGTCTTCACACTGTTAGCGTTTTTTCTGTTGGAGCCGCGCATGAGACCGCGGTCGAAAAAGGCGCTGGTTATGACTGGGCGGGCGAAACGTATCTTTTGGTCCGCATTCGTTGTACTTGCGCTTTTGGCGGTGGCATGCGCGACTTGGTTCAAGCATCCGATTTTCTGGATTATTCCCGTGCAGGCGATTCCGTTTGCACTCCCGATCGGTAACGCAATAGCGAGACCGTATGAGCAGAAGCTACAAAAACGTTTTTGGAGCGAAGCACACTCGAAGCTACTCGCGCTGAAGCCGGCAGTGATTGGAATTACCGGAAGCTTCGGCAAGACATCGACGAAGCACCTGCTGGGGCACATTTTGGAAGTGCAAGCGCCGACGTTGATTACTCCTGGCAGCGTCAATACATCGATGGGAATTGCGCGTATTGTGCGCGAGCAGCTTTCGCCGCACCATCGTTTTTTCGTCTGCGAAATGGGAGCTTATGGCCCGGGCTCCATTGCGAGGCTATGCAAATTAGCGCCGCCTGATTTCGCAGTGATTACCGCCATCGGCATGGCGCATTACGAGCGGTTTAAAACTTTGGACACGGTAGCGAAGACGAAGTTCGAACTGGCGGAGGCAACAGCCAAAAAGAACGGGCCGGTTGTTGTTGCAGAGCAGGTGCTCGATTTCAATTACGCGCGAGAATTTCGCGACCGATATGCGAATACGATTGTCGTCGGGAAAGGCCCGGAATGCGCGTTGCGAATTTTGGACGCGGAGCAAACCGATACCGGAATTCAGGCGCGAGTCTCGTGGCGCGCGAATGAATATACGCTAAGAGCTCCGATTTTTGGCGAGCACCATATCGGCAACATGTGCTTAGTGTTTGCGACCGCTTGCATGTTAGGAGTAACGCCGGAAGACGCAATTCTTGCCCTCGCGTCGGTACCGCAGATCAGCCATCGATTGGAAGTCAAACAAGGGCCGGCGGGTTCGACGATGATAGACGACGCGTATAACTCTAATCCCGTTGGGTTTGCGGCAGGGTTGCGACTGCTGAATGCACTAAAGAGAAGTGATGGCCGGCGTATATTGGTGACACCAGGAATGGTGGAACTTGGTCCGGCACACGACGAGGAACATAAAAAGATCGGCGAACTTGCCGCGACAAACGTCGATGTACTGGTGCCTGTGTTGCCAGAGCGCGTTGGAGCGTTGACCAAGGCATTTCGATTAGACAATCCGGCAGGAACCGTCATTCCCTTCCCTACTTTTCAAGCTGCCCAAGCATGGATGAACGCCAACTTGACTGCCAATGATGTCGTGCTGATCGAAAACGATCTGCCAGATTTGTATGAAGCACGGCTGCGGCTTTGAAATGAGCTGAATCACTTAT
Organism: Bryobacteraceae bacterium; assembly: GCA_035652115.1. Taxonomy (GTDB): domain Bacteria; phylum Acidobacteriota; class Terriglobia; order Bryobacterales; family Bryobacteraceae; genus Bog-105. The sequence goes on from DASREJ010000119.1 coordinate 19,893, forward strand.
CTTTGTCTTCGGGTCGATCGCGCTCCAGGTGATCTCGGCGGACAGCGTTGAATACGACAGCAGGAATTTCGCCTTTCGAAGCCGGAACAAATTTGGTAGACAATATCCCAGCTATGTCTGAGAGGGCGATGCTGAGCACGCTAGCACCGAGACGAATCGGTTCTGCTCTCTCATCCTGAGAAGCACGTTCGGCTAAGTCCGCGAGATGTCCAAGAGACCGCGCCAATGACGCTCCTTCGGTGTCGGCATGGAAGTAGTAGATAAGCGGAAAGTGAATAAAATCGACGCGAACACGAATTACATTCTCGGCTAATTCGCTTAATAATCCTTCGACTTTTCCAGAGAGTAAGTCAATGCCCGTCATTTCCTGCGCCCGAATTAAATTGGAAGCGCGCCGGCTAAGTGCCCGCATGCGGCCCAACGCCGGATAAATCAAAACAATCCACGTGGTGCTCGCCGTCACCAGCGCCGCTCCAATTAGCGATTCCAACGCAGCTACAATGCGTATCCAACTACCGCGGGGGCAAGCGCGCCAGATCCTAATGTGGTGAGAGACGAGAGCGAGAAGTACAGGACCGTCCAGAATCTACGAAAGGCGTCATAAGACTCTTGTTCGGGCACACTAAATCCCTGCGGGAATCGAGCCCAGTACACAAGCGCAAAGCCTGCGGCCAGAAGAAGCGCCCAGCAGGATATAACAACCACAATGGCGAGCGGTCCAGACACGCGCATGGTTGACGGAACGCTCTTGGAGATCTGGAATAGCCATCGACCGATGAACCCACTCAGCGAGCCCGAGCCAGAAGGCTGAAAGAGATCCATGAAGATCTCACTAAGAATCCAGCCAATTATCAAGATGCCGACGATCGATGTCCACCATACGGCCATGTCCACCAGACATCGACGATCAACAAATGTTTCGCAGCCACATTATTCATTACAAATGAAACATCAACTTACATTCAGTCTTCTATAGTATGTTCCCTTTCACACGACAATGTTAGATGGTGTAAGTCGCCGGCCAGCGCGGCACTGTGCCAAGTACTGGTTCTACTTCGCACTCAGTGCACTTATACTCAGCGACCCGATGGCGGCGCAAATCCAAAATCAAGCCGATGATGGCCAATGGACAATGGCCGCGAAGAATTACGCGAGTACTCGTTACAGCACACTCAACCAGATCAATACAACAAATATCGCTTCATTAAAGCTGGCATGGACCTTTTCGACGGGACTTACTCGGGGGCACGAGGCTGCCCCTCTCATCCTGAATAACACGATGTATATCGCGACACCTTATCCAAATTACCTTTATTCGCTGGATCTTACGAAGCCTGGCGCGCCAATGAAGTGGATGTACCAGCCACACCCCGAACCTGCATCGCAAGGGACCGCCTGCTGCGATGTGGTCAATCGCGGCGCAGCATACTGGAACGGCAAAATCATCTACAACACGCTTGATGTGCAGACGGTGGCTGTCGATGCCAACACTGGGAAAGAAGTCTGGCGAACGAAGCTTGGGGATATCAATCTCGGAGAATCGATTACTATGGCGCCGATCGTCGCGAAGGGAGTGGTGTTGGTCGGCAATAGCGGCGGCGAATTCGGAGTTCGTGGCTGGCTGGTTGGGCTGGACGCCGAAACGGGAAAGATCAAATGGCGCGCTTACGGTACTGGTCCCGATAAAGATGTTTTGATCGGTTCGAACTTCAAGCCGTTTTATGCCAAGGATCGCGGAACAGATTTGGGTATGAAGACGTGGCCTGGGGAGACATGGAAAATCGGCGGCGCGAGCGCATGGAGTTGGATTTCTTATGACCCGGGTCTCGATCTGTTCTATTACGGCACGTCAAATCCTGGACCGTGGAATCCGGAACAACGGCCCGGGGATAACAAGTGGGGATCGACTTTATTCGCGCGAAGACCAGAAACGGGTGAGGCGATTTGGGCATATCAAATCAGCGCACATGATCTCCACGATTACGACGCCGTTAACGAAAACATTCTGCTGGACCTGAATATTGGCGGCCAACTTAGAAAGACGCTGGCGCATCCAGATCGCGACGGATATCTGTATTTGATGGATCGAACCGACGGAGAAATTCTTTCCGCGCAGACATTTGGGTATGTAAACACCAGCGAAGGAGTGGATCTAAAGACGGGCAAATTGAAGCTGAATCCGACTAAGCAGACCGGATACAACACTGTACGCGACGCTTGTCCCGCACCGCCAGGCGCGAAGGACTGGCAACCTTCGGCGTTCTCACCGAAGACGGGACTTATATACATTCCGCATAACAATCTGTGTTATGAATCGCAAGCGGTTCCGGCGAATTACATCGCGGGTACGCCGTTTGTGGGAATGAATACTCGCATGTACGCGGGACCGGGCGGAAACCGTGGCGTGTTTTCCGCATGGGATCCTGTGCAGGCCAAGACAGTGTGGAGCATCAATGAAATGTTCCCGGCTTGGAGCGGCGCTTTGGCGACAGCCGGTGACGTTGTCTTCTACGGAACCATGGACGGCTGGTTTAAGGCAGTGGACGCGCGGAATGGCCACCCGTTGTGGCAGTTCAAAGTCGGTTCGGGAGTAATTGGACAGCCTGTCTGCTACAAGGGACCAGACGGGAAAGAGTACGTCGCCGTTCTTGCTGGGGTTGGCGGATGGTCCGGAGGAGTTGTCTCCGGTGGATTGAATGCGGTTGACGGCACGGCTGCTCTAGGCTTTGCCAATGCAATGGCCGATCTCGGCAAATACACAACGAAAGGCGGAATGCTGTATGTATTTAGCCTGCCTTAGACACACACTCTTTCCGTTAATGGCGCTTCCGGCACAGGTTCAAGAAAGTGCGGCGTGCCTCAAATTCCGTAAAGAGTAGCATGATGCGCACGGGAGCAATGGGCATTTGTGTAATGTGCTTGCTGCTACTAGCCGCTTGCCAGCGAGAGAAGCGCGATATTCGACCGTCACCTACCCGGCTAGCGATTTATGGTGATGCGGCAAAAGAAGATGCGCTTCGCCCGGGAGGACCGATCAGTCCACAACCCGTGGTCAACAATCCGTATAACGGTAGCGCATATGACATCTCGGAAGGACAGCGCCTTTTCAATTGGTATAACTGCTCCGGTTGTCACGCGAATGGCGGCGGCGGAATTGGACCACCACTCATCAAACAGCACTGGACTTATGGCGGCGAACCTGCCAATCTTTTCGACACGATCGTAAAAGGCAGGCCGAATGGAATGCCTGCGTGGGGCGGCCGCATCCCCGAATACCAGGTCTGGCAAATCATTGCGTTTATCCGCTCGATGAATGGTGAGCAGCCGAGATCCGCGACAGCATCGCGCCAGGATTCGATCGAGACGAACCCGCAGAACATTGTCAACCGCGTTCGCGGGAAAACGAAATGAAGACCAACACGAGGCAGATCTTTTCGACGTTTGCCGGCGTGCTTGGTGTGGCATGTTTGTCGCTGTTGATCAGTTGCGCAGGGCATCAGCAATCGGCCGTTGACCCGGCAGGACCGCAATCAGGCAGAATCGATACGCTTTGGTGGTCTTTTTTCTGGCTATTGGGTGCGATTTTTGTGATCGTGATGGTTCTGACGCTGATGACCCTAGGGCGGCGCCATCGAGGATTCGAGCAGGAACCGTTAGAAGCAACTCACAAACCGTCGGAAGAAACGGATTCGCGCTTACGGCGCATTATTGCGGGAGCGACCGTTACGACGGTCGTGATTTTGTTTGTTTTGATCGTTGCGAGCGTTGGCACCGGTAAAGCCAACTCGGAGTTGCAGAACAAAAAGAATCCGCTGACGATTCAAGTGACCGGAAATCAGTGGTGGTGGCAGCTCGAGTATATGAACAGCGATCCCACGAAAATATTGGTAACTGCGAATGAGATGCACATTCCGGTAGGGCGACCGGTGCAGATCCGCGGCATCTCCAACGACGTCATTCACAGTTTCTGGGTGCCGAACTTGAACGGGAAGCGCGACCTGATTCCATCACATGTCACAACGCAGTGGATGGAGGCGGATCATCCAGGCGTTTTTCGAGGCCAATGCGCCGAATTTTGCGGACTGCAACATGCGCACATGGCGATTTGGGTTATTGCCGAGCCGGAGGATAAGTTCGATGCGTGGATGCGGGCGCAATTGCAACCGGCTGCCGGTCCCTCAACGCCTGAACTGCAGCGCGGTCGGCAGGTCTTCATGAACAATGCCTGCGTTTATTGTCACGAGATTCAAGGAACAACCGCCGCCGGCCAGAATGGTCCCGATCTTACGCACTTTGGAAGCCGGCGAGGAATTGCGGCCAATACAGTTCCAAATACGGCGGGGAATCTGGCGGGATGGATTCTGGACCCGCAAAGCCTTAAGCCTGGGAATCATATGGCGACGATCGCTTTGAACTCAACCGATCTACAGCCGCTAGTTGAATATCTTGAGAGCCTGAAATGACCGCGAGCCAAGACATCTATCCTCAAACGCCGAATCTGGCTCACGATGTCGATCAATTGGAGCGTTCGTGGCGTCACCCACGCGGGATTTTCGGTTGGTTCTCGTATACAACGCATCAAGCCATCGGGATGCGTTACATCATCACAGCGTTTATTATGCTGCTCGCCGGCGGCGTCGAAGCGCTGCTGATGCGTACACAACTGATGCACGCCAATAACGGCTTTCTCAGCGCCGACAGATACAACGAGCTTTTCACCACACACGGCACGACGATGATGTTCCTGTTTGCCGTTCCCATGATGGAGGGCATGGCGATTTACCTGGTGCCGCTGATGTGTGGAACTCGAAATGTTGCGTTTCCGCGGCTGAATGCGTTTGGGTACTGGATATTTGTTGTGGGTGTTCTGTTCCTGTATTGGGGTGTATTCACGAACGCCGCCCCGGACATGGGCTGGTTCGCTTACCCGCCGCTTTCGGGGCCGCAATTCACGCCCGGCAAACGCACGGACTATTGGGCACAGATGATCACGTTCACGGAGGTTTCCGCTCTGTGCGTTGCTAGCGAACTTATCGTAACGATTTCGAAGATGCGAGCGCCGGGCATGTCTCTCAACCGCATGCCTCTTTATGTTTGGTCCATTTTGACCCAGTCGTTCATGGTAATTTTCGCCATGCCCGCTATTGTGCTGGCAAGCTCGTATCTGCTGTCAGACAGAACAGTGGCTACGCATTTCGTCAATCCGGCCGAAGGCGGCGATCCGCTCTTGTATCAGCATATCTTTTGGTTTTTTGGACACCCGGAGGTTTACATCATCTTTATTCCGGCGCTGGGCTTCGTGTCGGCTATCGTGGTGGCGCACGCAAGACGGGAGATAGTGGGCTATACGGCGATGGTGTTGTCGCAGATCGCAAACGGATTTATTGCATTTGGGCTCTGGGTGCATCATATGTTTGCGACCGACCTTCCGCAGATCGGCGCGGCATATTTCACTGCATCGAGCATGATGATTGCCATTACGAGCGGCGTGCAGATCTTCTGCTGGATTGCCACGTTATGGAGCGGGCGGCCGCGACTGACAACGGCGTTGCATTTCGTCTATGGCTTTATCGCAATTTTTGTCTTGGGCGGCCTTAGCGGGGTTGTTTTAGCGTCGATCCCACTCGATTTGCAGGTTCACGACACTTTTTTTGTAGTCGCACACTTTCATTACGTCTTGATTGGCGGCGCCGTCTTTCCCCTCTTCGGGGCTTTCTATCATTGGTTCCCCAAAATGACGGGCCGCATGATGAACGAACGTCTGGGACGGCTGAATTTTTGGGTGTTGTTTATCGGATTCAACCTCACGTTCTTTCCGATGCACATTCTAGGCCTTAAGGGGATGCCTCGACGCGTCTACACGTATTCACCGGAAATGGGGTGGGATCAACTCAATTTTCTGGCGACAGTTGGCGCGTGGGTAATTGCTGTGGGGGGCCTTTTGTTCATTGCGAATGTCCTTTGGAGTCGCAAGAAGGGCGCGATCGCCGGTAACAATCCGTGGGATGCGGACAGCCTTGAATGGGCGGCAGCATCTCCGCCCCCCAATTACAACTTTGAGTACCTTCCAGCAGTAACCAGCCGCTATCCGTTGTGGGTTCCCGGCGCGGATCGAACATTTGTTACTGGCACGCGCAGTGACCGCCGCGAAGTGTTAGTGACGACTTTGATGGATGCCGAACCGCACCATCGCTATATACTGCCGGGACCAAGCATTTGGCCTTTGGTAGCGGGGATTTGCGTGAGCATTGGATTCGTTGGCTCGGTTTTCAATGCGTGGTACGTCACCTGGGGGGCGATTATCTCCGGCTTGGCGCTGATTGCCTGGTTCTGGCCCAAACGGCCGTTGGAGCCAGCCGATGAGTGAGGTTCGAACGCTCGACGTTTCCGGGCTGAAGCAGTACGAAATTTCGAACCAGGCTCCGCTTTGGTGGGGTCAGCTCATGATCGTGTTCATCGAAGGCACGATGTTTGCGATTCTTATCGCGGCTTATTTCTACACACGATTGCGCATGGATGTCTGGCCGCCTCCGGGCGATCAGTATCCACACCTATTGTTGCCCAGCGTGGCTTTGATTCCCCTTGTGCTGAGTTGCCTTGGCACCTATTGGGCGGGCGACTCCGCGAAGAAGAATGATCGCGCAGGAATGCTCGGTGGTTTGGGCTTGAATCTTGTTTTAGCGGGCATCGCGCTGGCGATGCGCATCGTCGAGTGGCACTCGCTGAATTTCAACTGGATGACCGATATTCAAGGCTCTTATGTGTGGGCATTTCTGGGCTTACACACATTCGATTACATCGGCGATCTGGTGTTCACCGCGGTGCTGTTTGTGCTTATCGCTATCGGACGCTACGGGCCGAAACAGCGGCAGGGAGTTTACGTCGATTCGGTTGTCTGGTATTTCCTCGTCGCAATCTGGATTCCTATTTACGTTGTGATTTATTGGGGGCCGGTCATCGTCGGCACACAGCAATGAACCGAAATCTGGCTCTGTGGACCGGCTTGCTGGGCGGACCAATCATCTGGATGTGCAGTTTCGAAGCGCGCTTTGCGCTCGCCCCTTGGGCGTGCACATTCCAGAACAAATGGGCGCTGTATGGGGTAGCACTAGCCGCGCTGATCCTGTGCGGTGGTTGCGCGCTTTTGTCATGGCAGCAATGGAAGGCGTTGGGTGAACAAGGCCCGAGTTCCGCCGGGGACACAGTCGCGCGAAGCAACTTCATGGCGATTTCGGGTGTCATTATTAGTGCCGGTTGCGGCATGATCGTGATCGCACAAGCAATTCCAGAATTCATGTTGGGAGCGTGCCAGTGAGAATACGGCGCGTTGTCGCTTTGGCATGCATTTTGTCCGTGCGAGCGCTTGCACATCAAGGGGATGCATTGCAGCCACACGATCTTTGGACTGCATGGGAATTCGATCCGGGTGTTGTCATTCTACTCGCAAGCTCCAGCGCCCTATACATGATCGGCTCACGACGGCACGTTGGATTGACTCGTATCCAGCGAACCTGTTTTTGGGCGGGGTGGGTGAGTCTCATCGTTGCGCTTGTGTCACCGCTGCATCCTTTAGGGGAAGTGCTGTTCAGCGCACATATGGTTCAGCACGAGATTTTGATGCTCCTCTCGGCTCCGTTGCTGGCGATGTCGCGTCCGCTAGTTACTTTCCTGTGGGCGTTGCCTTTTGAATGGCGCCGCACATTAGGACGATGGGCGAAAGTGCGCACGATTCGAAGTTCATGGCTGTGGCTCACCGCGCCGCTGGCTGCCTGGTGGATTCATGCACTCGCAATTTGGGCATGGCACGCCCCCTTTTTATTCGATGCAACTTTGCGAAGCGATTTCATTCACACGGCACAGCACCTGAGTTTCTTTTTGTCAGCGTTGCTCTTTTGGTGGGCGCTGTTTTACGCACACGGCCGGCGCGCGTACGGCAGTGGAGTTCTTTACATCTTCACGACTGCCATTCACACGGGAATACTGGGAGCGCTACTTACGTTTGCACCGCATCTATGGTACTCGCCTTACGCCAACACTACACAGGCATGGGGGCTTTCCCCGCTGGAGGACCAGCAGATTGGCGGGTTAATTATGTGGGTTCCGGCCAGCATCGTTTATCTTATTGCCGGTCTTACCTTATTTGCGGCATGGATGCGCGAAAGTGACACATTGCTGCAGCGAGGGTTCGATGCAAAGTAGCATTGCCCTATTGGGAGTAATGCTTCTTGCGGTCTCATGCACTAGCTGCATCGATCGCAACGCGCAAGCGGAACAGATTGCGCAGGCCGCGACCGGCGGTAGCGCGGCGCGCGGCTCAGCCGCCATAGCGCGTTACGGTTGCGGGTCCTGTCACATTATTCCGGGTGTTTCGGGCGCATCGGGTCTTGTGGGACCGCCACTATCGGGTATAGGAAATCGCGTCTATATTGCCGGTGTTTTGCAGAATACGCCAGCGAACATGATGCGCTGGATCGAAAATCCGCCCGGCATCGATGAGCACACAGTGATGCCGAAACTCGGAGTCACTCACCGTGATGCAATCGATATCGCCGGCTATTTGTACACATTGAAATAGAACGCTGTCTAAGTTTGAGGAAGGAATCAAAACGTGATCACGTTAGCAGATGCGCGGCGCATTATCGCGGCCGCGGAGAAGAAAGCCGAAGAGATTGGACAACCGATGAACATTGCGGTAGTGGATCAAGGCGGAAATCTAATAGCTCACGTCCGAATGGACAAAGCGTGGATTGGGAGTGTAGATATTTCCATCAATAAAGCCTGGACCGCGCGGGCATTCGATATTTCTACTAAAGAACTGGCGGAACTGAGCCAATCGGGCGACCAGTTCTTCGGCATCCATGCATCTAATCGCGGCCGCGTGATGATTTTCGCCGGCGGCATCCCGCTGAAACGAGGGCAAGAGGTAGTGGGCGCGATTGGAGTAAGTGGCGGCTTGGGCAAGCAAGATCAAGCTGTTGCCGAAGCGGGTGCGGCTGCGTTTTAGAGCTTTCTGAAGCTGCGTTGAGCAAACGAGGCTTACGCTGCGGGATAATTCAAGATGCACAATCCGCAGGAGACGTTACGCCACTAAACCATCGTTCGCCCAAATTCGTTCTGCTGTTTGCAATTGCTTCGATATGTCTGGCTTACCAAAGCCCCACCAGCCAAGAGAAGTCACGTTGGGAGCAGGAAGCGCAGCGCGTCACAATCACACGTGACGATTGGGGCATTGCGCACGTGCACGGTAAGTCCGACCCGGACGCCGTGTTCGGCATGATCTACGCGCAAGCCGAAGATGATTTCAATCGCGTGGAGACAAATTACATCAACGCGCTGGGACGCTTGGCTGAAGCTGAGGGCGAATCAAAGATCTATCAGGATCTGCGGATGAAGCTGTTCATCGATCCGGAGGTGCTGAAGAAAGATTACGCCGCAAGTCCGGCTTGGCTGCAGGCGCTGATGAATTCATTTGCGGACGGGTTGAACTTTTACCTGTACAAACATCCTGACGTGACGCCGCGGGTGATTCGTCATTTTGAGCCGTGGATGGCGTTGTCGTTTACGGAGGGAAGCATTGGAGGGGACATCGAAAAGGTGAACCTTACCGAACTCGGCGCATTTTACGGCAAGAGCATCCCGTCTCCTACAACCGCCTTAGCGCTGAATGACAGACCGGGAGAGCCATCGGGATCAAATGGTATTGCGATTGCGCCTTCGAATAGCGTCGATCATCACGCGCTGCTGCTGATCAATCCGCATACTTCTTTCTATTTTCGTTCGGAGTTGCAGATGACCAGCGACCAGGGGCTGAACGCCTACGGGGCCGTGACATGGGGTCAGTTCTTTGTTTATCAGGGATTCAACGATCGCGCCGGTTGGATGCATACTAGCAGCGGCGTCGATGCGATAGATGAATACGCAGAAACAGTGACGAAGAAGGGCGCTGGCTTTGTCTACAAATACGGCAATGAAGAGCGTCCGGTAACGGCGGCTGAGATCACGGTTCCTTACAAGACCGACCACGGAATGGCGGAAAAGAGATTCACTGTGTATCGAACTCACCATGGCCCCGTAATCGCAGAAGAAGACGGCAAATGGATCACAATTCGTCTGATGCAAGAGCCGATAAAGGCGTTAACGCAATCCTATACGCGGACCAAGGCATACAGCTACAAGGCCTTTCGCCAAACCATGGAACTACACACGAATTCGTCGAACAATACGATTTTCGCGGATGCCGACGGCGACATTGCCTACTTTCACGGCAACTTCATTCCACGGCGCGACGCACATTTTGACTGGGGCAAGCCGGTTGATGGGAGCAATCCCGCAACTGAGTGGCATGGTCTGTTGTCGGTGGATGAGACACCACATCTGCTGAATCCGAAGAGTGGCTGGATTTACAACTCGAATAACTGGCCATGGTCGGCCGCGGGACCAAGTAGCCCGAAGAGGGAAGATTATCCAGCCTACGTCGAAACCAGCACGTTTGAGTCACCACGTGGATTTCATGCGATTCGGGTGCTAGAGAACAAGAAGGATTTTACCATCAATTCGCTGATAGGAGCGGCTTATGACAGTTATCTTCCATGGTTTGCAAAAACCATTCCTGTGCTGGTTCACGCATGGGAGAACGCGTCGGATTCCGATCCACTGAAATCGAATCTGCGCGAGCAGATCCAAGTGCTGAAGGGATGGAATTTACGTTGGGGAGTCGATTCTGTTCCAACTTCTCTTGCGGTCTTCTGGGGTGATGACATGCAGCGGAAGATACGCGGCGATGCACGCCGTGCGCGCATCTCGACGGAGGACTACATCAGCAGCAAAGTTGAACCGGAGCAGCTTTTGCAATCGCTCGCTAACGCCTCGGATAAGCTCACATCCGATTTCGGGAGTTGGAAGACACCGTGGGGAACAATTAATCGATTTCAGCGCCTGGACGATGCAATTGCGTCACACTTCGACGACTCGCAGTCGAGCATTCCGGTCGGTTTCACATCGTCGGCGTGGGGCTCACTCGCGTCGTTCGGAGCCAGGTCTTATCCCAACACGAAGAAATGGTACGGCACGAGCGGCAACAGCTTCGTGGCGGTAATCGAGTTCGGCAACAAGGTGCAAGCCCGAGCTGTTACAGCGGGCGGCGAAAGTGGAAATCCAAAATCACCGCATTTCGATGACGAGGCGCAACGATATGCAACCGGCAATTTACGGCCAGTCTACTTCTATCCGGCGGACCTGAAAGGCCATACGCAGCGAGAGTATCATCCGGGAAGCTGACAAGCCTTTGTTTTAAATGGGCGTGACTACGCTCTCTTGCTTCGGTATATTCTTCAGCATTTGCTGACCGACACGCAGATGCTCGTCCACGAGTATTTGCGGCGTGTGGGCTAACCATTCCGCTAACGAGATATCCTGATATTCCTTCGTTTTGAACATCTCCAGAAATACCAAATCTGAATCGCCGGTATTTTCGATGTAGTGCGGATTGGAGATCGGAACGTATCCGACGTCGCCTTCCTGAAAGTCCATAGTGCGCGCGTCGGAGCCAGCAATAAATAAGGTCATGCGGCCCTTGCCGGTGATGTAATATTGCCACTCGTCGGCGTTTGGATGCCAGTGCAACTCACGCAAACCGCCGGGCTTCAATGTCACAATTGCAGCGGCAATTGGCGTCACTGGAAAATGACGCGAGTCGATAATTTTGACTTCGCCGCCAGGCGTAACTTTGGATGGCTTCATGTTCTTCGGCCGGAAACTAAATGTGGGTGACACGGAGCCCGTACCCTGTGAGGCCTGCGCCTGTTCCGCAGGAAGCGGATCGGGCATTTGGGCCTGGAAGATGAACAGTTCTTTCTTGGGAACTTTGTCAAACGTCGATTCGGGCACATTGAAGTTTTTAGCTAAAACTTCTTTGGGCGTGTGTGCAAGCCAATCAGTAAGCAAGAAGGTATGGAATTCGTCGAAGCTTCCGTCATTGAAGACCAACAAAAAACGGCACCCATCTGGACCCAACCCTTGTATGGAGTGTGGAATGCCTGGAGGAAACAGCCACAGGTCGCCTTCGCTCACGTCGTCCACAAAGCTTCTGCCGAGTTGATCTACGGCTGTGATGCGCGCGTTGCCGTAGAGCATAATGGCCCATTCCGCCTCAACGTGCCAGTGAAGTTCACGAACTCCACCCGCGGTAAGCCGCATTTCAACACCGGCGATGTCTTTCGAGATCGCCAGATCGCGGACGGTCACCTGACGCGTCCAACCGCCAGCCTCAATTCGCTTGCGCGATAGAGCAAAAGAGTATTTGAACGGCTTGACACTTCCGCTGTCTGTCTCGGGCGGCCACACGGAATCCTGATTTTGCGCTGCGAGCGGCAAATTTTTCGGTCCAGGATCAGTCTCATTTCTAGCAGCGTGGTTACCTTTCTGTGGCGATTGCGGCTCGGCATCTGCGGAGAACGCAGCGGCAGCGGCTAGAGCGGCGGGCCCCCAGCCAAAAACGTTTCGACGGCTTAGTTTAGGTTCTTGATTGGCATTGTCGGACATCACGCTTATTTTAGTCGTGTGTTGATTTGAAGCCCCAGAGCACGGCGGAGATGGTCGAAGGATTTCCTCCCCTCGTATATGCCTCAATTGCGTTCGCCTCGGCGGGCGGGAACACGAGCGATGTCATAGCGATTTGGCCGCCATTCGCAAACACTTCGACAGAGGAACGATCCACCAAAATTTCTAGCTCTAGCGAGCCGCTTACCCGCAGCGGGGCGTCCATGCGTGAAGGAAACTGAGGACTGAATCCAACCAAGCCGGAATGCCTGCGGTCAATGAATAGACTGCCTTTATTTCGGTCATATCCAACGACAGTCACCACGCCGTTCTGCTGCAGAATGCGCCAACCAAACTCTCGCGCTGTCCCGAAGCCGATCGTGGATATCAACTCAAATGTGTGTTGCTTTGTAATATTCGACGTAATATTCGACGATTTAAGTTTTGAGTTTGTCTCTGCGACCAAACGACCAGATGCGTCGACGTGCACACTGCGCAATTGTTCTATCATGTTGATGGGCTTCTGAAACACACGAATTCCGTCTCGTGTGCGCGAGAGCCATAGCCGCCGGGGAAAAGTCATCTGTCCTCTCCATGGCGATGTAGGCAGCGACGTAGCGTATTGCCAGTTGCTCATCCACCCGATCATTACTGGCGGCCGATTAGCCGGCAGTCCATTAAAAGTAAGTGCACAATAGCAGTCCTTTCCGTAATCCGTCCACAACGTCGTGGAAGCGGGATTGTCGTTCTTGAACTGTTTGCCATCGAATTGGCCGATGAAGTACTGCTCACCGGAGCCGCCTTGACGCGCACCTGGATTTAATCCAATCTTCAAGACCCAACGACTTCCGCCCTCTTCCACCGGAAGCTCAAATAATTCGGGGCATTCCCATTGACCCGTGGCAGCGCCGGCAAGGCCGTAGTCGCTCAAAAATGACCAATTCTTGAGGTTGGTCGAAGAGTAGAAGCGAACCTTGTGATCGTTAGGCAACGAAACCGCCATGATCCAGCGGCGGGTAGGCTCAAACCAAAACACTTTGGGATCGCGAAAATCGGTCATATGCAGATCGAGGACGGGATTGCGGGAGTATTTTGTCCACGTGCGGCCGCGGTCGTTGCTGTAAGCGACGTTCTGAGTTTGCACTGACGGCAGCGAACCTCTTTGTGGCGTGTAGCCGGTGTAGACCGCCACCAGACAAGGCTTATTTCCGATACAGAACCTGCTGGTATTTTGGGAGTCGACTACGGCACTTCCGGTGAAGATCATGATTCCGTTTTCTTCTTTGAGGGCTGCCGGCAGTTCAGTCCAATGCAGCAGATCAGTGCTAACGGCATGTCCCCAACTCATGTGGCCCCATTTATCGCCAAACGGGTTGTATTGAAAGAACAGGTGATATTCGCCATCGAAGTAAACCAAGCCGTTGGGATCGTTGGTCCAATGCTCGCGTGGCGAGAAGTGAAATTGCGGGCGAAAGGGCTGATCGTAAGCCGCTGGAATATCAGCGCTGAAACTACTCGCGATCGCCATGGCGGCTAACAAGAGAAGAAAGCGCATGTTCAGTCCTAAATAGTATCGAGTTCCGCCACACGAAAACTGCATTGTGCTTGCATCCTATTTGCCGGTTATCGCATCGGAGGAGAATGGCGATCTCGGCGAATGCGTTAAGTACTTTTAGGGAAGATCGCGCGGAAGAGCTAGTTGGTATTCGCTATGAGTCGCTAATACGGCTTGCGGATTCGATTCGTGCGCAGCGTGACTCGAAGGAACTTTTCTGTATCCTTGCTCATGAATTGAGTACTGTGGTGCCCTTCGATGCCATTGCCCAGTTTGACGATGCAGCCAACAAGCTTAATTGGCATCTTTGCGAAGACTGCAAGCAACCGACCGTTTCTCCTTCGGATATCCCAAAGGAGGAAAGCATCGCCTGGTGGGTGTTCGAGCGGCAGAATCCACTGATGATTTCGAATGTACAGCAGGAACGACGTTTTAATCTCACGATTCGGTGTTTGTTGGAATCCGGACTCAACTCTGTGTGTGCGGTGCCGCTCAGTACCGCCCATCGGAGACTTGGGAGTCTGGCAATCGCCAGCCGACGGCGCAATGCCTATTCCGACGAAGACGTTCGATTTTTGTCGCTTGTGGCAGGCCAAATCGCGCTGGCGATGGACGATACGTTTAACTTCAGACTTTCGCAGCGCGCCCAGGAAAGACTTCAGCTTTTGCTGGAGCTGACGAATCGAGTTGTTCCGAATCTGGATCTTCGTGAACTTCTTCGGGAAATATCGGCAAGTATCCGGCGCGTAATGCAGTGCGACGGTGTTGGTGTAGCTTTGCCCCAGCGTGAGGACGGGCGACTACGTATTTATGCACTCGATTTTCCACGAAACGAGGAACCGTTTCACGAAGAATTTGACCCGTCTTCACCAATTGGGTGTAGCGCGTCAAAAGTTTTTCAGTCCGGCGAGCCAATAATTCTTTCGGCCCTGGAGCTGGCCGCGGATTCGGGCGCCACTGCTAAAGACATTCGTTCCCTTTGCCATCTACCTCTAGTTAGCCGAGGCCGCGTACTTGGCCTCTTGAGCATGGCGAGCGCTGGCAACGATGCATTTTCTTCCGAAGACCTGCCGTTTTTGACTCAGGTTGCGTGTCAGGTAGCAATTGCCGTGGATAATGCTCTTGCCTACACTGAAATCTCAGAACTCAAAGACAAGCTGGCTCAAGAAAAATTGTACTTAGAGGATGAAATTCGGAGCGAACTGAATTTCGAAGAGATCGTCGGCAAAAGTGAGGCTCTGCGGCGTGTACTGAGAGATGTGGAGACTGTCGCGCCGACTGATTCAACCGTGCTGATTTATGGCGAGACTGGAACTGGCAAGGAGTTAATCGCCCGCGCACTACACAATCTGAGCGCCCGTAAATCGAATGCGTTCGTCAAACTGAATTGTGCCGCTATACCGACTGGATTGCTCGAAAGCGAACTATTCGGACATGAGAAAGGGGCGTTCACCGGCGCTATTGCCCAGCGCATCGGGCGCTTTGAACTAGCCAACCGAGGCACCATTTTCTTGGATGAGATCGGCGAAGTTCCACTGGAATTGCAGCCAAAGCTTCTGCGGGTTTTGCAGGAGCGCGAATTTGAGCGTCTGGGAAGTCCACGGACGCTCCATGCGGATGCTCGGCTGATTGCAGCAACGAATCGCGATTTGGCCGGTATGATGACCGAGCAGAAGTTTCGCTCCGATCTGTACTATCGCTTGAACGTGTTCCCAATTCGACTTCCGGCATTGCGGGAACGTCCCGAGGATATTCCATTGCTGGTCCGGCACTTCGTGCAGCAATTTAGCCGGCGTAGCGGTAAACACATCGATACTATTCCGTCAGATGTGATGAGCACCCTCGTGAAGTATCCGTGGCCCGGAAATATTCGCGAATTGCAAAACATTATTGAAAGGGCGGTCATTCTGACTACCGGCCCCAAATTACAGGTGCCAATGGAGGATCTCGACCACCGCACTGCTGTTCCACAAACCTTACCTGACGGCGGTCAAAGTATGCGCGCCGTGCTTCATCAAGCGGAACGGCGGCAGATTCTGGACGCACTTGAGGCAACGAAGTGGGTGGTTGCCGGGCCGAACGGTGCAGCGGCACGTCTCGGGATGAAGCGCTCCACCTTGCAATCACGCATGCAAAAACTCGGTATCCAGGTTTCGCGTAATAGTCATTAAACTCTAGCGGCTCACGTTCGATTTACACGTTTATCTTCTTCTCCGCAAACTGTCGATTTGCGATTAGCTCGCTCGTCTAGCCAATGGAGAGAACGGATGCAACCTACGCAGAGCACGTATTCGGCAGCGCGTGCCGAAAGATCGGCAAACACCGAATACTCGGCATGCACGATCTCGGCCCTACTGCGGCGGTGGCGCCGCTTGTAACTCTCTTAGCTATAGCCGGACAACGAGTTAGCCAGCAACGCGTGATTTCTACAACATGGTTCCCAACATGCACTTTTGTTTCACAAGAAGCGCAAATGCTCAAGATTGTGCAGTCCGCCACAACTATCGAACAACGTTGGATTCTTTATGGACACCTGACCGGACCGTGGGTAGATGAACTGCGCTTGAGCTGGGAACGAAGATGCCTGGAGGCAGAGGGTCGAAGGCGTGTCGTGGATTTGCGCGACGTCACCTTTATTGATGAGAGCGGAGAAGGGCTGTTGCAGCAGATGTGCCGCGAAGGGGCCGAGTTTATTGCAGGCGGAGTGGAGACACAGGACATGCTGGCAAATCTCACGACCAGCGAAGAACGGCCGTTGCGCAAGTTTCTTGCGCATTTGGTGAATGAGTGCTGCGCGCAGCAAGGGAGAACGGATTTAAAAGAGGGAAGCAAATGAGAGTTGGGTTGAAAAAAAAGATGCAGTTAGTGGTTGCCGCGATGTCGATTTGGACGGCAGTGTTTGTAGGCGGTTGCACGAGAACCACATCGGCTGCCGGTACACCGCCACCACCGCCGGAAGTTGAAGTGGCAACGGTTGAGCAGCGGGATGTCCCCATCTATAGAGAATGGATCGGAACGCTTGACGGGATGGTGAACGCCGCGATTCGAGCGCAAGTAACCGGCTATTTGCTTACGCAAAATTACACAGAAGGCTCCTTTGTTAAAAAAGGGCAGTTACTGTTTCAAATCGATCCACGGCCTTTTCAGGCGGCAGTGGATCAGGCGCAGGGTCAAGTAGCACAAGCCAATGCGCAATTGGCCCAAGCAAACGCTCAACTTCTGCAAGCGCAAGCGCAGCTCACCGGCGCTGAAGCTAACCAACATAAAGCACAACTTGACGAAGACAGGTACATTCCTCTTGCGAAACAATCGGCCATTACGCAGCAGGACATGGATAATGCGATTCAAACTAATTTGTCCGCGAAGGCTCAAGTAAAGGCTGCTGCTGCGCAGGTGGAGACAGCGAAAGCGCAGATTCAGGCGTCAGGCGCAGCCGTAGTGGCGGCGAAGGCCGCTCTGGAAACCGCACAAGTGAATTTGAGTTTTACGCGACTTACTGCACCGATTGATGGAATTGCTGGTGTGGCGCAGATGCAAGTCGGCAACCTTGTGAATCCAGCGAGTAACCCGGTAACAACAGTTTCGACTCTGGATCCGATTAAGGTGAACTTCACGGCGAGCGAACAGGAGTATCTAAGCTTTCGGCGGCAGGACACATCAATTAAACGATTACAGCTCGAATTGATTCTGAGCGATGGAACGATCTATCCGCACAAAGGTCAGTTTGCATTTGCTGATCGTCAAGTGACTGAGAGTACGGGGGCGATCCAATTGACTGGTGTGTTCCCAAACCCCGGCAATGTTCTGAGACCCGGACAGTACGGACGAGTGCGCGCGGTGATTGGAGCAACGCCTGGAGCGCTACTCGTTCCGCAGAGGGCCGTTTCCGAAATGCAAGGTACGTATCAAGTGGAAGTGGTAGACAGCGGCAACAAGGTAAGTGTGCGACCGGTGAAGGCCGGCGAGCGTGTCGGTTCCGACTGGATCATAAGCGACGGGTTGAAGCCAAGTGAACGTGTGATCGTCGAAGGCGTGCTCAAGGTTGCGCCTGGCATGCAAGTCAATCCTAAGCCATTTAAGGCACAGACGGAAACAACGGGAGGTAAGTAAGTTGTCCAGATTTTTCATTAACCGGCCTATTGTGGCAATGGTCATCTCGATCCTGATGGTGATCGTTGGAGCCGTGACAATCGCAGCGCTTCCGGTGTCTCAATTTCCGAGCATCGCGCCACCAGAAGTCATGCTGCAGGCGAACTATGTCGGAGCAGATGCACAAACCGTGGAGCAGTCCGTGGCGACGCCAATTGAGCAGCAGATGAGCGGTGTCGACAATTTGAACTACATGTACTCACTTAATGCCGCAAACGGGCAGATGACGTCCATTGTGGATTTCGATGTCAAGACAGACCCGAATACAGATCTTATCCTGGCACAAATGCGCGAGACACAGGCGGCATCGCAATTGCCGGTTGATGTTACTAACTATGGTGTAACCGTTCAGAAATCCGTGACCGCGCCGCTCATGGTCATCGGCCTCTATTCGCCTCATGGCACTTATGACGCGAAGTTCTTAGCGAATTACGCCTACATTAACTTAAACGACCAACTCACCCGTGTACGTGGCATCGGGAATGTACAGGTGTTTGGAGCGGGCCAATATGCGATGCGGATCTGGGTGAAGCCCGATCAACTGTCGAAGCTTGGGATCACGGTTCCGGAAATCATCTCTGCGATTCAAACCCAAAACGCAGTGAATCCCGCTGGACAGATCGGCGCAGCGCCGGGGCCCAGAGGCCAGGAGTATACGTACTCCGTGCGTGCGCAGGGCCGTTTAACTTCGCCGGATGAGTTTGGACAAATTATCTTGCGCGAATTGCCGGATGGCGGAACGGTGCGCGTCAAGGACGTCGCACGTGTGGAGTTAGGCGCGCAGGACTACACGATTGTCGGCCGGCTGAACGGAAAGCCAAGCGCCATTCTGGCGGTATATCAATTGCCAGGCACTAATGCTGTCGATGCCGCGGAAGGCGTTAAGAAGCTTCTGGCAGAGGCCAAGAAGCGTTTTCCACAGGATGTGGATTATGTCGTCTCGCTGGACACGACGCGCTCGGTGACAGAAGGCATCAGGGATATTGTCCTGACGCTTTTTATCGCGGTTGTGCTCGTGACGATCGTGGTTTACATCTTCCTACAGGGCTGGCGCGCCACCTTGATCCCATTGCTTGCCGTGCCCGTTTCGCTGGTGGGAACGTTTGTCTTTTTCCCGCTATTCGGTTTCTCAATCAACACACTTTCCATGTTTGGACTAGTGTTGGCCATTGGTCTGGTGGTTGATGACGCGATCGTAGTCGTGGAAGCTGTCGAACGTCACATTGAGGAGGGTCTCACCCCCAAGGAAGCGGCTCTTCAAGCTATGCGGGAAATATCGGGGCCGGTAATTGGCATTGCATTGGTGCTTTCGGCCGTATTTGTGCCGACAGCGTTCATACCGGGCATTACGGGACGTCTGTACCAACAATTTGCAGTAACAATTGCAATCTCAGTTGTGCTTTCAGCATTCAATGCGCTCACGCTAAGTCCGGCGTTAGCGGCCTTGCTACTCAGGCCAAAGAAGGCAGGACATGGGCCGCTGCAACTATTTTTCAACTGGTTTAACCGTATTTTTGGACGCGCAACGAATGGATATGTGCGTTGGTCTGGCTCACTGATGCGAAAGAGTGGCGTTGCATTGGTGATGCTAGTCCTGTTCGGGCTGGCAGCGGCAGTGATCGGAGGACGAATTCCATCGAGCTTTTTGCCGGATGAAGATCAAGGCTACATCTTCCTGCACCTCCAACTCCCCAACGCGGCGTCGCTCGAACGAACCGAGGCGGTCAGCCGCAAAGTCGAAAAGATTTTGGCGCAGACTCCAGGGGTAAAGTACACCACAACCGTTGCAGGCTTCAGCTTACTCAGCTTTGTTCGGACAACTTACAACGCATTCTTCTTTGTCACGTTGAAGGACTGGGATGAACGAAAGAGTCGCGCAGAGCAATACCAACAGATCCTGCAGCACGTGAATCAGCAGTTAGCGGGACTTCCTGAGGGATTCGCCTTGAGCTTTCCTCCACCCGCAATTCCGGGCGTCGGAACGTCTGGAGGATTCACGTTCGTGTTGGAAGACCGTGCCGGCAAAGACGTCCAGTTCCTGGCAGACAACTTAAGCAAGTTTATGGCTGCGGCCCATAAACGGCCGGAGATTGCAGGCTTGGTAAGCACGTTCCTGCCGAATGTACCGCAACAGTTCGCCACTGTCGATCGTGACAAAGTCCTCAAGCAGGGTGTGCCGCTGAATGATGTGTACCGAACGATTCAAGCGTACATGGGTGGAGTGTTCGTGAACTATTTCAATCGCTTCGGGCGACAGTGGCAGGTTTATGTGGAGGCCGACGGGAACTATAGGAACAATCTTGATGATGTCGGGCAGTTCTACGTCCGCAACAACCATGGCGAGATGGTGCCTCTCTCCGCTTTGGTTAAGTTCGAACCCAGTGGCGGACCGGAGTTCACGATGCGTTACAACCTATATCGGTCTGCTCAGATCGTAGGTAGTGCCGCGCCGGGATATAGTTCCGCTCAGGCGATGAAAGCGCTGGAGGAGACATTTGCGCAGACAATGCCACGCGAAATGGGCTACGACTACATGGGCATGTCCTTTCAAGAGAAGAAAGCGCAAGAAGGACTACCATCCTGGGCAATTTTTGCGTTTTCGCTAGTGTTTGTGTTTTTGATTCTGGCGGCGCTGTACGAA
Source organism: Bryobacteraceae bacterium (assembly GCA_035652115.1). Classification (GTDB taxonomy): domain Bacteria; phylum Acidobacteriota; class Terriglobia; order Bryobacterales; family Bryobacteraceae; genus Bog-105. The sequence continues at coordinate 40,775 of DASREJ010000119.1, forward strand.
AGCTGGTCATTACCATTCAGCGTGTTGTTGAGCACGCCGGTTGCTGTATTCGGAGCATTTGGCATTCTCTGGCTGCGGCGCACGCTGCTGAGTTATTTTGTGCCTGCCTATATGGTGCAGATTGAGGACGATGTTTACTCGCAGATCGGGCTCGTGATGCTGATTGGCCTTGCCGCAAAGAACGCAATTCTGATTGTCGAGTTTGCCAAGGACAAATATGAGGAGGGAATGGGTCTGGTGGATGCCGCGCTTGAAGGAGCGAGGCTGCGCTTACGACCCATTTTGATGACGTCGTTTGCATTTATTCTCGGCTGTGTACCTCTTTGGACTGCGTCTGGAGCGGGCGCAGTCGGCCGGCAAATCATGGGCACGACCGTCATCGGAGGAATGGCCGCGGCTAGTGCGATTGGCATCTTCTTCATACCCGCCATCTTCTATCTCGTTGAAAAGATCTCTGGAGCGACGCGACGGAAGGCTACGTCCGAATTGCTTCCCGAGCCGGTACACGGAGACTGAAATGAACTATCGAATTATTGCTGTATTAACGGCGATAGGTGGGATAACGGGCTGTGCGGTTGGACCGAATTACCATCGACCTGCTGTGCAGACGCCGCAAGCCTTTCGCGCACCGGAGCCGCTCGCCGCGACGGAAGCAGCTTCTTTCGCGGATCTCAAATGGTGGCAGGTCTTTCACGACGAGAATTTGCAGCGTTTGGTAAAGACTGCGCTGGTCCAGAACTATGACCTGCGAGATGCAGTTGCGAGAGTTGAGGCCGCGCAAGCAAATCTGGGCATTACGCGATCCGATCAGTTCCCGCAGTTAAATGCGAGCGGAAACATACAATTTACGCGGCTTTCTAGAGATGGCCAGCTACCGTTGCCTGCGTCTTTTGTGCCATCTCAGAATCGCACTTGGGGCGAGGCATCGCTCAATTTGCTGTCGTTCGAAATCGATCTGTGGGGACGCTTGCGCCGGGCGACCGAAGCGGCACGCGCCAATCTGCTGAGCACGGAAGAAAATCGCAAAGCTGTTGTGACGAAGCTTGTCAGCGACGTTGCCACAGAATACTTCACTCTGTGCGAACTGGATTCCGAACTGGAGATTTCTAACGACACGCTCGGAACTCGTAAGGAGTCGCTGCAACTCACTCAAGCACGTCAGGGCGGCGGGGTCGCCACACTCCTCGATTTGAGGCAGGCAGAGCAACTGGTAGATACGGCCGCGGAAACGATCCCAAATCTTCAACAGCAGATTGAGCAGACGGAAAATCAGATCAGCTTGTTGCTGGGAGAAAACCCCGGCAAGATAACACGAAGTGGAAACTTTGGGGAGGAGGTTGTTCCGCCTGAGGTCCCCGCCGGACTGCCGTCGGAGTTGCTGGAAAGGCGACCGGATATACGCGCCGCGGAGCAGGATCTAATTGCCGCTAACGCCGAAATTGGAGTTGCAAAGGCCGCCTACTTCCCTCAACTGAGTTTGAGCGCGGCTTTAGGTGGACAGAGCCCTCAGCTTTCGAGATTGTTCGCCGGGCCGAATTCCGTATGGAGCTTTGTGCCGCAAGTGACTCAGCCGATATTCACGGCGGGGAAGCTACGATCGAACGTGCGATTGGCTCAAGCGCAACGTGACAGCGCACTGGCTCAGTATCAGAGATCAATACAAACTGCATTTACGGAGGTGTCGAACGCGTTGATAGCTCATCAACGGGTGCGAGAGAGCCGTGTACAACAGCAGGCACTGGTGCGGGCATTAGAAGATCGGAAACGGCTGGCTTACGTTCGGTATCGCGGCGGCGTGGACACGCAACTAAACGCCCTCGACGCGGACAGAGATCTGTTTAATGCAGACCTTACGTTAAGGCAGATCAAGCTGAACGAGGTACTAAGCGTGGTGCAGCTTTATAAGGCGCTGGGAGGGGGCTGGCAATAACCTTACAATTGCTCAGGCGCTACTGAGGACGTTCGAACGACGAAATCTCATTATCGATTTGGTCCGAGATGCTGTGGGCCAATGGCGGTCGCATCGTTAACGCGATCAGTGCACAAGAACGCGATCAGTGCACAAGCAACCGTTGACAATGCCAGATAGGCATACGTGAGTTTCGCCATTTCCGTCAGATTACCCATCCCGTTGTGGGAAACAAATCCCGCGACAACGGTCAGAATGAAAAGCAAAACAGTAAAGACTCGCACAAAAACGCTCCTTTACGTCTAGTGCAGTTCAGGCGGCAAATGCTGCAGGATTTCCGCCAAAATTCATTGCGTCCATCATGCGGCTCAACCGATCTGTGCTGGTCTGCAGTTGCCATACTTCAGCGGCGATATTCGTCGATTCGAGTGAACCACTCGCCTGCAGACGAGTGTGTAACTCGGCTTCGCGTTTCCTGAGCGCAGCCAGCTGCGCGATGACCAGTGTTTCAAGAGCGGCTTGATTCCTATTTGATGTCATGTTCCTACTCAACTCAGGCTCCGACAGAGCACGCAGCATGCCAACCGTACTTCTGCTTGAAACCGGCCTATTTTGCGAATTTTTGACGGTTTCGAAATGGTTAACATGTACCATTTCGAAACGAAAAGATTCAATGTGGCCGGTAAGAAGGTTAGGTTAGCGACACGTTGTACCGCTTTGGGTCTTCCAACTCGAAGATAGTCCCCTGCCCTAAAAGCCATTTGGGATCGAGGTGGTCCTTGACAGCTTTCATTGCGTCGATCTCGTCGGGCGAAAACATAAGTTTTAGCAGGTTGGTTTTCTGCTTGCCGATGCCGTGCTCAGCCGCAACGGTGCCACCGAGCGATAGGACCTTGCGGGCAAAATCTTCCATTAGGGGATCAGCGCGTTTGGCTTCTTCCGCATCGCGTGGCAGCAGATTGACATGGACGTTTGCATCTCCAACGTGGCCAAAGATGGTGTAACGGCCCGGAAAGGTTTCTTCGCAGCGCAAGCGATAGTAGTTGTACATTTCACGGTTCTTCGCGAGCGGCACTGCGAAATCAGTACTGAACTTACCGCCGCTGCGGCGGCCCTGATCGACAGTCATGGCCGGAAGTGCGTGCCGGAACTCACGAAAACGCTCGCGGTCAGCGGCTGTCAATCCGAACCAAGATTGCTCTTCCAAGGCCGATTGAGCAGCAAGTCGCCCAAACCAGAGATCGATTTCAGGATCTTCCTCGGAATCTAAATCCTGTTCGATCATGAGAGCGGCTTTGGCTTGAGGCGACGTATCCGGGTATTTAGGACGGAGAAAATCGAGTGCCCGGGCGTCCATGGACTCGAGAAGTCGCAAACGCGGAATCCGCCGCCATACGTCGACAGCGTCAAGAGCCAGGTCCTCGCTCGGAAAAAAGACGACACCGCTAAGCATTGCCGGCGGCTCGGGAAGGAGTTGAAGTTCGGCTTCCGTGATGATCCCGAGAGTGCCTTCACTGCCTGAGAGAAGATCCACCCAATCGAGATCGGCGCGGAGGGGATATCCGGCAGCCGTTTTAGTTGTGGAAGTGGTGCGAACAGTGCGATAGGGGAAATCAACTTTTTCGCCTCGCTTAAAGCGGACGGTGCGACCGTCCATAAACGTGACTTCAAGCGCGAGGACCTGACGGCCGACCGGTCCGAAACGAAAACTGCGGGCACCGCCTGCGTTGGTGCTGATAATGCCACCAACACAGGCCAACGACTCTGTTGGATTGGGACCGAAGAACTGGCGAGTTTTGGCAGCGGCGGATTGCAGGTCGGCAAGAATGACCCCGCAGCCGCAGCGAACGCGGCCACGCTGAATTTCAATATCGCGAAAGCGATCAAGGGAAATGACCCAGCCTCCCTGAGGGACGCGAGCGCCCGTAAGGCCGGTGCCAGCGCCGGCAACGGTTATAGGAATGTCGTGAGTAGATGCTTGTTTTACAATCTCTCGAACTTCATCGACGGTGGCGGGTAGAAGAACCTGATCGGCAGAACCGCGGTAACCGGAAGAATCTTCGAGAAATGGAGCGATGTCGGTTGTAGAGACTTGCATGACTGCTAATTAGATTGTGACTGTTGACGACCGAGTTCGACACCGCGTGTCGTGACGTAGTACTTGGCGAGCATATTAGGCGTTTCCGAACGTGGCATCAACGAAGGATCACGCAGGTATTCAAAGAAGCGACCCGTGACCTGAGCGAAATGAGCTTCGTGTCCTTCGCGGAAATGGTCGGGAATTACGATGCGCATTTCATGTGGACTTTGGAAAACACTTAAGCCGGGCCAGCGCGATTGCAGGTTTTGGACTGTGTCGCGAAGCGCCGCAAATACGGAATTGCTAATGGTTGTGCTGTTTGGAACAATGTATAGCTCGGGACGATAATTTTCGGCTTTGCCCTGACGCACTTCGATGCGAGCCTTGGTTCCTCGAAAAGTGGCTTCGTAGACATCGCCAGTGCCATCGGGTGCCTGCCAATCCCAAACGATCTCCATTTTTATGTGAACGTTGCGAAGAGTGTAGTGGAAGGAATTATTACAGAAGTAGTTGAGGTTCCCACTTGAAATATATGAATTCAGGCTATTTGGGAAAGAGGCCTGACCGGTTACCATCTGGAATTGGCTAGGCGTGATGCTTAGAGGCCAACGACGGCCCTCCATCATCTCAATGTCGGTGCGATAGTCAATTAATTGGTCCGGGAAAGCAGTCCATTGGACTAGATCGACGACATG
>DASREJ010000120.1:0-5557 GCA_035652115.1 Bryobacteraceae bacterium
CATCCCTCTCAAAGCCGGAACGACTTTGCAAGCCATCGCCACGTTCGATAATTCAAAGAACAACCCTCATAACCCTGATCCCGATTCCGCCGTTACTTGGGGCGAGCAAACCTGGGCAGAAATGATGGTAGGATTTTTCGACGTCGCCGTCGACCCATCCATCGATAAACGACAGTTCTTTATCAGAACTCCAAAAACAAACGGGCGTTAGCTCTTCGGCCGAAATTCTTCCAGCGTAAACGACGTCCGCACCACAGCCCTTAAATCGTCCAGCGAATCAATGTCTCCTGTGCCCATGGCTTGGGTGAGCGCATTACCTGCCGCTGTCGCTTCGGTTGGGCCTGCTATTACTCGCCGGCCGGTCACATCCGCCGCCAGTTGATTCAGCAGCCGGTTTTGAGAGCCACCACCAACAATATGGATGACCTCTATCTTTCTGCCTGTCAACTGCTCCAATGTCTCCAATACCTCGCGATAACGAGCCGCCAAGCTTTGCAGAATGACGCGTGTCATTGCACCCGTGTCGGCTGGCGCTTCCTGGCCAGTTTGTTTGCAATATTCGTAAATGCGCTGGGGATGATTACCGGGCGATGCGAACTGTTCCAAATCCAAGATTGTGCTTATGGGCTTTGCCGCCGCTGCCCGTTCCATCAATTCGGTGTAGGAGTATTCATGCCCTTCTTTGGTCCACGCTCTTCGACACTCCTGCAGCACCCACATGCCCGGAATATTCTTCAGAAATCGAATCGTTCCGTCCACGCCGACTTCGTTAGTAAAGTTAGCTTTCAGTGATGCCTCGTTAATCACTGGTTCCCGCAATTCCACTCCCATCAATGACCAAGTGCCCGAACTGATGTAGCACCAATTCTCGCCTTCTGATGCCGGAACCGCTGCCACTGCCGAAGCCGTATCGTGGGAACCGGTCGTGTAAACCGATACATCGCGTTTCAAACAGCACCGTTCTGAAACGTAAGGCAACAATGGTCCTAACTCAACCCCCGGATCCATCAGCGCTGCAAAGAATCCGCCTGTCATGCCCAATTTACGCAGTAAATCAGTCGCGAAACCCTGCTTTACCGGATCGTAAAACTGTGACGTGCTCGCGATCGTGCGTTCCGCCGCGAACGTGCCAGTCAAATAGTAATTGAATAGGTCCGGCATGAACAAAAGCTTGGACGCGAGCGGTAAGAGTTCCGGCGTATCACTGTGGATAGCGTAAAGCTGATATAGCGAGTTGATCGCCATGAACTGTAAGCCCGTTTGCCGGAAAATCTCAGCACGCGGCACGATCTCAAAAACCTTTTCCTGGCTGCGGTTGTTGCGCTCATCACGATAATGCCGTGGGTTCAGCAGCAGTTCGCCGTTTTCACCAATCAACCCGAAGTCGACTCCCCAGGTGTCCACTCCAATTCCATCCAGGTCATCTGTTGTCCTGGCCGCCGCGCGAATCCCCTCGCATATTTCGTGAAACAGGCGTAACGCGTCCCAATAGAGTCCGGTCGGCAGTTGTACGGGAGTATTGGCGAAGCGATGCAGTTCGGCCAGTTTTACTTTTCCGTTTGCTAATCGTGCGAGAATCGCCCTTCCACTCTCCGCGCCAAGGTCCAGCGCTAGATAGTTGCCGTTCATCGACCGTGAGTATATCGTCCGTGCTTACCTGACCGCGTCCGGCAGCCATTCTCCATAGAGCGCGGCCACCAGATCATCTAAGGCACGTTCAGGATCAGGAGCCACCAACACCTCACGGCTGAACGCGGCAAATAGAGGCAATCCGAAGGCGGACGGCCGCGGCAGATCGTAAATTATGATGGGTGTGTCGTAAATGCGCGCCGATTCTTCCAGCGCCCGCGGCGCATCGCACTGATCTTCCATCACCTCGCGTACGGCCTCTCGCAGCAATGGATGGTCGGGTTCATATTGCAGCAGTGTTTTATAAAGCAAGCTCGCGTTCCAACTGGAGGTGCGCGCCGAAACCGGGCCTTTCAGCGTGCGCCGCGGAAGAAGCTGGCCGATTTCAGCGATGTGGCGAAAGGATCTGCCTAACGTTTCAGTTGTAGTAAGAGTTGCCCGCAGATCTTCCATCCAGCCGACCGGATTGAACGCCTCCCGCAGCACTTCCGCGTTCAGCTTCACCCGAGCATCCATGGAAAGCAAGAAACTATGATCGTCGAAATTTGCTACCACGCTCTTGCCTTTTGTAATGCGCGCACCCGCCACCCACGCGAGAGAGCGGTTCACCGCGCGCCCCACCACCACATGCACTAGTAACAGCATGTTGCGTCCGTTGACGATGCGCTCAACCAGAACGGGTGCATCCGTGGGTACAGGCATCGCACGGCAATGATGCGCAATAAAACCGCCAACGCGCCGGCATACGTTGTCGTCTACTCCATACGTCTTTCTTAAGTGGGCCGCGCACCCTGCCGCGCCGGCTTCCTCCCAAGCTATCCGCAGTTCACGCCGTAGTTTCAACTCCTCTTCCGCAAGTTGGGACGTCAGCGGCATTTTGTTTCCCATCCAGCGTGGCGTCTTGACCTGCTCGCCCTTCGCCGCTTCGACGACCGCAATGTTTCCGTGAATCCGCTTCACGCGCACAGGCCTACCGCCCATAATGAACGCCTCATCCGGCTGCAGGTTGGCGACGAACGACTCTTCTACTGTGCCCAGATGCTTGTTCCGCACCGAAACGACTTTCATTTCGTAATCGGCGCTAATCACGCCAACGTTCAAATAGTAATTGCGTGCTGTCTTCGCGTCCGCTACACGGAATTTGCCGTTATGCAATTCAATTTTTCCGTAAGTTCCATATGGCCCGAGCACTTTGCCTTGGCCCGAGAGATAGTGAAGTACATCGTCAAAATCTTTTCTCGACAGAGCTGCATACGGCCCGGCGCCCTTGATCAATTCGAATGCTTCATCCGCATCCCATTCCTGCTCTATGCTCATTCCCAGCAGCACTTGCGCCAGCACGTCCAGCGGCGCACCTGGAATTCGTAGTGCATCCAACCGTCCCTCACGTACCGCCTCGTGCAGTGCGATCGATTCCAAGAGGTCCGGCAAACTCATCGCCACTACTGAGCCCTGGGCAACTCCGTTGATTCGGTGCCCGCTGCGCCCCAGGCGTTGCAGCGCTCGGCTTACACCGCGAGGTGTCCCGATTAGCAGCACTTGATCGACGCTTTGAAAATCAACCCCAAGTTCCAGGCTGCTCGATGCGACAACGGCGCGCCAATAGCCTGTTTTCAGGCCGTCTTCAATCTGCTGCCGGGTCTCCCGATTTACAGAGCCGTGATGGACTGCAATATGCTCGTCGATTTCAGGCAGGAGTACCTTCAGCGCTAACGCGAGTCTTTCGACACCCGAACGCGTCGTTAGAAAAATAAGGCTGCATTGAGCCCGCAAAACTAGCTCTGCCACAGTAGGCGCAACGCGAAACGGATTATGACCGGCCGGCGGAAGCCATGTTCCCGTTTCCGGTGCCACGACCCCCAATCGATGGGATTTTCGGACGTCCGTTCGCGCGATGGCGCAAGGTCTTGCTCCACAGAGTAGCTGCTGAATCGCCTCAATCGGCCAAGCGGTTGCCGATACGCCAATCCGCTGCACCGGCCGGCCCACTCGATATTCCAAACGCTCCAAGCAGACAGTCAAGAGCGACCCGCGTTTTCCTTCAGCGAATGAGTGAATCTCATCGACAATTACCGTATCTGGATCGAAGCCAGTCTCGCGCCATGTCGTCTGCGTCAAAATCGAGCTCAACGTTTCAGGCGTGGTCAATAGCAAATGTGGCCGGCTGCGCCGTTGTCGATTGCGCTCTTTTTGCGCTGTATCTCCGGTCCGTACTTCTATCCGGATTTGCTGCTTCGTCGGCGAGACCATGTTCAACGCATTCAATGCCGGCTGAAGATTCCGATGTATATCGTTATCCAGCGCCTTCAGTGGAGAGATGTAAATCGCGCATACTGCATTCGGCAGCTTATTTGCGCTAACACGTACCGCTAGGCGTGACAACACCGATAAAAAAGCCGCAAAGGTTTTGCCGCTACCTGTCGGCGCCAGGATCAGGGTGTTCTCGCCCGCAAGCGTATACGGTAATGCTTCCTGCTGTATATCGCTCAGGCTCGAATAATGCGCATCAAACCAACTCCGTAGTGCCGGGTGAAGATCGGGCGGCACATCCATTGCTGGCTTCGCCGAAACGTTCGTTTTATTGGAGCGATGCTTTGTAGAGCGCTTCCACTCGGGCGAGATCATCACATTCCTCGGGCTTTTTGTCGCGCCGCCATCTTAGTATCCGCGGAAAGCGAAGCGCATAACCACTCTTGTGCCGTGCACTTTTTTGCACGCCGTCAAAGGCCACTTCCAGAACGACTTCCGGTCTCACCACCATCACCGGGCCGAATCGGTCCGTCGACGCCGCGCGCAAAATTCTGGTTAGCTCCTTCACCTCTGTATCGGTCAATCCGGAATACGCTTTGCCGACGTTCACAAACCCTTCGCCCGATTTCACCGCAAACGTGTAATCCGAAAACACCGTGGCGCGCCGTCCGCTGCCTTGTTCCGCTGAAGTGATCACGACGTCCAACGTGCCATAAGGCCGCTTCAGCTTCTGCCATGCTCCACTACGCTTGCCGGCCTCATACAAACTTTGCTTTCGTTTTAACAGCAATCCTTCGTTGCCGCGTTGCCGTGCTTCGTCGAATAAGGCATCTATTTCGGCGTGAGTCGCCGCTTCGTGCTGTGGCGAAATTATTAATGGTAAGTCAAAGTTCGCAAGCAGCGCTTGTAGTTTGTGCCGCCTCATTTCATAAGGCTCTCCGAACAGCACTTCACCGTCGCGCAACACCAGGTCATACGCCATAAAAACGACGGGCAATTCCACCAAGAGCGTCGCGCGAACCTTTTTTCGCGCTAACCGCTGTTGCAGCATGTTGAAGCTTAACGCGCGGCCTTCACGCCAGGCCAGGATCTCGCCATCTATTAAGCCATTGCCTGGCAGTTTCGCGAAGCTCTGCGTTAATTCGGGAAATGCCGCAGTAATATCCTCCATTCCGCGCGAATAGATTCGGACGTGCCCGGACTCGAAATGTACTTGCGAGCGGATGCCGTCGTATTTATCCTCAATCATCCACTCCGCCGGATTGCTCAGATCTTGGAAGCGCTCTAGCGGCTTCGCCAGCATGAACTCAATGGGATGAAATAGGCGTGTCTCAACAGTGGTCAGTTCGCTATGTCTGGCCGCGAGCGCTATATGCGCTAAGTCGCCCAGCCGATTATTTGCGTCGCGAATCGCATCGGCTGGCGTTGCACACGCAAGCGCCACCGCTTCTTCCACCATCTTGCTCATGAGTCCGATACGCAGCCCGCGAGTAATGACTTTGACAAAATACTTGATGGTCAACGGCCGGTATGTTCGAAAAACTTCCGCCAGCAGGTCGCGTTTTGCCGCTGTTGTCCGTGTATCAAACAGCTTTTGGTAAATCTCGTTGGCTTGTTGGAGAGTCAGCGGCCGTTCTGCGCTCATTCCGCGCAACAGCAAGCTCACGGTTTCACCGCC
>DASREJ010000121.1:0-18874 GCA_035652115.1 Bryobacteraceae bacterium
AGGCCGGACAAGGCACATTTCTGGCGGGCTGGTTGCTCCCTCACGGGGTGTTTGAAATTCCCGCATTGTTAATCGCTAGCCAGGCGGGACTTCTGTTGGCCGGGGCACTTATCGGCTGGCATAGTCGAGTACCGCGCATAGATCGCCTGCGGTTGATCGCAGGTGACGTCTTCACACTAAGCATGTGCGCCGCATTGATGTTGGTGTGGGCAGGAATCGTGGAATCCTTCATTTCGCAGTATCATGCGCCGGTACTGCCGTACAGCTTTAAAATCGGTTTTGGATTCGTCGAACTTGCGCTACTGATTTGGTTCTTTGCCAGAGCGGGAAGCAAACCGCGGGGGAGCACTTCCAGGCTGCTATGAACGGTCCACGGCTCAACCTTCAGATCCAGTTGTCGGAAGGGGTGCGGTTTGCCATTCCACTCGCTGGCCCGGTAAGTCGTTACTTCGCGTTTTTAATCGACATCTGCATCATTTCCGCTTTGACTACGGCGTTTCAGATCCTCACCTCGTTTATGCGTGCGCTCCAACAAGACATTGGGACGGGCCTTCTGCTGGTGTTCTATCTGGCCGCCTGGCTTCTTTACGGCATTCTGTCTGAATACTTCTGGTTTGGTCAGACGTTTGGCAAATGGCTGCTGGGCATACGCGTAATGGATTCCGCCGGCCTGCGGCTCCAGCTTCATCAAGTGGTTGTGCGCAATCTGGTACGCGTTGTAGATTTATTCCCACTGTTCGGTCTTGTTGGCGGAACTAGCATGATCTGTACACGGCGGTTGCAGCGGCTCGGCGATTTGGCTGCCGGAACTGTGGTTGTTCGGCGGAGTTTAAGCACCGGCATGAGCGGTCTTGATATCACGCGTGGGCGGTACAACTCCTTCTTGCAATACCACCTGCTTTGCGCGCAACTGCGTCAGAAAATAGCGCCCGAAATAGCCGCTGTTGCTTTGGATGCCATTCGGCGGCGCGATCTTTTTGAAGATTATGCCCGCGTGGCTCTCTTCAATGAGTTGGCCGCCTTCTTTCAATCCCTCGTAGCATTTCCAGCCGAGGAAACCGAACAACTGAGCTCAGAACAATATGTCCGAAATATAGTCGAGATTCTGTTCTCGCCCGTTGCACCCAGGCCCAAGACTCATGATCTTCCCACCCGAGCGTTAGCTTAACGCTTATTCGGCGTGAATCGCGCCAGGTCGTGTCCGCGCTCGCTTGAAAAAAAATACCAGCGGTATACAAGCAAAACAAGCCAGAGCCATATAACGAAAGTCATCCACATACGCCCATAGTCGAGCTTGGGCATGTAGCGTTCCGTTGAGTAGTTGCAGGGCAGCGTCGCTAGAACCGCTCGTCCCCATTGCATTGTGTGTGGCGACATAATTTTGCAATACCGCTAGCCTTTCTTGCGCAACGGGGCTCGTAGCCTGCAAATGACGTACAAGCTCTGTCCGGTGCAGTTGCTCATGCCGCGCCACAATTGTGTTTACAATCGATATCCCGATGCTTCCGCCAACGTTGCGAAGCAGGTTATACAGTCCACTTGCATTTCCTATCTGCTCGTTTGTCAGCGTGCCCATGGTTGTTGTGGAGAGCGGGACGAACACCATGCCTGATCCGAATCCGCTCAGAATGATCGCCCATAAAAATGACCACTGCGAGATGGCGAGATTGACTTGTCCAAACCATAAGCTGCATAGCGCGAAAATCGCGAACCCAGCGCCGATGAGCCACCTGTTATCCATGCGGGCAGTAAGAATACCAATGATGGGCATCGCGCAGATTGCGCCGATGCCACGGGGACTCACCGCAATGCCTGCCACTTCGGCCGTATAGCCCATCAGTTCCTGATAGAACAACGGCAACAACGTAATCATCCCGTAGATAGAGGCCCCGAACAGACCTATAAGCAAACACCCCAGCGCGAAATTACGATTTCGGAAAACCCGCAAATCGACCAGTGGCTTCTTTCCAAACCACTCCCATACGAGGAAAAGCACGAACGAAACGATCAGAATTCCCGCTGCCCATCGAATCCAAACTGCGCCGAGCCAATCGTCTTCCTGACCTTTGTCCAAAATGATCTGCAGGCATCCCAGCCAAAGGGCGAGCAAACCGAGACCCCACGCATCGATGCGTCCGGGCTTGGCGTTCTTTATGTATGGCGGATCGTCGACGAATCGCATGATCATGATGACGGCCAGTACGCCGATTGGAATGTTGATGTAGAAGCTCCAACGCCAGGAATAATTGTCGGTGAGCCATCCGCCAAATGTCGGTCCCAGGACGGGCGCCACCACCACGCCCAAAGCAAACACCGCCATCGCCATCCCGCGTTTCTGCGGCGGGAAGCTTTCCAGAAGAATCGCCTGCGATAGCGGCTGCAATGCTCCTCCGCCGGCGCCCTGAACGGCGCGTGCAAGCAACAGAATGCCTAAGCTAGGTGCCGCTCCACATAGGAATGAGGAGATGGTGAAAATGACAATACAAATCAGCAAGAATCGTTTGCGGCCAAAGCGCAGACTGAACCAACTGCTCGCCGGCAGCACGATGGCATTCGCCACCAGGTAGCTGGTCAGTACCCAGGTCGCTTCGTCATTCGTGGCCGAAACGCTTCCGGCGATGTACGGCAACGCCACGGACGCTATGGAAGTGTCCAGCACTTCCATAAACGTTGCCAGCATTACCGAAACGGCGATGAGCCAAGGATTAGCGGAAGGACGCCACTCTTGCGGCGATGCAGAGTTAGCTTCCGCCATGATAGATTCCGATTGTCATTGCCAGGCTGTATACGGTCAAGTTCTTGGATGTTGGCAGCCGGTCTGCTGCTTCCATTGATTTGCGCTGATCCGGCTACCGGAATCGATTTCAATTCACCGCGTAAATTTTTTCGGGCAACGTTATCTGTTTTCAAGCGCAGCTAAGCAAGAACAACTACTTAGATGGATGGCATGCAGAATGCATTTGATGAACATGGGCACTCTGTCGGAGGAGTCAAATGTCTTTCACGCTCTACATAGTTGGATACGTAATTTTGATCATCGGCCTAGCGCTGGGGGCTTACTATTTGCACGTGCCGGGTCATTGGATCGGTGTCGGCGCCTTGGTTCTTATTGGAATTGGTATCGCGAGCGGCGTTGCGCGTACCCGCCAAAAAGACCCCTCTAGTTAGAGGGTGCAGGGCGTGCCGTCCCTGGCCGTCGCCGCGCTTTTAAAACGACGTGAATTTCGTCATTGCGCGGATTGGTAAAGCGGCACGTGATGCGGCCTTGCGGATCAAGAGAAATGATGGCCGGAACGCTGACCTGAGTCAGCATCCAACCGTCCGGTAATGTAACTTCGTTTCGCGGCCTTCCTAAGGTGCGGTCCCAGACGAGTTCACCATTCTTGGCTGCGTATGCCGGATCCATATAGGTTTCAACGACGCGAATTCGAACGGATTGTCCTGCTTCGATGGGATGTGGCAAATCGCCCTGCACAACTACCTCATCGTCGGGCACAGCCGAAGGATAGTAGCCCAGAGCGTTCGTGTCTTTCCCCGTGACGTTATATGTTTTCAACTCTTCGCCTGTATCGAGATCGAAAATCTGCGATTGCACTACCGTGCTTCCTTTACGGACAAAGCTATGTACGGATTTCTGGCCGACGCGCGTCACGTTAAAATCGTGCGAGATCTTGAATTCGTGCGTGGCAGGGTCGAGTAGCCAGTAGCGGATCTCGCGGTCTTGTTCCGCGCGATGCATCTGTCCCGATGCAATCGGCGCCGTCAGTAGGCTGAGCAAAACGATAAGCTTCACGGCAGCAGCCTCCCTTTCACTTTCACCATCAGCTCATCGTCGCGATCGTTGAAAAAGCTAATTCGAATTCGGCCATCCGCCTGTGTGGAGACGATACCGGGAGCACCGCAAAACACTAACTCATATCCCTTCGGTAACACCAGCACATTGCGTTTAATGCCCAAACTGCGCTGAAAAGACAATCCGCCGTTTTCCGGGCCGTAGGACGCGGGGTCCGTATAAGTCTTATAGATTCTCACGCGTGCCTCTCCATTCTTGGGAACCGGATGAGCCAATGTCACCTGAATGTATTTGTCCGAATTCGGTTTGCCGCGCAATCCATTCTTTACAGCTTCTTCTGCTGTGACAGTAGTAAAAACAAGCGGTTTACCTGTCGCGGCATCGATCACGCGTTCGTCGGATGCAACGGAGCCGCGCCGTATGGGATTGAACAAATACGGCGCTCCCTCCACGGAGGTGGAAAAATCATAGGTAATGGCGAATGAATGAGTCTGCGGCGCCAATAATTCATAGATGGTCAGCTCATCGGAACACCACGCGGCAGACGCGCACGCGGCGAACAGCAACAGTAGTCGAATCCAAGTCATTTGCTCTTTTATCCTATGACTTGCATCATTATGTACCCAGCAGTTCTTTCAATCGAAGCGCATTATGTGGTGCGTAGCCACTGTCGTCATTATCGAAGTAAACGTAAATCGCCTTTAGCTTGGGCTTCCAAGCCTCAATCTGCTCTGCCCAAGCAGCTAATACTTTATTGCTGTAACTGCCTTGATACTTGCCGCCAGGCCCGTGCAGCCGAACATAGGTCAAGTCAGTAGTGATCTGCAGCGGCGACTGATAGCCCGCTAAGTCAAATATGCAGTAGCCGGCTTTATGCCGCTCCAGCAATTTATAGGCTGTTGGATTGTTCCATGTCTCGTTGCGAAATTCAAACGCATACCGATGATGTTTCGGGAGGGCCTCCAAGAAGACGGCAAATCGCTCTTCGTCGAACTCCCAATTCGGAGGCAACTGGAAGAGTATCGGCCCTATTTTCTTTCCTAGTTTGTCAATCGCATCGAAATATTTGGCTAGCGCCGGTTCTGGATCTTTCAACTTCTTCATGTGCGTGATGAAGCGGCTGCCTTTTGCTGCAAAACAGAAATGCGGTGGCGAAGATTCGCGCCAGTTCGTCAATCCAGCGGGCTTCGGCAGGCTGTAGAATGTGTTGTTCAGTTCAACAGTATCGAAATGTTCACAATAAAACGCGAACATCTTTGATGCGGGCGTTCGATCCGGATAGAATTTCCCGACCCAGTGTTTGTAGTGCCAGCCGGAGGTGCCGATGTGTATGGCGGAAATGTTATTTCCTCGCGTTTCCGCCGAACTGAACTGCTGGGCCTACGGAGAAACGGACCGTGTTTCGGCCGTCTTTTAAAAGGTCGCTGAAAAGATGATCATGCACGAAATCCGCCTGGAAGCGAATGGCAAGATGCCTTGAAATATTTGCATCAAAGCCGCCTCCGAAACCATAGAAAGCGGTCCAATCCGTTTTTTGACCCGATGGCGCGAGTTGGGCGATAATGGCCGCCGACACTGGGTCCGTGGCGTGCGGCGTTGCGATCTCATGAATAGCGCCGATAGAAGGCCGGATGAAGGGCGTGATCGGCTTCCAGCCGTGATAGGCAAGCTGCGGACCCGCGGCAAACGTCTGTGTCAACGAATCGAGTGGAACAGTCAACGTATAGGTTGGCGGAAGAATACCGGCCTTTATCAGCGCGCCGATTTGCGCTCCCAATTGCTGCTGAAGAGATGTGGTCAGCAGATCCGGAGCCAGCGAAAAATGCCCGGTGCTGACGCTGTAATCAAAACCCAGCGTGTACCATGACTTGGGCCGATAGCCAAATTGAAAATGAAAGCCTCGCTCCGCCAAATTGATGTGGGGGCTTTCCAGGTAGCTGAATCCGCCGAATAAGTCAAATCTGCCGACGTAATCTTGCTGCGCGCAACTGATGGAAGCGAGGGTTGCAAGCCCCGCCGTAATGGAAAAGACCCGACGAAGTACTCTGTGCTTGACCGCATGCCGCGATAAGAATGAATGCCCAACCATAAAAATTCTCCCAATTGAATTACATCTATCGACTCGGGAGCATTATATGTAACTTGACCATAATTGCCCAGATTTGCTGCGATTATCGTGAATTCATCATCGATGTCGCCGTCGAATCAAAATAGGCAACTAGAATTTCCCGAACAGCCGGCGGGATTTCCGCTTCATCCAAAGCGCGGTTCATCAATTCCATCCAACGGTCACGCGCATTTTGATCGACCCGGAACGGCGCATGACGCATCCGAAGCCGCGGATGGCCTCGCTCCTCGATATATGTTTCCGGGCCCCCGAACCGGAAGATCAAGAACTTACGCAGCCGGTCTTCGGCCCCTGCCAAGTCGTGTTTAGGATATATCGGCCCAAGTATGTCGTCGGTTGCAACCTGGCGGTAAAACGCCGCAATTAATCGTTGAAATCCCTGCTCGCCGATTGCGCCGTAGACTTCGTGTTCCTGCATTCGTGTTCCTGCACGAGAGCGATGCTAACATCATCACGGAAATCACCGCTATTTCAGCGCCATTCAGTGATGCGGCGGCCTTTTCTGTTCGCGATCGTCCTTGTATTGTTTTTCCAACTCGAGTTCCAGCCGCACTTGCGGCATGCTCAAGACCAGCGTCTTCAACTCACGATTGAGTTGTACTGCATAAGGACCATCGCGCGTACCGAATTCGTCAAAAAACGAAAGTTGATCGCCCTCGATCTTGTACGTGCCGCGCCGGCTGACGGTCGCCCCATGAATGGACACTTGCTGGACAAAGGTTTTGGCGCGAGTAAAAGTCATCTTTCCGCTGCATTGTCCTGGATGCGGCTGTCCGTCGAAGCACGTATGTTGGGTCTGAATTCCCGCATCCTGGTCTGAAACCGTTATGTACTCCCAACCGCCGGGATCTTGTAAAAACTTAATATCGTCGGAGCTTAATGGGTCGCGAGGCGTTGCTGCCGAAAATGCCATCATGGCTCCTGCAGCTAACAGCAGAGGTCGATTAGACATTGCCAGTTCCTTCAGTGCGTCATCGAATAGATGATGTAGTTGACTCCGATGCGCACGCCTAGTGCGGAATACTGTTCCGGATACCCCGGATAATCCGCCCACTCCCAGGAATCGCCTAAATCGGAATTGAAAGCCAGAGCTACCATGAGGCGTCCCTTGTCGTCATAGATACCACGCCAGTGCGCGACGTAACCATCATTGCGAAACGGGACTCCAGTGCGGACTGCCCATTCGCCCGGTACTTGATAGCGGTCGTCGAGGTCGTAGACGGTGTGAAAGATGGGGTCGTTATCGGGAATTTCGACAATAGCGCGGTCAGGAAAAATGCGTTTCATGCTTTGGTTGAAGATGGCCCAATCCACAGTTCCCCAGAAGTCGTCGCACATGAGGAAGCCGCCACGCAGTAAATACTCGCGTATGATCTTAGCTTGGGCGTCGGTCAAATCCCACTCGCCAACAAAGACGGCATAAAGCCACGGATAGTTGTAGACGTCATCTTTATCTTCAAGATTGATCGGCTGTTCCACAGACCGGACTTGCAGCCTTGTCAATCGCCGGACAGCTTCCAGAAAATGCCGGTCCGCGCGCGGATAATCGTTTGTCCAACTCGAATGTCCCGTTCTCCAGTCCCAACCGGCGTGCCGAAAGCCTGCGTCGGGAATTGAGGGATACATGAGGCGCGCAAATACCCACTCGGTCTTCTCGTTGTAGTCAGGCGGCAGCGGGATTTGCGAAACCCTGTATTCGTCGCCTGGATATTCGCGAAACGGCTGCGGAGTAGTTCGTTGTACCGCATGTACCGCAGTCAGAACGGTAAGCCCGGTGATCAGCGCCGCAGCCGCGCGGCGTTTGATCGGCGAAAGGCAGAGCTTTCTAAATGGCCCGGCGGGCGTAGCTCCGGCCTCTTTGAAGAGGCTCGCAGCAAACTTCACAAAGCTCATAGTCTGCGCCTGACCCGAGAATAGCATTCGAATTCATGTCCTTTAGCTGGCACGCCGGTGGCCAAAAAGCTTATTCGAACGATTGATATTCGCGTTCAACCGCGATTGATTTGTGGAACAACAGGACCGCGCATTGCGTAAATCGACAAAAGAACGGCGCTAATTATGCGCATCCATCACGACATCATGCAATCGACCTAAGTAGAGCCTAACCGAAATCCTTCTGGGCGGTCTAAACAGGACGACACTTCGCGAGAGGCAACGAATGAATCAGATTTTAGGCGACATTCGCTACGCGATTCGAGGTTTTCTAAAGACGCGGTTATTTACCGTTGTCGCAATGATTTCGCTCGCATTTGGCATCGGTGCAAACACGGCGATTTTTAGTATGTTGGATCGGGCTATCGTCCGTTTGCTGCCAGTGAACCAGACACGCCAATTAGTCGAATTCGAAATGCACGGTCAGCATTACGACGCCATCGGAAGCTGAGTGATCTGATAGCCTCTACTTCGCCGCCGGTAGCTGCACGCTGATCCGGAGGCCGCCTACATTCTTGTCCGCGCCCCCGTAGTAACCGGTAAAGTCGAGTATTCCTTCTTTCGGCGCCACATTTTCGATTGCGCCTTCAAGAAAAATTACGTTTGGAACATTTCCGTTTTTTTCCCACGGCAGCGTAGGCGCGATGAACGGCCGATCAGCCCGCGCAATAACGTGCTGCGGATCTTTCTTGTCGAAGAGAACCCAACCTGGACCATAAGTCAGCTTTTCGTCAGCACCGTTATAGAAGAGCAAAATGCCGGCTGATGTCACAAAGGGCGGCGGGCCGGGCTCCATCACACGCGAATCGAATGCCGTCGGTCTGCGATCGAGCACCGGTTTTGTAGTTGCATCCTTCCAATGCAGCAGATCGTCGGACTCAGCCAAGCCCATATAGTCTCGCGGTTTGCCGTCTGAATCCTTTTTGGTTCCCAGATAGTACATCCACCATTTACCGCTGATTTGTTCGGGTATGATCGCGCCTGATTTAGTCCATTGCTCGTTCCAAGTGCCCCTATAGGCAGGAAGGATGATGCCTTCCCGCGTCCAATGAATCAGGTCCGTAGATGTGGCGAGGCATAGCTGCGCGGAGTGCAAGTCATAACCTGTGTACGTCAGATAGTAAGTGCCTTGGATCTGAACCACACGAGGATCCTCTACTCCGCCGCCCTTCTCATAGTCGGCTTCCGGGGAAAGAACCGGCTCACGCTTGACGTTGAAGTGCAATCCATCTGAACTCTCTGCATAGCCGATACGCGAAATGTGATTCCTATCCTGCGCGCGAAATAGCAGGACGGTCTTTCCATTTATGCGAATCGCCGCCGGATTGAATAGTCCGAACTCGGTCCAGCCGCTGCCGGGAGAAAGGAGCGGGCGGTCCGACAGTCGCGTGCAAACAATTCCCAGTTCGGCGGCTGCAAGCACCAGGGTCACCAGAACAGCACTCACAGCCCCAACTGACCGCGCAAGCTTCATCGACGGCCATAATACAACTTGGTTGATGGCCGCTTATCCGCTGCCACCGTGATTCTATGCTTGTAATTGATTCGTGCAGATCTCGCTTTTTGTCACTTGTTATAACGACGTGCTCTTCCCCGCAACGGGAATCGCTGTCGTAAAGCTATTGGAGCGCCTGGGCCACACGATTATTTTTCGCCCTCAGCAGACCTGTTGCGGGCAGATGCATTACAACACGGGTTATCAGCGCGAAACCATCCCCCTCGTTCGAAAATTTGTAGAGCTGTTTGCCGACGACGAAGTCATTGTTTCGCCTTCAGCTTCCTGTGTTGCCATGATTCGCGACCACTACGAAAAAGCGGCTCTTATGGTTCAAGATTCTCAACTCCTCGTCAAGGTGAAGCAAGTGGTACCTCGAGTTTTTGAACTGACTGAGCTTTTGGTGAACAAATTAGCGGTCGAAGATGTAGGCGCCTATTATCCGCATCGCGTCACGTATCATCCTTCCTGTCACTCGCTGCGGATGCTGCGCGTTGGAGACGCCCCGCTGCGTTTATTGCAGCGAGTCGCAGGTATAGAGCTTATTGAACTGCCGAATCGTACGGAATGCTGCGGTTTTGGAGGAACTTTCGCCATCAAGAACTCCCAAACGTCGTCGGCCATGCTGGATGACAAAGTTCATTGCGTTCTCGACACCGGCGCGGAAATCTGTACGGCAGGCGATAACTCCTGCCTCATGCACATCTACGGTGGGTTGCACCGGCGCAAAGAGCCAGTGAAGACGATTCACATTGCGCAGATTCTCGCGTCAACGCGTGAAGAGCCGACGGCATGAGCGTCCATATCGGCAACGCGGAAAACGCGCCGTCATTTCCCCGGGCTGCCCGTGCCGCGCTAATCAATACGCAGCTTCGAACTAACGTTCGCAACGCGACCAATATCATTCAAGCGAAACGAAATAACATGACCGGCGAACTGCCCGATTGGGAAGAACTCCGTGAAGCCGGCCATGCGATCAAAAACCACACCCTGAAATACCTGGACCTCTACCTTGAACAGTTTGAAGCGAACGTAACGCGGGCGGGTGGAATGGTCCATTGGGCTACCGATGCCGACGAGGCAAACCAGATCATCGGAAACATCATCGCCGACTGCACAGGCAAGGAAATCATCAAGGTCAAGACGATGACTTCCAACGAAATTCGCCTGAATGATTATCTGGAAAACAGCGGAATAACTCCGCATGAGACGGACCTTGCCGATCTCATTGTGCAATTAGGAAACGAAGATCCGTCGCACATCGTTGTTCCCGCGCTTCACATCAATCGCACGCAAATCCGCGACATCTTTCAGAAGAAAATCCCGCTACACGAACTCGGAATCGACAATCTGACCGACGATCCTCAGCAGTTGGCGGAAGCCGCGCGTTTGTATCTCCGTCACAAATTTCTTACGGTGGACATCGGTTTCAGCGGCGCTAATTTCGCGATTGCCGACACCGGCGCCGTTGTTGTGGTCGAAAGCGAAGGCAACGGACGGATGTGTCTGACCTTGCCCGATGTGCTTATCACGCTGTTGGGCATCGAAAAAATTGTCCCTACATTTCGCGATCTCGAAGTGTTCTTGCAAAGCCTTCCCCGATCCGCCACAGGCGAGCGCATGAATCCGTACAACTCAATCTGGACTGGCGTTACACCGGCCGACGGCCCAAGCGAGTTCCACGTCATTCTGCTCGACAACGGGCGGACGAGTGTTCTCGCCAATGGCGAGGGGCGTGAGGCGTTGAACTGCATCCGCTGCGGCGCCTGCCTAAATGTCTGCCCTGTTTATCATCAGACGGGCGGGATCGCCTACGGCTCGGTTTATCAGGGCCCGATCGGCGCTATTGTTACGCCGCAGCTTCAGAATTTAGAGCATTCGCGCAGTCTGCCCTACGCCTCATCCTTGTGCGGGGCCTGTTACGATGTTTGCCCCGTAAAGATCAACATTCCCGAGATTCTCATTTTCTTAAGAGGCGAGATTATTCGCGACGAGCAGCGCACGCTACTCGGCAAATTCCAATTGGAAAACATCGCCATGCAAGCCATGGCGTTGGTGTTCTCGAGTTCCGGGTTGATGACCACGGCAGAGGCGCTTGCGAAATTCGCGCAAGGCCCGCTCGTCCACGATGGCATCATCAATCGGCTTCCGGGAATGCTTTCAGGCTGGACTAATTCGCGCGACCTTGCGCCTATGCCAAGAAAATCATTTCGCGACTGGTGGTTGCAACGCGAAAAGGACAAGGGCCAATGAGCGCCGAGTCTCGTGCCGCTATTTTGGCGCGCATTCGCAGAGCCAACGGGGTAGCCGACAATCCCGCGCGCGTTTCCCAGCAGCAACACGAGTGGAGTCTGCTGTCGCGTGCCTACCGTGCGCGCGGAAATTTGGACGACGCGCAGCGCCTCAAGTTATTCGATGAGCGAATTCGTCACTACAACGGCACTCCGTTTTATTCAACCGGCAATATCCAATCTGACATCGCAAACATTCTTACCGAGCGCGGTAAACAAACCCTTATCGTTCCCGCCGGTTTACCAAGCGAATGGCTGCCGGAAGACTTCGATTTTGTTCCTGATAACAACCTCAGCAAACAACAGCTTGATGCCGCCGATGGCGTCGTAACCGAATGTACGCTTGGTATTGCCTTGACCGGTACCGTGGTGCTGGAAAGTTCTCCTACACAAGGGCGGCGAGCCGCTACGCTGATTCCGGATTATCATCTCTGCATTTTGCGTAAAGGAGATATCGTCGAACTCGTTCCGGAGGCGATACGGCGGCTCGAATCGATTAAAGGCCGCCCTCTCACGTTCTTTTCTGGGCCGTCCGCTACCGTCGATATCGAAATGACGCGAGTGCGTGGCGTCCACGGCCCTCGCACGCTCGATATTCTCCTGATCTGACAAAACGCAGACCGTTTTAACGCCTGCGGTACATTCGATCTAATTAGGAGATTTAGGGATGACCCGATTTGCCGCCCTGCTGGCAGCGTTTGCGTTGACCGTTACGGCTGCTGAGACCGTTGATCTCAGCGTCGCCAACCGCATTAAGGCCGAAGCGTTTCAGAACTCGCAAGTGATGGACCACCTGTTTTACCTGACGGATGTCTACGGACCGCGTTTGACTGATTCGCCGGGACATCGTGCGGCCGCCGAGTTTGTTGTGAAGCGCTTGAAAGAATACGGCCTTCAGAATGTCAAGCTCGAAAAATGGGGGCCATTCGGCCAAAGCTGGCGTCTCACTCATTTTTCGGCGAGCTTGCTGGAGCCTCAATATATGCCGCTAATCGGATTCCCTTTGGCATGGACTCCCGGCACTGACGGCAACGTCACAGGCGAGCCGGTTCTGGCCATCATTCACAACGAAGCGGATTTTGACAAATATAGAGGCAAGCTGAAGGGCAAGATTGTCCTCACGATGGAGCCGAAGCAGATTGAGATGATCACCGAGCCAATGGCGCGCCGGCTGACCGATCAGGAATTGATTGAACGTGAGAATACGGCCGACCCATCGCGTTTCTTCCGAGGTCCCGGTGGAGGCGGACGTGGCGGTACGCCCATTCCTACGCCGGCGGAACGTGAAGCCGCCGCAAAATTGCGCGCCAAAACAAATCAATTTTTCAAAGACGAAGGCGTTCTCGTGGTCCTGCAATACGGAACGAACGGCGACGGCGGGACTGTATTCGCGACCAGTGGAGGCTCTCGTAATCCGAAAGATCCCATTCCTCCTCCGATGGTCGCTGTCACGCCGGAGCATTACAACCGCATTGCGCGGTTGGTGCAGCACAATATTCCGGTCAAGCTTGAATTCGATATTCGAACTGAGTTTATTAACGATTCGCCCGATTCCTTCAATGTGGTCGGTGAAATCCCGGGCACCACGAAAAAGGATGAGTTGGTGATGCTTGGCGCGCACCTTGATTCCTGGCACGGCGCAACGGGCGCAACCGACAACGGCACTGGCAGTTCTGTCGCCATCGAAGCGGTTCGGATACTGGAAGCGTTGAAGCTGCCGATGGCTCGTACGGTCCGCATAGCCCTCTGGAGCGGTGAAGAAGAGGGACTGCTCGGTTCTATCGCCTATGTGCAGGAGCACTTTGCGCGTCGCGACACTATGCAATTGGGGCCTGAATATAACAAGCTGTCCGCGTACTATAACGATGACACCGGGACCGGCAAATTCCGTGGAATCAGCGCCGGCGGCAATGACATGGTTGTGCCGATTTTTCAGGAATGGTTGCAACCGTTTCACGATCTGGGCGCTATTGCGGTGGTGGGTGCGACCGCTCCGCCCACTCGTCAACCCGGTGGCACTGATCACACTTCATTTACTTGGATTGGCCTGCCAGGCTTCGGCTTTCTGCAAGATCCAATGGAATATGGTACGCGCACGCACCACTCGAACATGGATTTTTATGATCGCGTGCAGCC
Source organism: Bryobacteraceae bacterium (assembly GCA_035652115.1). GTDB lineage: Bacteria > Acidobacteriota > Terriglobia > Bryobacterales > Bryobacteraceae > Bog-105. The sequence goes on from DASREJ010000121.1 coordinate 13,776, forward strand.
GGGCGATGTTATGCAAGCCTCGGCCATCATGGCTTGGTTTGTCTACAACACAGCTACTCGCCCGGAAATGATGCCGCGTCTACCTATGCCCAAGCCTACGAAGCAGGAAACAGCTTCGCGATAGAAACTACGTACGATCCACGACGCCCGGCGAAAGAAAGATCTGAGTCGATCAGAAATCGAAGGTATCGAGTTGATCGGGATCCTTCAAATCATTAACGTTTAAGCGCGCCTGGGCGAAAAGGTACTCGCCCATTTTTAGAGCTTCTGGAAACTTTTCCCGCAGATGGGTAAAGGTAAAGGTGTGTGCCCGGCCGGCCAGTACAACGTAAAACTGGAGTTGCCCCACTTCACCTTGCTCCATCCGAAACGCATGGTGTCGAAGATATCCTTGATTCGGCCCATAAGCCGCTGGCGCTTCGTAGATCACCTGATAGTAATCGAGTGCGTCTCGAAGCTGCGGTAACTGCCGGGCCGCGAAAGCGGCAGAGTCCTCACCGCGCCGCACAGGTTCACTTGAAAATACAAGATTGGGTCTGAATCCATCCTCTTCAGGACCAAGCGCAATTACTTGAGAAGCATCCTCCCAATCGACTGGCATAGGAAGAGTAAGAAAATTGTGCTCGAGGATAGCCATAAATTGCCTGTCAGGCGATAAGTCAGTGTAAACAGAATTATTCGTGAATTCAATCCAACATAATCATTCTGCTTTTATTTTTTGAGTTATACTGGCAGTCTCTGCGGGGTTCGCAGCCGGGGATATTCAGAACGTGCTGGCCGAAACATTTGTGGCTTCGCTACTTATGCCTTTCCTCAAAAAAGGCGGCGAAAAGGCCGCGGAAGCGCTGGGCGAAACTTTGGGAAAAGGAGCTGGCGAACGCGTCCGTGAGGCTCCTGCAAAAGCTTGGAAGCTTATCGGTTCCGTGTTTCGATCCGAAGAGGAACTGACGACCCTCAAGCTATTTCAAGACAATCCAGAGCGGTATCGCAAACCGGTAGAAGAGATCCTCGATGAAAAGATGGAAGAAGACCCGAGTCTCCGAAAAAAGATAAGCGAATTACTCGAGACACACGCGCCTCAGTTTCGTGCTTCGATACACGTCAATAGAAGTAAAGTTCAAAATTCGACGATTATTGGCCAGATCAATAGTAACCGGAAGGATTAGAGCGCGCGTATGGATGGGCGTCGACGCGAAATCGAAGCTGCCACACTAATTCCATTTCCCATCGCTGAAAACCAGTTCTTGGCGCTACTCCGAGGAGAGCCGACGTCATTGCCTAATTGGCTGCCTAGTACTCGGATTTTGAAACTGTTTGACAGCGGTGACCGCGGCAAAACTTCGCTCCTCAAGCGCCTTAAACACCGATGTCAATTTCCTAGCCCCGGTGTACCCGTCGCGCTGATCGATTTAAAAGATTCCGTAATAAAGGACAGCGAAGCGTTCTGTCAGAAAATACATGACGAACTCTCCATTCATGAATCGTTTCGGCTAGACAACAATGGCGGAGGGCGTGGCGGCAATCAGAAGCGGAACGACGATTCGTTACGTCAATTTCCAGAGAAACGTGGGATTGAGAAGCGACTTGGACCCAAGCAGCGTTCGCCTGTCCGGAGCAGCAAAGGGCTAATGGCTGCGAATATAGGCGCAGCAGATAGCACATTTAAGAACTCGCCCATCTTTGGACAGATACAACTACAGCATGGATCAGTGAACATTTATCAGCCCGATCTTTCCGAAAGAGCTCAGCGCAATAATGCACAACGTTCGGAGTTTTTGCGGTTGGTCACAGAGAAGTTGCGGGCTGCTGCCAGCAGGGCCTCCGTAGTCGTCTTGATTGATCACTGGGATGATGGAAACATCGAGGTAAGAGAGTGGGCGATAGACGTTCTTGTTGGCTCCATTGCCCTTTGTCCAAACCTCCGCCTCTTCGTCGTCATTGCAGGAAAGCAGTGGCCACCTAGCTTCGCGCACATCTGTGAAAATTGGCAGCAATACGTCAGCACAATGCCAACGATTGAACAGACATGGGGACCGGATCAAATGCGCGACTGTTTGGTGCTTCATGGCTGCGAAGAGTTCAGTGGGTCGATGGATCTTCTCAGATTTCTTGTAACTACGCTGCTGCCTCAGAAACACAATGGAATTCTCCGCCTGACCGATTGGCTGAAAGATACCCGCCAGCAATTGCCGAAGGCTGTCTAAGTGAGGGGCTGTTGGACAATAATGCCGTACTAGCGCTCATTGAGACGTTAAAGCGCAACAAATTTTCGGACGCGAATCGTATCGAACACATCCTCGATGACGCGAGGCGCCGGTCGCCCATGCTCGGCGAAATTGTTCCGGTTTGCGCGATTCCGCGCAAATTCGATGCTGAGATTATCGGCGTCCTACGTGGATTTCCGAACGAAGCCGACGTGAATGAACGCTTACTCAGCGAACTGCAGACATTCAACTTCGTAGTCTCCAGGCCCGACTCAGGATTTGCATACCACGATTCGATTCGGGAAATGTTTCTCTGTGAGTGGCGGACTAACGAGCGGCTGTCTGAATATAAACAGCTAAATGCCAAACTTTCGCGCCATTTCGACGCTCAAGCTCGGCGGATTTCCACAAAGGTTCTCTCCGAGGGTATGCCTTCGGAAGCCGAGTCGCGCAAGGTTGAGGCGATGTTAGAGGCAATCTATCACGACATTCTGAGGTATCCTCCCGCCGGTTTTAAACGTTTCGAAGATTACTACAGAGAGTGCAACGCGGTACACGCAGTAAGGGTATGCCGTACTTTGGTTCACGCCACACGCGATTACCTCGAACGCATTGGCGAAGAGAAAGCCCAACGGCATCAAGTGGAACGCTATCTCCTGGAGCTTCGATATGACGAAGGGCGACTCGCCGGCGAAGCTCTTCAATATCAGGCGGCGGAAAATATTTTTCGCGAGCTCCTCAATCGCCTTGTGGAACCGTCGCGGCTAAAAATACTGATCTTAGGGGAACTCGGATGGATACTGTCGAAGCAAGACCGATACTCAGAGGCTCGACAGTTCCTGGAACAGGGCGTAGACACCGAAGAGCAAATCGGCGCAGACGCTTGGAATCAAGGACTGCGGCTGCATAATCTTGCACTCTGCTATCAGTCCCTCCAAGACTTGTGGCTTTCTATCGAGACATACAAGCAGGCAGTCGAGGCCGCTCGAGCCGAGGGCAACGCAGAACAAGAAAAATATGCGCAGATCGGATTATGTCACGCATTGCATGTCGCGGGCCGTGGTAAAGAGAGTACCGAGGCAGCGCTTGCTGCGCTGGATCTGGTTCGATCAAGCACGAATGATCCGGATCTCCTCATGGCTCTGGACTGGCAATTGATGACCGTGTTTTCGAGATCATCGCCAACTCTGCTCGATACGTCTTACCGGGAAGCGCTCGCAATGCTCTCAAACAGATCCGGCTCAGATGTAATGGGACTAGATTGCCATTATGCAACCGCTCTTCGCGACAGCAAGCAACTTGATCGTGCACAACAACTGCTAGATTCACTAAAAACGCAAGACGAACCTGGCCTACGTGCCGATATCTGCTTTGAACGCGGGTTACTGACCGAGTCGAAAGGGAACACGGATGCAGCGCTCGAATTCTATCGTCAGGTTGCAAGGCTCAGTGCCGAGCCGGCGCCGACGTGGTTATACGCTGCTAGCCGTTACAACGCTGGATGTCTCCTTCGTGATGCAGCACGATTTGACGATGCGCTTATCGAGTTTAATGCCGCTGGAGAAACTTGGCGCGATTTAGGATTCAGCTCAATGGTGGCCCTTGTGGAGCTTGGCAAAGCCCTTTTACAGATTCGAAAGGGTCAGGCAGCAGAGACGATTCCAGGGCTGCTAAGAATTCGAGATTCTTGGCAACAGGCGGGCTGCCCCTATCTTGCAGATTGCTTGGTCGCTTTAGGTAAAGCGCACCGGAATCTAACCGAATGGACCAAGGCGACGGAATCGATGGAGCAGGCTTTCCAGTTGTATGTTGCCGCAGGCGATCTAAATTCCGCTGCAGAAATTGCTGGTGAACTGGCAGCGACGGAAGCTGCTAGAGGCAACTGGAGTAACGCTTCGCGTTGGTCTGCCTCCTCTCAATCTTTCTGGCAAAAGTTGGCAGAAGTGAGCAGTTACACATCATCTGTAGATGTCATTGCTGCGGATGATGCAAACGGGCGCGCCGTTTATCTGCTTAGCCTTTTAACGGGCGACCGTGCGCAGAATCTCGTGGCGGCAAGAACTGCATCGGAGCAGGCGCTCAGGCTGAGACCTGACAATGTTCTATACCGGCTGAACTTTTGTTATATCGCTGCTGCTCAAGAAGATTGGCAAGCGGCCATCGATGAATTGCAGAGAGTGCTGGATAGCGAACCGGAATGGAGCGATTCGCCCACTCTTCATAGACGTCTAGGAATCTATCGGAAAAAGATCCTCGGTAACCCGATTTCGAAAAATACCACTACTCACAAGCGGATCAACGTTGAAATAGGAACCGATTTGCGACCGGAAGATGCAAGGTCTAAGTCTGAGTTGCAAGAAGGAATTGCGCGATTACGGCGCAACATTGCCGCAGAGTTTGGGTTTTCGCTACCCGCTCTTAGCCTCCAGGTCAGTGAGAACGGGTTGGAGCGAAGCCGTTATCTCATCTCTCTCGACGGTAAAGTGCTCGCAAGCGGCAAAATCGAAGATGCAACTAAGACTGCCACAACGGCGAAGCTTGTTTCTGCATTGGACGACGCATTGCGCTCAAACCTTGGAGAATGCCTCAATTTCCAGGAATTTCAAGCACTGCTACGAAGCTGGCAGGCAGAAACGGATGATCACCTTACAAGGGAGTTGCCCGACCGACCTGCTAAGGTGCGCTTCTGGCATCTGCTCCGACAAACGCTAAGCCGACAGCAGCCTATCTATAATTGGCGAAGTCTGCTGCCCTAGCTTTTCCGATCTCGTTCTTAATCGGCGCTTTGGAAGACTCTACACCGCACAACTGGTTGGTAGATCCCGCGGCTTACCTTAGAAGAACGTAGTCGTTTTTACTAGATGCCGCCGATCTTGATTCGCCTACTGAATGGCT
>DASREJ010000122.1:0-59223 GCA_035652115.1 Bryobacteraceae bacterium
GCCGTCATCCTTTGGAACAACGTTGCTCACGTCCACGAGGAACAAAGAAAATTCAGCGATGCTGAAAAAGACTGTAAGACGTCGCTGGAACTAAACGCACGTCTGGCTGAGCCGGATGAACAAGAACGTGCTGCGTCGCTAAACAATTTGGGTGCGGTGGCGCTACAAGAAGAACGGTGGCCCGAAGCGGAACAGCGAGTTCAGGAAGCGATGGCCGTCCTGGAACGTAGCGGGTTGGCCGGCTCATCGACCAGCGCACTGGTGTTATCGAACTTGGGCCTGATAGCCCAGAAGCAACGAAAGTATGATGCCGCAAGCCGATTCTTCGACAAAGCGTTGAACGTTATTCTGCGCACCAAGGGTGAAAACAGCATCGAATACGCCAAGTTGTTGGTTGCGGCTGGTCTTCTTAATTTTGATACCGGCAATTACATGGATGCGGCCGCAAAGGACAGACTCGCGCTGGCGATCGAAAACAAACTTCCGGACGTGAGCAACCGCGACAAAGCGACGGCGCAGAACAATCTGGCGTTGGCGCTGATACCTCTTTTGAAGGCAGGCGAAGCGGAGCAGTTGCTGATAAGTGCCATCGGCCTTTATAGAACAGATAATGCCGGCGCAAGTTTGAGTGTGGTTGAAGCACTCAATTCGTTGGCGATGCTACAGGCGAATCTCGGGGAATTTGATGCGGCCAAAAAGAATGCGGACGAGGCATTAAATATAGCGCTCCGCCTTACGGGGCCTGAAAGCGAGCAGGCTGCAAATCTGCATAATACGTTGGGCTGTCTCGAACTGCGCCGCAATAATCGCGCGGCCGCCAAGACCGAATATGAAATCGCCCTGCAGCTTTGGGCAAAAGTAAAAGGGCCAGACAGCCCACAGTACTCAGCGACGTTGACCAATCTGGGAACTTTGGAGGACCATGCGGGCAATCACAAACGAGCCGAAGTCCGATATCGCGCAGCTCTCCGCATCGATGAGGTGCAACTAGGGCCGAATCATCCTCAAGTTGCTTCCGACCTCAGCAATATTGCCGCGGAGCTATTCGCTCGCAAGCAGTGGGATGAAATTATTCCGCTTTACGAACGCGCAAAAAGTATTCAAGAGAAATGCTTCGGGCCGGACAGTGTGCAGGTCGCAGGCACGTGGCGTAACATCGGCATCGTTAAGCGAGCCTCAAAACATTTAGATGAAGCGGAACAGGCATATGCCAAAGCCGTTACTGCATTCAAAGCTTCCATAGGCAGGGATGGACAGGATTTTGCTCTTTGCCTACGCGAATATGCTGCATTGCTTAGGGTCTTGCAACGCTTCAACGATGCGGAACAAGCCGATCTTATAGCGACCCGGATACAGGTAACCGACGCAATCCGATTGGAGAAGACCGCGGGGGCTGCGCCTGCCGCCTTGTCCTTCCGTTAGCCCGCGCGCAACGGGTTGGTGATGTTCAAACATTCTTGTCGCGTTTTGCGACAGCTTAGTTCCAGAAGCACACGGTCAGACTCTCCCGGCACAAACGGCTAGCTACCTACAAATAACCAATCATTGAGATTGAGTAACACACTAAGTTTGGAACTCACGTTGCCAAGGTTTCGTAGAAGCTGTGGGAGGATGCATGCCTTACGAGCAGCAGTCGAATGGCAGCGAATGGGTGCCTCGCCAACACGAGCGCGTCGTGCGCTTTGGATCGTTTGAATTTCGCCCAGAGATACAGGAACTGCGGAAGAACGGTATCCGTATTAAAGTTCAAGCCAAGCCACTTCAAATTCTGCGTGTTTTGATTGACCGGCCGGGCGAACTGGTGACCAGGGACGAATTGCGCCGTGAACTCTGGCCTGAAGGCACCTTTGTCGATTTCGAAAGCGGCCTGAACACCGCCACAAATCGGCTGAGAGTCGCGTTGAATGACTCAGCGGAGCATCCTCGATATATAGAGACGCTTCCGCGTCTGGGCTATCGCTTTGTCTGGCCAGTTCTCGACATCAGCAAGCAAAACGCCCCGGAAACCGACCACTCCGCTGCTGCTGTGTCCCAAGAACCTGTGGTCGAACCTCGGCCTGCTGAATTGCTTCAGGCGCCGGCTGAGCAGATCAAATCAGACCCAGTGCGGTCCAAGCAGCGTTATGGACTCGTAGCCATAGGTACGCTTGCGGCGCTGATCGGGTTCGGCATTTATTTATATTTCGGAACCAAAGGAAGATCGCCTCAACCCGTCTTTCATCCACTGACATACCGCGCGCAAGTAATACGTTCTGCGCGATTCTTACCGGACGCGAAGAGCGCCATCTATAGCACGTTCTCGGAGCCCGAAGGCGCACGCACACTTAAGTTGGGAATTGAAGGGACAACCACGCCGCCGGCGGTGGTCGGGGATGGAACGCTTGTTTCGGTCTCGCCATCGGGCGGCGTCACCGTGCTAACGAAGCCAGCCAATCAAAAGACGGCCCAGCTTGCGCAAGTTTCACCGGCCGGCCAGAAGTCGCCTTTGAATGCTGACAACGCTCGCGCGGCCGATTGGCTTCCCGACGGCCGTGAGCTGGCCTTAGTTCGGGTCGTGGGTGCTGAATCGAGGGTAGAATTTCCATCCGGTCACGTAGCATATCGGTGCACCGGTTGGATCAGCGATCTCCGCGTATCGCCCAGCGGCAATGAAGCGGCATTCATTGAGCATTCCACTCGCGACGACGATCGCGGCCATGTCCGTCTGGTGGATAGAAGCGGCAACACCGGGCAATTGACAGCGGATTGGAACAGCGCCGCCGGCCTAGCCTGGTCGCGGTCAGGCCGCGAAATTTGGTTCACGGCGAGCAAAACCGGCGTGGTGAGAAACCTGTATGCGGTGTCTACGTCCGGTCAATTGCGGCGGATGACAAACAGTCCCGCATCGCTTCGGCTCTTCGACATAGCTGCGGATGGGCGTGCGCTGGTATCAGTGGACGACCCGCGTGGCGCGATGCTAGCCGAATTTCCGGGAGCGCGCAAAGAAATGGATGTAACCCAGTTCGATGATCCGACCGTGCAGGCGATCTCGAGTGACGGCGAACGCTTGCTGTTCACCGAGAGCGGTGACGCTGGAGGTCAACACTACACGACACTGCTGTTTGACAACGCTCGTCAATCGTCACGTGTCATCGCTTCGGGGCGCGCCATGGCAATGTCGCCGGATGACCGTTTCGCTCTGATCCTCGATCCGGATGATGACGCCGCGTTGACGCTGGTCCCATTCGAGCGCGGCTCAACCACGCGCATTTCAGGGCACGGTTTGCATTACCAATGGGTGAGATTCATTTCGAACCGCGTCATTTTGGCGGGTGGTTCCTATCCAGGCGGGTCGCTGATGATCTATCGGCAACCGTTAGATGGGGGCGCGCCGACGGCACTTACTGGCTTGCCTTATGTGGACGACCCAGTGATCGCTCCCGACGGCGAAAAGATGATAGGGTTATCGGGACGAAATCTTGTGCTGATCAGCTTTTGTGATAAAAGCGCACAAACTATACCCTTTGATGGAGTTGCTGCGCCCGTTGCGTGGAGCGCGGATCACAGATCCGTGTTCCTTGCCGCTCTGTCCGCGGCTCCGCCAGCGCTTTTGAAACTCGATCTCAACACCAAGTCCGTCACTACGTGGAAGCCTTTGCAGATACCGCAATCTTCATCCGCGGAACTCGGCGGTATCGCCGTCGCGCCGGAAGTGGGAGCGTACGCCTATTCAACTCGCCAGGATCTCTCACGTCTTTACGTAGTGGACGGTTGGTCTTAGCTTTTCAAGTCACGTTCGGCGATTATCACCGGCGCTCTGTTTTTTCCGGAACGCATCGTGATAAAAGAAACCCATGCGCGGGATTCTCGCTTTCACGATTGCGCTCGCATGCGCTCGAACGGTTGTATGTGCGGAGAACGACAAAGATCTAACCGCTCTGCACGAAATTAAGGTCGAAGCGTTTAACAATTCGAAGGTCATGGACCATTTGGCCAGCCTCGCGGATTTATATGGCCCGCGCCTCACGGCATCGCCCGAATGGGAGCAGGCTGCGCAATGGGCGATGCAAGCCATGAAAGGCTTTGGCCTCGTGAACGTGCATGAAGAGAAGTGGGGACCGTTCGGCCGAAGCTGGTCACTCGAATCCTACAACATCGACATGCTCACGCCGCGTTACTCACACTTGGTGGCGGTGCCTCTTGCCTGGAGCTCACAAACAAATGGAGTTGAGACAGGCGACGTTTTATTCGCTCCCATCGAAGAGGGGCGTTGGTACGAATTCAAGAAGAATCACGAAGCACTCGAACACTATAAAGCTGAGTGGCACGGCAAACTGAAAGGAAAAATTGTCCTGCTCTCCGATGCCAAGCAGTGGACTCCGTCACCGCGCCCGGTGTTTAGAAGGTTGACCGACACGGACTTGGCCGATATCGCTAAAGCACCGCAGCCTACAATCCGCCGCAACATCACGGTCGATCAAGTCCAAATGCCCGACGATCCGGACGAGATCGCGAAATACATGGCCAGTCTGCCGAATTCGGTCGAAGACGCGCTGTTTGACAGATACGACGAGGCTCTCGCGGATCTCGGCGCTTTTCTCAAGACCGAAGGTGTTGTGGCCGTGCTCAAGTACGACGCGAGAGCACACAATGGACTTCTTTTCGCCGAAGCGGCTGGATCTTTCAAGACGGACAAGCCAATGGCGCCGCCAACTTTCGTCGTGACAGAAGAGCAGTATTCTCGCATGCAGCGATTGCTGGAAAAGAAAGAGCTTGTCAGTGTCAGGTTGGAACTGAAAGCGAAATATTCGAACCAGGACGTGGACGGCGCGAATATTGTTGCCGAAATTCCGGGACAAAACAAACCGGGGGAAGTTGTCATGATCGGCGCGCATTTCGATTCCTGGCACAGCGGGACAGGCGCTACGGACAACGGAGCCGGCAGCGCGGTGATGCTGGAAGTGATGCGCATCTTGAAAAAACTGGATCTGCCGCTGGACCGCACCGTTCGTATCGGATTGTGGAGCGGCGAAGAGCAAGGGCTGTTCGGCTCGCGCGCCTACGTCAAACAGCACTTCGCCGACGTCAAAACCGGCGAGGTGAAGCCGGAGCAGGCGAAGTTAGATGCGTATTTGAATCTGGACAACGGAAGCGGAAAAATACGCGGCATCTATCTTGAAAACAATGACGCCATTCGGCCTCTCTTCGAACATTGGCTTGCTCCCTTCCGCGATATGGATGTTACAACCGTAAGCCTGCGACACACGGGTGGAACAGATCATCTGTCTTTTGATGATGCCGGTATCCCAGCGTTCCAATTCATTCAAGATCCACTCGACTACGGCACGATTACCCATCACTCCGATATGGACACGTATCCTCACGCTGTTCCTGAAGACTTAATGCAAGCGTCGGCCGTGATTGCGTCGCTTGTCTACGACATTTCCAACCGCGATCAGATGGTTCCGCGGAAAATGAACGTGCAGAACGGAAAACTGGTCAATTAGCAGGATTCCCGATTCGTCACCTTCGACTGAACGTCGATTGTTGAACGAGTCGCTTATTCACTTCGATTTGCAAACGGGCTGGTGTACTGCCCATTAGCTTTTTCTTGTTGTTCGCCTCCGCTGGGCGGTCGATAAGGGAAGAGAAATTATGGCGCCTATGCGTCTCGCACTATGTATCGCGTTACTGCTTTGGGGCGTGAGGGCTATTCCCGGCCAGGACACACTGCCATCGTATTGCCCACAGACGGCAAGGTTATCTGAAAATCCAACTGACCATTGGACAGACCACTGGTTTGAAGGCAGGATCGGGCCGAAGCATGTTCGCATGTATATGAGGGGGGGCGGCCCGGAAGTCGTTGGCCTCTACTATGACGTTGCAGATTGGAAGCCTATCCTTCTAGGGGGCAAATGGACGGACAAGGGCAATGTCCAGGTCACGATCAGCCTCCCAGATCCGAACATAGTCGCAATCGGAACCCTTAATGGACGCATCGGCCCCTCCGGCGAACTGGTTGGAACCTGGACCACGAGCAGTGAAAACGATGGCGGCCAACAATCCGTTGCAATGAGGCAGGTACCGCAGCCGTCCTGCAGCGGGAGTGGCGCTTGGCAAAAATTTAGTAATCCCAGGGTTCCGATTACCTTTTCCTATCCGGCATCTTGGCACGTCAAAATCGCTGAGCCCGATATTCCAAACTCAGAGGGCGACAAAGGGATTGTGCTGACGTGCCCTGACCCGATGAGCCTTGCCTATAGTTGGGAAATTGACTTCTCACCGGAGGAGATGAGAGGGGATGGCAACGTCGATGATTTCATTCAATTCGACGAAGGACCGTGGGTGTATGGCTGTGACTCGGATAGTCGTGATCTTTGCCGAAAACCCGTAGTTACCCGCAGGGCGGGCATAACCACTTATCGTGCGGATGAAATTGAGTTTCGCACGTACTGCCTCGATACTGGTTATGTCGGCCAAGGCGAAGGCCATCGATTTCTGTTGTCCTTCGACGACAAATGGATGCAGTTCTACGGGAGCGGTCCACCATCGGAAATTATGGATCGCATCTTAGCCACGGTGGAGATACGAAAAATAGTTCAAAAGTAGCTAGTTTTTTTTCTTCTTCTCGCTCAGCCGGTTACAGCTAAAATCCAGTTTCCGAAGTTCGTTTTCGGCGCTTCGTGTGCTACGTTCTAGGAGGCTCGGTAGAGGACTCCCCTCTTCGCGAGCCATTTCTATTTCTGGAGCCAAGTTAAGAAATGTCGAAGAAGAACCGCAGTCCATGGCGCAAAGCCGCGCCCGCCCCGCAAGCAAGCGCGGTCCCCGAAAAGCCTGCCATCGAAACGCCGCTTTCGATTCCCGCCGATTTCTCCCCCATAAGTCCTGCCCAACTCGCTGCCAACCGAGCCAATGCCCAGTTATCTACAGGCCCACGTACCGCCGCCGGCCTGGCAAAATCTTCCCAAAACGCCGTCAAATCCGGCCTCACTGGCCGAACCGTTCTTCTTCCCACGGACGATGTCGAAGAATACGCTCGCTTCCTCGCCGGAATCCAGCGCGACCTCAAGCCCCTCGGTCAGGTCGAATGCGAACTCGTCCAGATCGTCGTCGATTGCTTCTGGCGTCAGCGCCGCATCCAGGCCCTCGAATTTGCACTATATGCTCACGGTCACGATCAGTTTGCCGACGCCTTCGAAGATTGCCCGGAACAAAACCGCTACAACAAGATCCTGCTGCAAACCGACATCACGTACGCGAAGCAATTCCGGAATTATCAAATTCAGGAAGCGCGCCTCGATCGCAAGCGCGCCAAAGCCATGGCCGAGCTCCAACGCCTCCAAACCGAGCGCAAGAATGCCGAATCCACCGAGCAGCCGTCCGAACCGCAAATTTCCGACGACGAACTCTTCGCCACGCTCGACGCTGCCTTGCTTCCCCCGTTCCTGCAATCAGTTAACGAAAATGGGTTCGTTTTTTCAAATGCCCATTTCGGCGTCAGTGTCGAGTCTTCCGCCACCCCCGAGACTCCGCTTCCTCACTCCCAAGCTGCATGAGGACGTTGCCCTCGCCGTCGGGCCTCAATTCCTGAGCCGCTAAGGTGGAAAATCGGCCCCGGCCCAATCGGGGTTCGCGTGATATCCTTGACCAGCGTGGGTGGTTGTGCGCCCAAAGCTCGCCTGTTTTATCCTCAACCGTGATTTCAGACCTTGATTTAACAAATCCGCAGGCCGTTGCAGCTCTAATCGATCACACGCTGCTCAAACCGGAAGCCAAGCAGCAAGACATCGCTCGTATATGCGAGGAGGCTCGCATATTTCAATTCGCTTCGGTGTGCATCAATCCTTATTGGGTTAGTTTCGCCGCAGAGGCATTAGCCGGTTCAGGCGTGCGCATATGCACCGTAATCGGATTTCCGCTGGGCGCAAACGATCTACGCACGAAAATTGCCGAAGCCGATTTGGCGCTGACGCAAGGCGCGAAAGAAATAGACATGGTGCAGAACGTCGGCGCCCTTCGATCGCGCGAGTTCCATTTGGTTTACAAGGAAATAGGCGACGTTGCGGACATCGCACATTCCTATGGCGGCTTTCTTAAAGTAATTCTGGAGACATGCCTTCTAACTGACGAAGAAAAGGTTACATCCTGCCGTATTGCTCAACAGTCGCAAGCCGATTTTGTCAAGACTTCCACGGGATTTTCAACCGGCGGAGCGACTATTGCCGATGTTCAACTCATGCGCCGAACAGTCGGCGCGCAAATGGGCGTCAAAGCATCAGGCGGAATCCGCACATTGGCCAATTTGCGCGAAATGGTCGCTGCGGGCGCTAATCGCATCGGGGCTAGCGCCGGGGTAGCCATCGTTCGCGAATTGCAATCAGGTTCAGCTTCCGAAACCGCGGCGCTTGCTCCAGGAGAAGCACACCGATACTGATGGCCACTCCGCGCAAAGCTGAAGTCCGCTTTCGCGAGCGGGCGGAATTACTTGATTACCTGCTTGAAGTCAGCAGCGTCACGTCCGAAACGCTTGATCTGGACCGCTTGCTCGGCAATGTTGCAGAGATCGTCAAGGACGTTATTCCTTACGAACTGTTTGCGATTTTGCTTTACACGGAGCGCACGCGCTCACTTCGCATGCGCTACGCCATCGGTCATCGCGATGAAGTCGCCAAGAATCTACAGATTCAAGTGGGGGAAGGAATAGTCGGAACGTCGGCGGCGACGCGCCAACCGATCCTGGTCCGCGACGTCCGGCAAGATGCTCGTTATCTGAATGCGCTTGATGCAGTTCGGGCGGAGCTTGCAGCGCCGATGCTGATTCGCGGCAAGCTTGTGGGCGTGATCGATCTTCAGGCGACGCGGACAGGTGCTTTTTCGGAGCAGGATCGCGCCCTGCTTGCGCTCATTGCCAGCCGTGTGGGAGTGGCTATCGATAATGCGCGGCTTTATCGCCGCGTACAAGGCCAGAACAAAACATTGCGGGTGCTGGCGCACCTCTCGCACGAGTTCAGTTCGATACTCGATATCGACGAGTTACTTACCAAAATCGCTATTACGGTTCGCGCACTTATTAGTTTCGATGCATTTACGATCTTCCTGATTGAAGAAGACCGCAGAATGCTGACGTGCCGGTTCAGCCAGCGGTATGACAAGCTGAGCACGACAGACAATGTGGAGTGGGGTAAGGGGATTACCGGCGCAGCGGCGGAGTCCCGGCAAGTTATCCGGGTTCCGGATGTTACCGCGGACCCTCGCTATATCGCGACCGAGAGCGACATCCGTTCGGAGCTTGCGGTTCCTTTGATCGTGCGCGATCGCGTAATCGGCATCATGGACCTGGAAAGCGTCCACATTTCTTTTTTCACAGACGATCATGTGCGGCTACTCAGCTTGCTCGCACCCCAGATTGCGACCTCGGTTGAAAATGCGCGCCTATACGCAGAGATCGCGCAACGCGAACAGCGCATGGAAGAAGACCTGCGGGCGGCGTACAAACTGCAATCCGTTCTTCTGCCGCGCACCTTTTCCAACGTCGCGGGTCTTGACGCCGCCATACGATCGCGGCCAGCACGAGAAATTAGCGGCGACCTTTATGACTTCTTTGAGCACGGCGACAATTACAGTCTCATCGCGTTTGGCGACGTAAGCGGCAAGGGGGCTGCCGCCGCGCTCTTCGGTGCACTTATCTCCGGTTTGCTGCGTATTCTTGCGCCTCGGCGCCGGCCGCCGGCTGAACTGATGAAGCTTTTGAACGAAGCGCTTTTGGAGCGCAAGGTCGACGCACAGTATGCAACTCTGTGTCTTGCGCTGTGGGATGCGCCAAACCGCACATTCACAATTTGCAATGCAGGTTCGCTGCCCCCGTTACTCTGCCGGGATGGCAAGATTTTCGAAACTCACGCCGAAGGCGTACCCATTGGTCTGCTTGACGACCGCGAGTACGATCAGGTACCAATAGTTGCGCAGCCGAACGATCTACTGCTGTTCTATTCAGACGGAGTGGAGGATCAGCTTGCCGAACGAAAAGACTACGGGCGGACACGTCTGGAACGCTTGATTGTGCGAAACTGCGGCAAGTCGCCCCAAGAAATCGCTGAGGCGGTTTTCGAAGACATAGACGAGTTTCGGGGGGCTACTCCACTCACCGACGATCAGACGGTTATTGCGTTGCGAGTGCTCTGATCTTCTTCGACATGTTTCATGCCAGTGACTTTAGCTATGAAGGCGATTCTCTCGCCTGTGAACGCGTCAGCCTCGCGTCCTTAGCTGATATTTACGGAACACCGGCGTACGTCTATTCGCGCCATGCATTGGTTAGCCGCTTTCACGCTTACAAAGATGCGCTCAGTGGCGTTCCCCATCAGGTCTGCTTCGCAGTAAAAGCAAATTCAAATCTGGCTGTTCTTTCCGTTTTAGCGCGAGAAGGCGCGGGCTTCGACATTGTTTCCGGCGGCGAGCTTTATCGCGTCTTAGCAGCGGGCGGTGATGCCTCACACGTCGTTTTCTCAGGCGTCGGTAAGACGGAATCTGAAATCCGCTTTGCTCTCGAACATGGTATTCACAGCTTCAATTGCGAGTCTGAATGCGAAGTTCACGCTATTTCGCGGCTCGCTTCGGCGCTCGGCAAAGTCGCCTCTATCGCCCTTCGAGTTAATCCCGACGTGGATGCCATTACCCATCCCTATATTTCTACCGGTCTGCGCGAACACAAGTTTGGCATCGATATTTCGATGGCTGAAGAAATCTATTTCCGCTCCAGCCAGCTTCCCGGGATTGCTGCTGAAGGTGTCAGTTGTCACATCGGTTCTCAATTGCTGGATATTAAACCGTTACTAGAAGCTGCCGACAAAACCCTTGCGCTGGTGGATCGTCTTCGCGCACATGGCTTGCCGATTCGCTTTTTAGATTTAGGAGGCGGCCTGGGAGTGCCTTATCGTTCGAGCGATCGTCCTGCCTCGGCCGCCGCGCTGATTGATGCTCTTAAAGGACGGCTGCAAGGTCGTGGTCTGACGCTTATGCTGGAGCCGGGGCGATCGATCGCCGCCGAGTCGGGCGTTCTGCTCACGCGCGTCCTGCTGATCAAAAAAAACGGCCAGAAGACATTTGTAATTGTCGATGGGGCTATGAACGATCTCATCCGGCCGTCGCTCTATCAGGCCCATCACGAGATTGTGCCTGTCAAGCGGGCAGACAACCGGCCCGATATTGTGGCCGATATTGTTGGCCCGATCTGCGAGACGGGGGATTTCTTCGCTCGCGGCCGTCAAATACCTGCTGTGGAGCCCGGAGATCTTTTGGCTATTCGGACCGCCGGCGCTTATGGGTTTGTGCTTTCCTCCAACTACAATTCGCGTCCTCGTCCCTGTGAGTTGCTGATCGATCACGATCAGGTACATGTTGCCCGGCAGCGGGAGACTTGGGACGATCTCATTCGAGGCGAACTTTCTTTTTAACGTTTTCGTTTTAGTATTATCGCGGCATAACTAGCACCGGCATGCTCCGTCAACAAACAACTACATGACCAACTCGACTGCCATCTCCGTTGAGGACTTGCACAAGTCTTACGGAGATTTCGAAGCTGTTCGCGGTATTGATCTTCAAGTCGGTACAGGCGAAGTTTTTGGTCTTTTGGGACCGAATGGGGCGGGGAAGACCACCACGATCGAGATCCTGGAAGGCTTGCGGCCGCGTAGCAGCGGCAGAGTGTCTGTTCTGGGCTTCGATCCTGCCGTTCAAACGCGCCAAGTCAAAAATCGTATCGGCGTATGCCTGCAAGCCACCAATTTGCCGGACAAAATGAAAGTTCATGAGGCGCTCGACCTGTTTGATGCTTTTTATGATCGGCACACAGATAAAGATAAGCTTCTAAGCCGGCTTCAACTTACGGAGAAAAAAGATGCACTCTACAAAACACTTTCCGGAGGGCAGAAACAGCGCGTCGCGCTTGCTCTTGCCTTAGTTAATGAGCCGAGTCTGTTATTTCTTGATGAGCCGACCACCGGCTTAGATCCGCAGGTTCGGCACGAAATTCATGGACTAATCCAAGAGCTGCGGGAAGATCATCGCTCGATTCTGATCACCACACACTACATAGAGGAAGCGGAGCGTCTGTGCGATCGGGTTGCCATTATTGATGCCGGCAAGATCATAGAACTGGGTAGTCCACGCGAGATTCAGCAGCGTGTACTCGGACACACGCTCGTCGAAGTAACAACGAATGAGCCGATGCAGGTTGAGCGGCTGCCGGAAAAGCTGCGCGACGAAAAATATTCAGTTTGCGATGACGGCCGGACTCTTTCCATGCAATCTTCCGAGCCGGCTGCCCTGATTGTCGAATTGGTGAAGTGGATCGATCAGGAGAATCTGCGCTTGGTGGATATCCATATGAAGCGCCCGACATTGGAAGACGTATTCATCGAATTGACAGGGAAGAGGTTGCGCGAATGAGACCTTATTTGGCACAAATCCGGATGTCGCTGCGCCTCATGCTGCGCGACCGTTCCGTTCTTTTCTTCAGCTATTTGTTTCCACTGTCGTTTTTCTTCATCTTTGCCCAGACGTTCGACGCCGGCAAAAGTCCGGCCGCCATGGCACAAGTCATAGCGATGGTGGTGATTATTGGCGTGCTGGGGAACGGCTTTTTTGGGGCCGGCATGCGGACAGTATTGGATCGCGAAACCAATATCTTGCGGCGCTTCAAAGTGGCGCCGATCAATGCCGCGCCGATTATCGCGGCATCTATCGTGTCCGGCCTGGTGGCCTTTTTGCCAACTGTCTTTCTGTTTTTGTTTTTTGGGAACGCGATGTATCACGCGCCTTTGCCGCACAGCGTGCTTTCTTTTCTATTTTTTGTTTGTATCGGCGTTATTGCGTTCCGCTCGTTCGGCATGATTATCGCCGCGGTGGTCAATTCCCAACAGGAAGCGCAAATTCTGATTCAGCTTCTCTATCTGCCGATGTTGTTTTTGAGCGGCGCCACATTTCCGGTGAGCATTATGCCCATCTGGCTCCAGAACATTGCCCAGTTTCTGCCCGCGACATATCTGTTCGAAGGTATGCAATCCATCATGATCGGCGGCGAAAGCATACGTGCTAACTGGTTTGCGGTTTTTGCGCTATTGATCACCTTTGCTGTGGCTATGTTCGTCAGCGTCAAGCTGTTTCGCTGGGAGAAAGAAGAGAAAATTTCGAATCGCGCCAAGCTTTGGATTCTTGCCGTGCTTGCGCCGTTTTTTGTTATGGGTGTCTACCAAGCAAAGACGCAGCAGAATGTGGAGCGCTCGCGGATACTCACGCGCAACGCGATGCGCAATCGAGCAACTCTGTATAACAGCGCCAAGATCATTGTTGGCAACGGAACCGTCATTCCAAACGGATCTGTCCTGGTCCGCAACGGCAAAATTGCCGAGGTCTTTCAAACGCCGCCATCCAATCCGAAATCGCTAAACGCGGACATCGTCGAAAGCTCCGGTAAAACGATTATTCCAGGCCTTATCGATATGCACATTCACATTGGCGCGCCCGGCGGTGTCTATGAAGACCAGAAGCGTTATATGGACCCGCTTGCGGGCGATCGACGGTTAGCAGCCTATCTTTATAGCGGCATCACAGCGGTTCGAAGCACGGGAGATTTTCTTGATTCTTCGCTGAAGCTGCGCAAAGACATCAACTCAGGAAAGTATCTCGGCGCGGAGCTGTTCACCTGTGGACCTTTGTTTACAGCCGAAGGTGGTCATCCCACAGAGCTGATCAAGACTTTTCCGCAGTCGATGCAGCAGACCGCAAAAGAACAATTTGTCCGGCTGCCAAAATCTCCGGACGAGGCGCGCCAACAAGTTGACGCACTGAAGGCCGCAGGTGTCGATTGCATCAAAGGTGTTCTTGAAGCCGGTAGTGCGGGCTGGGGACTTTTCAATCATCTGGACCCGGCCATCTACGCTGCCGTCATTCAAGAAGCAGCAAAAGACAATTTACCTTCAGCTACACATACAGGAAACGCGGCAGATGTAAAAGAAGCTGCCGATGCCGGTACGAACAGCGTTGAGCATGGCTCCACGTTAGACCTGATTCCGCAATCGACCTTCGCAGAACTTAAGCAAAAGAATATTGGGTACGATCCGACGCTTAGCGTTTTTGAAGGCACGGCCGATATGGCGAGCGGCAACGTTGAACTTTTGAATCGTTCGCTTCTTCAACAGGTGGGTCCGGCCGATCTGTTATCGGGAACGCGTGCACTGATCGAAAAAAGTAAGAAGAGGCCGGCCTCTGAGTTTGCGCCGATGCTGGAGCACTCGCGGCAAAACCTTCTGGCGGCTTACAAGACCGGTCTCACGCTTATTACGGGCAGCGACGCAGGAAATATGCTCGTCATCCATGGTCCGACCGTGCAGCACGAGATGGAGCTTTGGGTCAAAGCCGGAATACCGCCGGCGGTGGCGCTCGAAGCCGCGACGTACAACGCCGCTAAAGTTCTTCGGATGGAGAATCGCATTGGTTCCATTCAGAAAGGGCGCGACGCGACGCTGGTGGTTCTTGATGGCGACCCGCTGCAGGATATTACAAATACCGAACGGATCTCTCAAGTGATGTTCCGAGGTGAACGCATCAGCCGTTCAGACTTGTTTGATCAAGAAAATCCGTGACCCAAAGCGGACCGCAGCCGCAGACGGCCGCAAAGGATTGCGGCGTCTCAAGACTCTTGACCGCTTTCTCTCGAAGGCGGGTCTCGGCTCACGCACTGAAGCGAGGAGTTGGATCGGCAGCGGGCGCGTCCACGTCAATGGGAAGCTTATCCAAACGCCCGATCATTGGGTAGACCTCGACCGCGACAACGTAACACTCGATGGCAAAACTGTTCGAGACGCCGAGCGGCGATACGTGCTGCTCTACAAGCCGAAAGGTTATCTAACCACATACCGAGATCCACACGGCCGGCCAACCGTTTACGATCTCATTGCGGACATCGACCAATTCGTTGGAACGGTAGGTAGGCTCGATCTCGATACTTCAGGGTTATTACTGCTCACGAACGACAACCAGCTCGCCGAAACATTGACGAATCCCGAGCACAAAATCGCCAAAAGCTATCTGGTTAAAGCTTCGAGTATTCTCACTGACGCTCAGCTTGACCAACTTGCACGCGGCGTCGAACTATCGGACGGCATCACGCGACCTGCTACTGTGCGGCGCATCCGCGACTCTGAAAAATATACGTTTTTGGAATTGACGATCGTGGAGGGGCGGAACCGGCAGGTCCGCCGCATGATCGAGGCACTCGGCAGTAAAGTTCTGAAGCTGGTTCGGACAAATATTGGTCCACTAACTCTAGAAGGCCTGAGTATCGGCAAATGGCGAAACCTGAGTACCGCGGAAGTCGCAGCGCTCAAGAAAGCGGCGCGTCTCACAAAAAGGTCTTGAACTCAATTACGTCGCCGTCCTGGACGACGTATTCTTTGCCTTCCGTTCTCAACTGGCCCAGCTCACGCGCTTTCGCAAACGATCCCGCCGCCACGAGATCGCCATAGGATACGCACTCAGCAGAGATAAAACTCTTTTCAAAATCGGAGTGAATCACGCCGGCTGCTTGGGGCGCTTTATCACCTGCGTGAATCGTCCATGCCCGAGTTTCTTTTTCACCGGTGGTGAGGTAAGTTCGCAGGCCTAGCAGATGATAAGCTTCGCGAATCAGATTGCTCGCTCCGGTATCTGTTACGCCGAGACCGGCCAGATATTCCGTACGTTCTTCTGTCGAAAGAGTGACAAGTTCAGATTCGATTTCAGCCGACACCACCACTGCTCCGGTATCGTGATGCTCGCCGACGTATGCGCGCACCTGCCGAACATATTTGTTTTCGTCCGCACGAGCCAGATCTTCTTCTGCCACATTGCATGCGAATAATGTGGGCTTGTCGGTCAGGAGAAAGAATCCTTTCACGATGGCTTTTTCCTCGGGTGTCAGATCCATCGTTACCACGGTTTTGCCAGTATTTAGATGCGCCTCGATTTTCTCAAGCAGCGCGACTTCAGCCAGCATTTTCTTGTCGCCGCTCTTTGCCGCTTTCTGTTGTTTGGTCTTGCGCTTTTCCGCCGACTCTAGATCCGCGAGCACCAGCTCCGTGTTGATGATTTCGATATCGCGAACCGGGTCTACGGTATCCATGACGTGTTCGATGTTCGCGTTCTCGAAACAACGCACAACCTGGATGAGCGCATCTACTTCTCGAATATGGCCTAGAAACTGATTGCCTAATCCCTCGCCCTTGCTGGCTCCTTTCACCAGTCCGGCGATATCTACAAATTCGAAAACGGCCGGTACAATCTTTTGGGAGTGGCTCATCTTCGCAAGCACGTCCAAGCGCTCGTCCGGAACTGTTACTACGCCGGTGTTGGGTTCGATAGTGCAGAATCGATAATTCGCCGCCATCGCTTTGCGCGTCTGCGTAACGGCATTGAACAAGGTGCTTTTCCCGACGTTGGGAAGCCCCACAATTCCCGCTCTTAACATTCACTCCCATCTTCGCGTAGCCATGCCGCTTCTATTCCGGATGGCATGATGAAATAGTGCAGTTCGAGGACGAACTGGCGCGATGCCTGCCGCCGGACCTTCCAAATCGCGAACTTTTCATTCGTAGGGCCGCTCAGCATCTTGGGCTTATCGCCCAAGTGAATGAGCACATGAATCTCACTCGACTGACGAATCCGCGCGATGGCGCCATCAAGCATATCTACGATTCCATTGCGCCGTGGGCATGTTTTCAGGGCGCGAGGCGCATTCTGGATGCCGGCACAGGAGCTGGCTTTCCTGGTGTGCCGCTGGCGCTGCTCATGCCCGAGATTCAGTTCACACTGTCGGAATCGATTCAAAAGAAAGCGCGATTTGTTGAAGCAGTTGTCGATACGCTGGATCTTTCAAACGTGCGAGTGACACACGAACGCGCGGAAGATGTGGCCATGAACCAGCAGATCGATGTGATTACCGCGCGCGCCGTTGCTCCGCTTAGCCGGATTCTTGATCTATTTCGAAAGCCACTAAAGCGCGGCGTTCGGCTCATCCTCTACAAAGGGCCCGATATCGAGGCGGAGTTGGAAGAAGCGCATAACCATCGCGTGTTCGCGCGATTGCTTTGCCGCTACAACTTGCCCGAGGATTTAGGAACTCGGTCGTTGCTAGAGATCACGGCTAACTCCGCTGAACGCGCAACGCGTCATAAACAAGCACAAGCCAGCCGATAATAAACGCCAGTCCGCCGATTGGGGTGATGGCCCCGAGCATGCGAACGCCAGTTACCGCGAGGGCATAAAGGCTTCCAGAAAAGACAATGATGCCGATGAGCAACAACCAGGCGACGCGTGTTTGTGCTGCAGGCGTAATCGCGCTGGTCCGAGCCAACAGCGCTACCAACAAAATGCCCAACGCATGTATGAAGTGATAGAAGACGGCTTTCTCATAGACGGTCATTGAATACGCGTCCAGCCTGTCTCTTAATCCGTGGGCGCCAAATGCGCCCATACCCACAGCGAGCGCCATTAATGCGGCTCCAACAGCAGTCCAGTTCATCAATCAATTTGTAGCAGCCGGCATTTATGCCTTCGCGAATGGTTCCTCCGGAGACGGGCTTTGCGGGGTAAACAATTCGGCTCCGTTTTCCGTGATGTGCATATCGTCTTCCAGCCTGACGCCAAATTCGCCGCGAATGTAGATGCCCGGCTCATCGCTGAAGGTCATGTCGGCTTCCAGCGGCAATGGATTGTTCTTCACGAGATAGGGCCAATCGTGACCATCCATGCCCATTCCATGGCCCACGCGGTGCGTGAAATATTTGTAGCCAGGTCCATACCCGGCATCGACGATCACTTTGCGTGCGGCCGCGTCCACATCGCCCGCAGGAAGGCCGGGACGCGCCGTTTTGACGGCCGTGGTCTGGGCACGATGAACAATGTCGAACACGTGCTTCATTTTGTCCGTAGCCTTGCCGATAACGAAGGTCCGGCTGATGTCGGATTGGTATCCTTCTACATTGCAACCGCCGTCCATCAACAGCACGGTGCCCTCGCGGATAATCTGCGGCGTTCTAGACCCGTGCGGTAAAGCAGAGTATTCGCCGGCCTGAATCGAGGCTTCACCCGCGAATCCGAGTTGGCGGTGTGCCGCCGCCACCAACGCGCCAAACTGATTTTGGGTCATGCCAATCTGAATACTTTTCCAAGCGGCCTCATACGCGGCCAGCGAAACCTCCGCCGCCAGCCGCATGAGAGCCAATTCGGCTGTGCTCTTGATCATCCGGCAACCTGCGGTAACAGGTGTCGCGCTGGCGATTTGGGCGGATGGATTCGCCTTGCCGATGCCTTCGGCGAACACGAACGTAGTTCGCTCCTCGATACCGATTCGGCCCGTTTTAATACCGGCGTCTTGGAGGCCCTTCGCCACCAGCGCATAGGGGCTTTCGTCCTCCTGCCAAGTCAATACCTGGCAGGAATCGCCATCCGGCGCTTGAGAAATCTGTTCACGAGCACGATCCTCTTCAAACGCCGGGCTGACGTAGAACGCCTTCCCTTTTTGAGGCAGAACCATGGTAAAGAGCCGTTCGCTAATGCCCCATCGAATGCCGGTGAAGTAGGCAAGCGATGTTCCGCCAATCATACAGATGGCGTCCAATTTGTTCTGCTGCATTAACTGCTGCGCACGCGCGATGCGATCGTGCCGCTCCGTCACAGAAATCGGTTTTGCTTCGGAGCGCCTGCTTTTCAGCGCGTTAATTGCGGGCGCGTTGACGGGCGCTGCATCTGGCTCGCGGCGTTGGGCTTGCGTGAGTGGTGCGGCACATCCTGCCGCAATGGCGGAGGCGAGAAAATGTCTGCGTTTCATTGGATCTCGTTATCGTATCGAACGACCGTGAAATCCGATTGTGGCGCTTAAGCGTGCTTCGCTTTGCAAGCGTCCGAACAGTAATAAAACGTTTTCCCGGATGCGTGGCGGCGAAACGGAGTAGACTCCGCGACGTATGTCCCGCAAACAGGATCTTTGTGCAATTCCCCGGTAGACTGCGCCTGCTGATTGGCTCCATTTGGAGCATTGTTTTGAGATGCGTTGTCTGCCGCTGAATGTGGAGCGGTAGTGGCTCGGCCAGCGTTAACCATGCCGCGCATCAAACTGCTGAGGATGGCACGCGCGACAACAACGGCAATGATGGTGAGAACTAGTTCAAGGAGGGCGCGCATCGAAGAGACTGCTTTGGAGAGGCGCCCACGAAGAGCGCCTCTTCTTCGATACTACTAATTTACTGCTTCTTTTTTTTCTTATCGGCTGCGGGATTGCTGTATTTCGTCTCTACAGTTTGGCCAAGTTGAGCCAGCATGTCCTTAGATGCCTGCGCGTTCGGGCCATCCGGCTTCAGTTCGAGATACTTTTGAAACTCTTCCGCAGTTCCGGGCGGGGGTGTGATCTTGCCTGTTTTGCTGTCCACCTGCGCTTTGCCCATCAGGCAAATACCTAGCTGATAATGGGCGTCGGCATAGTTGGGGTCGGCGGCGACGGCTTTCTGGAAGAATTCTACGGCCTGATCGCCATTGCCGGCGTTGACCAAATTCGCTCCCATGTTGTAGTAGGCTTTCGCGGCCATGGTCGGATCGAGTGTTGCCGCCTTGTTGAGCGCCTCGCTAGCTTCGGGAATCTTCTTCTCTGCGCCGTAGATGTTGCCTATCTGGTTGTAAACGGCAGCTTCATTGGGATTAATTGCTAATACCTTTTTATATGCGTCAATGGCCGCGTCGAAGGATTTGGTCCGGTCGTCGCCGGTTTGCACCTGGCCTAAGCCATATTCTGCGTCGCCCAATCCATCCCATATTGCTTCCTGCTTATCGTCGATCGCGGCCGCCTTATTAAACCCATCGGCGGCCGCCTGAAAATCGGTGACTTTCGCGGCTTTATCCGTGTCGGCCTGGGCCTTAGTCAGTGAGTCCTTGGCGGCATTGTAGGCATCGTTCAGAGCCTTATTCTTTTTGATCGTTTCCTGATTCTTCTTTAAAGCGGCCTCGTACTGCTCTTTTTGTTCCTTGCTCATGCCGCGCTCCTGTTCCTGCGTCAACTGACCGGAAGCGTTCGCTTGCGCGGTGGCCGCTTTTGCCGCAGCCATCTTTCTCATGTCGAAATCGATAGGCGGATTATCTCCGTAGCCGGATTTCACGCCGTTGACCTTATCCACCAACTGACCATCCACTGTGCATGTGATGTCGTAGGTTCCGGCCGGCAATCCGGTATAGAGCCAATGGCCCTTTTTGTCAGATTTAACCGTGTAATGTCCTTTAATATCTGTCCGGGTCAGATCGATCACCGCGCCTTTGAGTCCCTGGCCATCCGTTCCCTTGACATCTCCTTGCAGTGTCGTGGTTTGCGCTAACGCTGTGCTGGCCAGCAAGGCAAATCCCGCCAAAACTATTGAGCTCCGCAACCGGGCGAGCATAGTTTGTTCTCTCCTATCTTCAGATTTCAGCCTCAGCATACTACACCATGAGACGCGCGATTCGGGTCATACCGATCATTTATGCGTCAGCAACCCTACAGGCGAGTGCCCGCTTCTAACGGCAACCCCGCTAACTTCTGCTGCATCGTATAGATACGCGCTTTGGTTATGGGGTTTATGCAGAAAATTGTGATCTGTTTTTGGAAAAAACTGGCGTTTGGCTTGGCGGCACTTTCGTTAGCAGCCGTGTTGCCGGTGTGGGGCCAGAATCTCACTAAAGCAGAAGAGTTATATCAGCGTACCGATTATGAAGGATCTCTTGCACTTCTGGAGCAGAACACGTCCGATGGTTCCACAAACTTCCTGATTGGCCGTAACTACTTTATGCAAGGTGAGTTGAAAAAAGCCACTGATTTTTTTCTAAAAGCCACTGAAGAAGAGCCAAGCAATAGCGAGTATATGAATTGGCTGGGCCGGGCTTATGGAAGGCGAGCCGAGACTTCAAATATAATGATCGCGCCCGGATTGGCCTCGAAAGCGCGTCAGGCTTTTGAGCGAGCGGTGGAACTCAATCCTAAAAACAGCGACGCGCTGAGCGATCTGTTCGACTACTATCTGGAAGCCCCCGGTTTTATGGGCGGCGGTTACGAGAAGGCCATGACGGTTGCCGCTAAGACAGCAGCCATCGACCCGCCGGAAGGCTTCTATGAAAAAGCGAAGCTGGCGCAAAAGCGAAAGGAATACAATGCCGCGGAGACGCATCTTCGGCAGGCGGTTGCCGCCGCGCCGCGCGAAGTCGGGACGCTAATCTCGTTAGCTAAATTTCTGGCTAATCAAGGTCGCAATCACGAGAGCGACGAAGTTTTTCAGCAGGCCGAGAAGATCAACCCAAATGCGCCACGCGTTTGGTTTGCGCGCGCGGATGTCTTGATCAAACAGAAGCGCGATTTAGCGGAAGCCAAAGCTCTGCTTGAAAAATACATGCACGCCTCCGTCACACCAGACGATCCACCGAAACAAGAGGCGCTTCGTTTGCTGAAACAGGCGGGTGGAGCGTAAACTGCTGTTTTCGGATGAATATCACCGAAGCGATCAGTTTTAGTTTTCAAGCTCTTCGGGCGAATCGTCTCCGCACTTTTCTCACTGCCCTCGGCCTCATCATCGGCAACGCCTCCGTCATTCTGGTCGTTACCATTTCACTCGCGAGCAAGAACCTTATTCTGGATCAGATTCGCGGCATCGGCTCCAATCTCGTTTATGCCGACTACGAAGCAGGCGGCCAAAACACGGCGCAAGTGGAAGCAGATTTCGTCAAGCTATCCGACGTACAGGCCATTCGAGACACTCTGGGAAACTCAATCATTGCCGCTTCCGCGGTGATGAACAGCAACGATCAGATCGTAGTCAACGGAAAAGTGCGTACCGTCACAGTCGACGGCGTCGATCAGGATTACGCCAAGGTCCGCAATTTGCTGATTTTGCGCGGACGGGCATTTGATGATAGCGATATATCACTGCGCGAACATGTCGCGCTTCTCACCGACAAACTGGCAATTCGCATTTTTGGAAGCCAGGATGCCGCGATCGGTCAAACCATCAAAATCAGCCAGCTTCAATTCACGGTCATCGGCACGTTTCGCGAGAAGACGAGCACCTTCGGCCAGGGCGAAATCACGGACGAAACCATCCTGATCCCGATAACCGTCATGCGCTACTTCATGCAATACGAGCGCATCAACCCCGTTTACATTCAGGTTCGTAACTCTGAGGATGTCCCGATAGTGACCACGGAAGTGAATTCAATTCTGGAACATCGTCATCGCACGGGCGCCAAATACAATGTCCAGAATCTGACAGCGATTCTCGATACCGCGGATCAAATCGCGAGTATTCTCACAATCGTGCTAATTATCGTTTCGGCGATCGCGTTAGTCATTTCCGGCATCGGCATCATGAACATCATGCTGGTTACCGTAACGGAGCGCACTCGGGAGATCGGACTTCGCATGGCCGTGGGCGCGTCCCGTCGTGAGATTCTCCTGCAATTTCTGGTTGAATCTGTGCTCATCAGTCTTGTTGGCGGCGCGATTGGAATAATAATCGGGCTCGCGATCCCGCTCAGCGCGAGGCTGCTGACAAATCAGATTCGCGTGCCCATTTCGCCGCTCTCTATCCTGGTGGCGTTCGCCGTATCTTTCACGGTTGGCGTGGCTTTCGGGCTACTCCCGGCGCGTCGCGCGTCGCAACTCAATCCAACTGAAGCTCTGCGTTACGAATAAAACTCAGCGCGACTGCTACGCTGAAGATTCGTAGACAGCGAGACGCATCACCTCTGCGCTTTTGCGAGTGCTCCTGCTGTGCGAATCATCTAGTTCTTCTTAGGAAACACACATGGAAATTGTGAAAGTAGTAGGCAGAGAAATTCTGGACTCTCGCGGCAATCCGACTGTCGAGGCGGACGTCCACTTGGCGGACGGCAGCATCGGGCGCGCCGCGGTTCCTTCCGGTGCATCCACCGGTGAGCACGAAGCAGTTGAACTCAGGGATGGCGACAAGGCGCGCTATTTGGCCAAAGGAACTCGGAAGGCCGCCGAAAACATCAATAAGAAAATCTCGCCGGCTCTGGCCAGCATCGACGCGGCGAATCAGACGTTGGTGGATCGGACGATGCTCGATCTCGATGGTTCTGCCAATAAGGGCAAACTTGGCGCGAATGCAATCCTAGCAGTCTCCATGGCGGCGGCGCGGGCCTCTGCCCAGTCCGAAATGACGCCTCTCTTCCGTTATATCGGTGGTGTTAATGCGCGAGTTATTCCGGTTCCCATGATGAACGTCATCAACGGGGGCGCGCATGCCGACAACTCGGTGGACTTGCAGGAATTCATGCTGGCTCCCGTTGGGGCAACGAGATTTTCTGAGGCGCTGCGTATGGGCGTCGAAACATTCCACACGCTCAAAACGGTTTTAAAGAAGCGTGGCTACTCGACAGCCGTGGGCGATGAGGGCGGGTTCGCGCCCAATTTGAAATCGAACGAAGAGGCGCTCGAAGTGCTGATGGAGGCCATCGAAAAGGCAGGCTACAAGCCGGGCGAGCAGATCGCTCTAGCGCTCGATCCAGCAACCAGCGAGTTTTACGACAAAGACAAAAATCGCTACGTCTTCAAGAAATCCGACAAGAGTGAAAAGACGTCCGCGCAAATGGTCGATTTCTGGACGAGTTGGGTGAAGCAGTACCCCATCGTGTCCATCGAAGACGGCATGGCTGAAGACGATTGGGATGGTTGGAAGCAATTGACCGAGACATTAGGCAAAAAAATTCAACTTGTCGGCGACGATTTGTTTGTGACAAATTCGGAGCGTTTGCAGCAAGGGATTGAAAAGGGAATCGCCAACTCGATCCTGGTGAAAGTGAATCAGATCGGCTCGCTTACAGAAACGCTGGACGCGATGCGTCTCGCAGCCAGCGCAAACTACACGGCGATGGTTTCGCATCGTTCCGGCGAAACCGAAGACACGTTTATCGCCGATCTTTCAGTCGCGACTAATGCCGGACAAATCAAGACGGGATCTGCCAGCCGCACCGACCGCATTGCGAAATACAATCAACTTCTTCGTATAGAAGAGGAACTGGGCGATTCGGCGATTTATCTGGGCAAGAAAGCGTTTCGCCAGTAGCGGAAGATGGCGAAATTGAAACCGCTGGTTTTGACGATCCTTGACGGCTGGGGATATTCAAGCGCTGTGGAGGGAAACGCGATCGCATTGGCGCGTAAACCGACGTACGATCATTTGCTGGGAAGCTATCCCAGTACGCTCATTCATACATCAGGTCCTTACGTCGGACTGCCCGAGGGGCAGATGGGTAACAGCGAAGTAGGACATATGAACATGGGCGCGGGACGGGTTATCTACATGGATGTTACGCGCATCGACATGATGATCAGTTCGGGTGAGTTCTTCGAGAATCCGGTTCTCTTGAATGCACTCGCGAAGGCCGAGGGGCATCATCTTCATCTACTTGGACTGTGCAGTGATGGCGGTGTCCATGCGCAGCTTACGCATCTGTATGCGTTACTCCAAATGGCAAAGCGGAA
This sequence comes from Bryobacteraceae bacterium, assembly GCA_035652115.1. Lineage (GTDB taxonomy): Bacteria > Acidobacteriota > Terriglobia > Bryobacterales > Bryobacteraceae > Bog-105. The sequence continues at coordinate 24,533 of DASREJ010000122.1, forward strand.
GTCGCTCAAAGATGTATTTGTCCATTGCTTCATGGACGGTCGCGATACGCCGCCCGAAAGCGGCGCGGACTATATCGAACAGCTTGAGCGTAAGATGCGTGAGCTGGGCGTTGGCAAAATTGCGTCTGTTTCAGGCCGCTATTACGCCATGGATCGAGACAAGCGCTGGGACCGAATTGAACGCGCATTCGGCGCTATGGTTTTGGGCAACGGCGTGAAGTTTGAATCCGCCGCCGAGGCGGTTCGTGCGTCCTATGAAAAGGGAGTAACTGACGAATTCATCGACCCCATAACTATTGTGGATAGCCGCGATGAGCCCATCGGCCTGATTCGCGACGACGATAGCGTCATCATGTACAACTATCGCGCTGACCGGGCGCGAGAGATAACGATGGCGCTGACAGACCTTAAGCTGGAACGGCCTACTCGCGCGCTGGTGCCAAAAAATCTGACGTACACGATGATGACGCACTACGACAAGAACTTTCCTCTTCCGTTTGTGCTTCCGCCCGAGCATCCCGATAACATCCTTGCCAACGTGATGGAGCGCTTGAGCTGGAAAAACCTGCGCGTGGCCGAGACCGAAAAATATGCGCACGTCACTTATTTCTTTAATGGGGGCAATGAGAATCCTTACAAAGGTGAGGAGCGTGAACTTGTGGCGTCTCCGAAAGTGGCGACTTACGATCTGCAACCCGAAATGAGCGCTGGCGGAATCACCGCGAAAGTCGTTCAGGCGATCGAACAGGGCAGCTTTGACGTCGTCGTAATGAATTATGCGAATGCCGATATGGTGGGTCACTCCGGCAAACTCGCTCCAACTATTCGAGCTGTCGAAGCTGTCGACGCCGGCTTGTCGGAGATTTACTCCGCATTGAAACGCTGCGGAGGGTCTTGGTTGATCACCGCCGATCATGGCAATGCCGAAATGATGATCGACCCAGTGACAAAGGGACCTCATACCTATCACACAACGAATCCTGTTCCGCTAATCTTCCTCACGGAGGAAAAAGTATCGCTGCGCAAGGATGGCGCACTGCAAGACGTGGCGCCGACGGTACTTGGCATTCTGGGAATGGAAAAGCCATTGCAGATGAAGGGGCAAGATCTGCGTGCGAGTCCTGCCGCCTAGAAACAGCTCAAGTCGCTGAGCGGTTGTTTTACACTGGACAGCCGATGAGAGTTTTCGTTCTGGTCCTTGCCGCCGCGCTCATGGCGAGAGCAGCTTCTTTTCCGTCCAATGATTGGCCGTACTACGGAGGCGATCAACGCGGATCGAAGTATTCACTGCTCGATCAGATCAACCGGCAGAACGTCGCGAATTTGAAGGTGGCCTGGGAATGGCGTACTGGCGAGGCTGCTCTTCCCGAGTTCGGAACGAGGCCCGGAATGTTCGAGACGACGCCGCTGATGGTTGGAGGCGTTCTCTACTTCAGTACTCCCTATAACCGCGTCGTTGCGTTGGATGCGCGGACCGGTCAGCAAAAATGGACCTGCGATCCAAAGGCGTACCAGGATGGCCAAGTGCCGAACGGAACCGGCTTTGTGCATCGGGGCGTGGCACTCTGGCGAGATCCATCCACTCACCTATTGCGTGTTTTCATCAATTCGCGGTATCGCCTCATCGCGCTCGACTCGGAAACCGGGGAGCCAGTCAAAGGTTTCGGCAACAACGGAGCGGTCAATCTGATCGACGGTCTGCGCTGGAAAACCGATCCGAAGAATTACACGAACACTTCTCCTCCGATCGTCTACAAGAATTTGGTGATTGTCGGCAATGGAGTTGCCGACCGGCTTGTTTATAAGAACGACCCGCCGGGCGACGTGCGTGCTTTCGACGTGCGAACAGGCAAGTTGGTTTGGACCTTCCACACCGTTCCGCTCAAGAACGAATTCGGCAACGAAACTTGGGGCGGCAACTCGGCCTCATTCACGGGGCATACCAACGTTTGGGCGCCGATGACGCTCGATGACACCCGCGGGCTTCTCTATTTGCCCGTCAGCACGCCGAGTAACGACTTTTACGGCGGCCGCCGGCCAGGAACAAATTTGTTCGCCGACTCTATCGTATGTCTGGATGCTGCGACTGGGGTTCGGAAGTGGCACTACCAATTGGTCCATCACGGATTGTGGGATTATGATATGCCATCGCCGCCGAATCTGGTCACGATTCGCGTGAACGGTGAAACCATTGATGCCGTGGTTCAACTCACTAAACACGGGTTTGCATTCGTGTTCAATCGCATCACTGGCAAACCCATCTGGCCGATTGAAGAAATGCCTGTTCCCACAAGCGACGTGCCGGGCGAGCACGCCTGGCCGACGCAACCTAGACCTACAAAACCGCCCGCCTTTTCGCCGCAAGGCGCTTCGCTCGAAGATGCCTTCGATCTAACGCCGGAATTAAAAGCCGAAGCGCAAGCGCAGATGAAGGATCTTCGGTTGGGTCCACTATTCACGCCGCCCAGCATCCAGGGCACGTTGATGCGGCCCGGAGTCATTGGAGGCGCAAATTGGGGCGGCGGCTCGTTCGATCCTGAGACCCACATCCTGTATGTGAAATCTTCGAACATACCTGCGGTCGCGAAGCTGGTTAAGCCGGATCCAAGTCCCAGCGGCCCGACGGGCGCCATCACTGATGCGGAATATGTGATGGAGGGTGGCACGAATGCAAACTTTCATCATGGCCTGCCGCTGACAAAGCCGCCCTATGGACAATTGACTGCAATCAATCTTGATCGCGGCGAAATCGTGTGGCAGATCCCGCTTGGAGACGACATTGCTGTTCGCTCCAACGCCGCGCTGCACGGGGTAAACATTCCGTCTAAGTTGGGCGCGGCGGGAGTGGCGGGTACGCTCACAACAAAGGGCGGGCTGGTGTTTGTAGGAGGCGGCGACACGGCTTTCCATGCAATCGATAAAACAACCGGGACCGAACTATGGACGCATGCCCTAGGCGTGCGCACGACTGCGACTCCAATGACCTACAGTCAAGACGCTCATCAATATGTAGTAATCGCCGCCGGGTCCGGCTCAGAAGCGCGGCTGTTTGCTTTCACGCTGCCTTAGAACAACGCAAACGAAAACTTGACAATCGGTCAAGTTTGAGGGTTTAATTTTCTTTCGTTAAGAAAGAGGTGCACTTGAAGCTTATTCGATTGCTATCTATCGCGATGTTGTGCCTGACGCCGCTGCTGATTGCGGCAGAGGGACGCCCTATCGCGTTGAAAGCGTCAACTGTTCTGGATGGCAAAGGGAAAACTCTTCACAACACAGTGATTGTTGTGAATGGCTCGAAAATTGTCAGCGTTGGCGGCGCAGTGCCCGCGGGAGCGGTGGTGTACGAGTTAGGCGGCCTTACTGTTACACCCGGATGGATTGATACTCACGCTCACGTCATGTATCACTTCAATAACGGGCGGCTGGCTGGCCGCGGAGAACCGCCAGAGCAGGCGATCTTATACGGCGAAGAGAACGCCGTTGTCACCTTGGATGCAGGATTTACAACTATCCAAAGTCCCGGCTCACCAGAAGATAAATACTTGCGGGATGCCATCGCGCGCGGTATCCTTCCCGGCCCTCGAATTCTTACTTCATTGCAGCCGATTACCGACGTAAAACTAACGCCTGAGCGCATTCGTGAAATTGTTCGCGAACGCAAGCAGCAGGGTGCGGATTTCATCAAGGTTTTCGCTTCAAAGAGTATTCGCGAAGGTGGCGCACAGACGTTGTCCGATGCGCAGTTGGACGCCGCTTGCGGCGAAGCGAAAGCCCAGGGTCTGCGTACAATTGTTCACGCACATTCGGCCGAATCGGCTAAGGCTTCCGTACTTGCCGGCTGCACGTCGATTGAACACGGCGCTTACGTGACCGACGAGGTCTTCGATCTGATGGTTCAGCACGGAACCTATTACGACCCTAACATCGGCCTGGTGTTGCAGAATTACCTGGAGAACAAGGAAAAGTATCTGGGCATCGGAAACTACAACGAAGAGGGTTTCGCGTTTATGGAAAAGGGTGTTCAGATCGTGCTTGACACGTTTAAAAAGGCATTGAAGCATCCTGGCTTGAAGATCATTTACGGAACAGACGCCGTTGCCGGCGCACATGGACGCAATTACGAGGAGTACATTGTGCGTGTCCGCGACGGCAAACAGAATCCGATGCAAGCCTTGATCTCAGCGACATCCCTTTCGGCTCAGTCGCTCAACTTGGGGGATCAAATTGGATCGCTTGCTGCCGGCATGCAAGCCGACATTGTTGCGTTCGACGGTAATCCTCTTGAGGACGTCACGGCTGCACGCCGTGCCGTGTTCGTGATGAAGAGCGGCCAAGTTGTGGAGAATCTCGCTCACGATGCGAAGAGAGGTGAAAAGAAATGAACAGAACGGCGTCACGATTACTGCTTTCGCTTGGTGTGCTGGCTGCCGCCGCTACGGCCTGGAGCGCTCCTTGCATTGTGGCGAATCCCAGTTGTACCGAATGGATCACCTTCGGCGGAGGTCCGTCACGCTCGATGGTTTATCGGACCTATCCGCTAACCGAGAAAAACGGCAATATCACGCGCGCGCTGGTAATGGTGCACGGCGCCAATCGCGATGCCGATAACTATTTCCGTACGGCGGTTGGCGCTGCTTTCTTCGGCCACGCGTTGGAAGATACGGTTGTTGTCGCCCCTCGCATGGCTTCCAATGACGGGCGCGGTTGTAAGGACACGCTCGCCCAAAACGAAGTCAGTTGGAATTGCGGCAGTTGGCGGTCCGGTGGCCCCGCGATAAGCGACAGTAAGGTCGATTCATTCCTCTTTGTCGACGAGATTCTACGCAAGCTGGCAAAGAAAGATGTCTTCCCCAATCTGCGGGAGATCGTGGTAGCGGGGCATTCTGCTGGTGGTCAATTCGTAACACGCTATGAGATGGCAAACAAAGTACACGACGAACTTGGCGTTCCCGTCACATACGTTGTTTCGAATCCGTCCAGTTATGCCTGGCTCGATGCCACACGCCCTCGCAACGAAGATCCTAATGGCAAAGATATAGAGTTCGGGCCATTTCGTGATGGGCGCAACTGCACGACTTACGACAAGTGGCCTTACGGTCTGGAAGACCGCACCAAAGCGGGCTACACAGCCGACATGAGCGACGATCAACTGCGTAAGCAACTTGTTTCGCGCCCGGTCACCTATCTGCTCGGCGAGATTGACATTCTGCCGCTCGGCGGCTTTGATTCGTCCTGTCCCGCAATGGCGCAAGGTCCAACCCGACTGGCTCGCGGGCAGGCATTCGCAAAAGAGGTAACCACTAAGTACGGAGCCAAGCATAAAGTTGCAGTAGTGCCTCTGTGTGGCCACAACGCCCGGTGCATGTTCACGTCCGACGTCGCGCTGCCGATTATTTTTCCGTCGGGCAGCTAAATTGGCTTTGAATCGGATTGCAGCATCGTGATCGAGATTGGCCGAAGATCGATCCTCAAAGCGCTTGCGGCCTCCGCCGGCATTCTGCCGATTCGGCCATTGCAGATATGGGCACAAACAGTCACATTTCCGGGGACGCAGAAAGCGACACTTGACGCCCTGGGATTGATCGTTTTACCGTCATCGCTTGGGCGCGATGCAATATTGCAGCAGGTTGCCAGATTCGAGAATTGGGTGCACGGCTATCACGAAGGCGCCGACACCGACCACGGCTATGGCCGCACTCGAGTTGTTCCGTTGCCGGCGTCTCCGGCCTCGATTTATGTAAAGCAATTAGAAGAATTGCAATCCGCGTTGTTATCAGGCGATCAAGAAGCGGGGCGGACCGCGGTTCTGGATTCGTTGAACCGCGCAGACATACGCGATCTTACGCCGCTTCCGCGCGGTAGGAACGTGGTTGCGGATCTGATGAGCTTCTACTTCCACAGCAGTGAAGCGAACGATCTCTGTCATAACGCTGCGATCGAGCGATACAAGTGCCGCGGCGTCGAACACTCCGAAGTCGCGCCCCCGGCGTTATCCAAAACATCGTGACGAAGAAGATCGAGAGCGACATCTGCGTCATCGGTGGAGGCATCTCGGCCGCATTGCTATCGCAAAAACTCAGCGAACTACGGCCGGGGAAATCCATCGTGGTTATTGAAGCCGGGAAACGGCTTTTCGATGTCGAGAACCGTTTTCGAAACCGACAACGAAACTTGGACTACGGCGAAAATGCGTGGCCCGGCGATTTCATTCCCGATCAGACTGCCGAAGGCATCATTTCGCGGACGATGGCCGTAGGCGGCTCCGCCCTGCACTGGGGCGGCACCTGCAATCGCTTTTCAGAAGAGGATCTCCGTCTTCATTCGCTTTACGGACTTTCGGTCGACTGGCCGCTCGATTGGCAAGAGCTCGAAAAGTTCTATTGCGAGGCAGAGCGCCGGCTCGGTGTGTCGGGGGAGCCCAGTCCATTACCGGAGGACGCGCGCTCGGAACCGTATCCGATGGCCGCGATTCCGTTGACTTATAACTTACTGGAGCTGCAGAAGTGGGCGAATCGTAGCAGCATTCCATTCTGGGCGACGCCTCAAGCCAAGAATTCCGTTCCGCGCGATGGCCGGGCCGCCTGCAGTCGTTGTAACACTTGTCTGGTCTGTCCCACAGGCGCACGCTATTCGCCTGATTTCACTTATAAGCAGTTGTTAGCGAAGAAAAAGATTCAACTGTTTGACGAGACGTTGATTCGGCGGCTCGTCTTACACGATACAGACTCGAAAAAAATCGTTGCGGCGCGAGGCGTTAGCAGCAACAACCCCGACGAAGAGATCGAATTTCACGCTCCAATTTTTGTTCTGGCGGCGGGCTATTGCTGGAGCCCGCATTTGCTGCTCCTTTCCCAGTGCTCGCGCTTTCCCGATGGACTGGCAAACAGCTCGGGGTTAGTGGGCCGGTACATGTGCGGACACTCCTTTATCTCGGCTTTCATTGAGGTAAACGCCAAGTTATATCCAGGCATGTATGAAGACTATGGTTTGATCTCGCGGCAATTTTTTCGTTGTAAGCCGGATCAACCCTATGTTCGACACGACCTGCGTATTTGGGAAAGCAGCGTGGACCGTCAGCCAAGACTTCGCTCCGCCGATGGCACGCTTCTGCTAGGGGACGCACTGCTCAATGATTGGCGAAGCCGAACGCAAAAGGGAACTGCTCGCGTGCGCGCTTACTGCGATGTTCATCCCGATCGCAACAGCTCACTGACTCTCAACGCAACAACCACTAACAAGTGGGGCGATCCGCTTCCCAAAATCGAACACCGCCTCGATGCGGCTACTCTCGCACGGCAGGATGCAACTCGCGCTCACGTGAATAACGTTTTTCGGCAGCTTGCCGAAACGGACAACTCACGAATTCTTTCCACCAGCTTCGGCAATTATCTCGATCATCCAGCGGGAGGCTGCCGCATGGGCAACGATCCCAAAGCGAGTGTCTGCGACAGCTACGGCAGAACGCACGATCACGACAATTTGTATGTGGTCGGTTCTCCTACATTGCCGCATGCTGGATGCACGAATGGAACGCTCACGTTCGTGGCGCTTACGTTGCGTTCGGCAACGAGCATCGCCGGAAGAGTTTAGCCAAAAGTAAGACAATCCAATCCATTACACGAATAATTGGGATTGACAATTTTAGAAGTCCGCCTTAAATTAGCGGAAGCAATAAGTCTCCTTGAGCCGACCACGACTAAGTTGCGCTCCGCAGAGGTTTCCCATGAACAATCTCAAACTGGCTCTTTGTGTCACTCTTTTCGCGTTCTGTGCTCGCTTCGCTTGGCCTCAAACGGCCGCCACTGGCAGTATTCTGGGGTCCATTACAGATCCGTCTGGCGCCTTCGTAGCCTCTGTCTCCGTTGAAATAACTAACACAGAGACGGGAGTAAGGACCAGCACGACAACGGGTACGCACGGCGATTATGCCTTTCCGTCGGTCACTCCCGGCACGTATATCGTCGCTGCGACTGCGCAAGGTTTTCAGAAGACGGAAATCACGGGCGTAGTTGTTCAAGTGAATACCAGCGCATCTGTTAATTTCAAACTGCAGCTTGGACAAGTATCGTCCACCGTGCAAGTCACGGCCGAGCAGGCCCAAGTCGCACTGCAAGCTTCCGATTCAACTTTGGGCGATGTGATCGGCTCGCAGCCCCTGCTGCGTTTGCCGACTCGGTTGCGGCAGGCACAGGAACTTCTTCTACTCCAACCTGGAACCACTCCTCAGACCGGCAGCGACAACGGCGCGTCCATTGCGGGCGCACTGAACGATCAAACTACGTTCACCTTCGATGGAATCGACGTTACCGATAATTCCACGAATTCCACGATCAATAGCGATCAAGGGTCTCGTCCGGTCTTGATGGTTTCGGTGGAAGCAACGGATGAATTCCGCGTCGCCGTGTCGAATTCTAATTCGACGTTCACGCGCGGTTCGGGCGGCCAAGTGACTCTTGTTCAGCGCAGCGGAACGAATCAATTTCACGGCTCGCTTCTCTGGTACACGCAGAACAGCGTCCTGAACGCCAATACCTGGGACAACAATCGCCTGGGGCTGCCGAAGCCGCATGTAGAAGACAATCGCTACGGCGGCCGGCTGGGTGGTCCCATTATCCACGACAAAACGTTTTTCTTTGCCGAATACGAAGCGCGGCGCTATCCCGAAACGTTTTTGATCACGTCGACGGTGCCGACAAATACTTTGAAACAGGGCATTCTGCGGTTCAAAGATGCCGCCGGCAACATCGATTCTTACAATCTCGCCAATTCGAAACTCTGTGGAACAACAGGCAATCAAGCCTGCGATCCGCGCGGTATCGGTGTTAGCCCAACGATGTCAGCGATGATGGCGCTTGAACCAGCCCCCAACAACACTTCCGTGGGCGATGGTCTGAACACCGCAGGATTCTCCGCGAACGTTAAGTCGCCGTTGACGCAGGATTTCGGAACGTTTCGGCTGGATCACAACATCACGGACAAATGGCATTTCAACGGCAGTTTTAGTTACTCACGAGACCTTGAATACAACCCCTCTCCCCTTGTAATCGATATTCGGAATCCGAACAACGTTTTGAATGATGACTTCACACCGGCTTGGACTAGCGCTTTCGTCGGCGGCTTGACGGGCCAACTCTCCAGTAATTTGGTTAATACGTTTCGTGTTGGGTATGTCGAGAATCGTAACGGTGGCTTGCGGCCACAACTTTCCGCGATAGCCGGTACATTAGCGCTTCCCGGAACAAATGACGGCAGTTTCGGCTATGTCGCCGTTTCACCGAACATTTTCACCGCGCCTATCACAATGAGCAACACGGTTCGGACGCAATATAACCGCAACATCAACCTGCAATTTCTCGATGACATCAGTTGGACAAAGAATTCGCATGTCATTCAAGTCGGCGGTAACTTCCAACGCATACCGCAGTTCCACATTCACACGGGAAAGGTAGGCGGCGCGGTCAATTCGCTCAACGCTACCACTACTGCCGATTCATCGTTCCTTGTGGTTCCCAGCGCGGACCGGCCGCCCACGTGCTCTACGAGCCTGACAGTGAATTGTCTTACGTCTTCCGTCACATCGACCTGGGATTCTCTATATTCAACTACGTTAGGTCTGATGAACGACGACAACACGTTCCTGGTCCGGAACGGAAATCTGCAGGCGCAACCCTTCGGCACGCCCATTTACATGGACGCGCTGGGTTACTTTTATTCTTTCTATGGTCAAGACACCTGGCGTATCAAGCCTTCATTCACGTTGACATATGGACTGAACTATAGCTGGCAGACGCCATATACGTTTGCGAATCAGGAACAAGCGCTACTTGTCGACGCTAGTAACAATCAACTCATCTCGCCACTTCAGTACATCCAAACTAGAGCGGCGGATTCCAATCAAGGAATTATTTATAATCCCTTGCTCGCGTTCATTCCAATTGCAAAATCGAACTTTCCCTCTGTCTACAACGTCGACTACGGCGATTGGGCGCCGCGGGTATCGGCGGCGTGGAATCCTTCCTATAACCACGGCATTCTTGGCAGTGTTCTCGGCCAAAAGAAGACAGTCATTCGTGGCGGATTCGGTATGTTCTACGGACGGCTTTCGAGTGAAGACGCGGTGGTTTCGCCTGGCTTGACGGCAGGTCCGAATTCGACGATTACCACAGCCCTGACCACATGCGGCGCATCCGGAACGCCTGGCGCGGGCTGCGCACCGGCGGCAGGATCGAATCCGGCGCAGAGCGTCTTCCGGATAGGAGTCGATGGCAATATTCCCGTTCCAACGTATCCTCAAACCATCAACAGTCCATACATTCCGGCCGGCAACTACAGTGAATTGATTTCTTTCGGTATCGATCCGTATATCAAAATGCCACGTGTGTATAGTGGCGATTTCACTGTTCAGCGCGATCTAGGTAAGGGCAATATCTTGGAAGTAGGCTGGAATGGCCGCTACGGCCGCCGCCTTTTTTCGAATGTTCAGTTAAGCGCCAGTCCGTATTTCTTTAAAGACCCGAGTTCGGGTCAAACCTTCGCACAAGCTTTCGATGCCGTCGCGAATCAGCTTCGCGCGGGACAAACGGTAACGGTACAACCCTTCTTTGAAAATCAATTACCAAATGCAGGCAAGAATGCCGGGTTCGCTTCGACGACTGCTTTTCTAGCAAGCCGTGACGCGACTTTCTTCAATAACGGCCAAGTTTCGAATATGTTCGACAGCACCAGTAGCAGCACTCCCGGTTTGAACCTGATACGAAGTCAGCTTGGTTTACAGCAGTACGACGAAACGCAAATAAATGAGCCGAGCTACAACACGAATCTAGGCTGGTCGAATTACAATGCGCTGGTTGTAACGCTGCGGCACACGGGAACCAATTTCACTTACGACGTGAATTACACGTTTTCGAAATCGCTGGACACCAATCAAGGCGTGCAAAACGATTCAACCAACCTGGCTAATCCCCTATATCCTGCCGCTAATTACGGCCCTTCGCGTTTTGATCACACTCATATTCTGAACGCGATGTTCGTCTACAACACGCCGAAGAGCTATTCTATGCTCCCGAGACCGGTTAATTTTGTTCTCGGGGGATGGTATTTATCGGGAATTTTGAGCGTGCTGAGCGGTGCTCCCATTTTTGTCACGGAAAACGCGCAAGTCTGGGGCGGCGGACAGCGTGCTGAGTTCAATACGCCCGCTGTTCCTACGGTTCCGGTGTCCTCAATCAACACCGATGTAAACCACAACGTCGTGGGATCGGGCGGCATTGGAACGACCGGAAATCCAGCCAGCGGCGGAACGGGCTTGAACATCTTTGCTAACCCGCAGGCTGTGTATAATGACTTCACGTTTGTGCAACTCAGCACGAATCTGGATGGGTCCGGCCATCCGATGCGCGGGCTGCCTTATTGGAATCTGGATACTTCGATCGGAAAGAAATGGCCGATTACCGAACGTGTCAACTTCAACACTTCGTTCGATTTCTACAACCTTTTTAACCACGCGAATTTCAACAACCCCAGTCTCAATTTGACCGGGAGCACAATCGCAAGCTTCGGCGTGATCACTAGTACCCTAGTTCCGGCAAATCGTCAGGCGAGCAGCCGCTGGATCATGTTCGGTGCGCGGCTGGAGTTCTAATCTATGCCGCTTATAAGAGCTGCCGCCGTTCTTTGCGCAATCACTTTGGGAGCGTTCGCCCAGGAGAAGCCCGTTGTCATTGCTGCTTCAACCGTGCTGGATGGGACGGGAAAGACGATTCACAACACAAGGATTGTCATCGAGGGTGGAAAGATCGTTCGCCTCGATCCGAAGGCGCAGCCCATCACGTATGACCTTCGCGGTCTTACGGTTCTGCCGGGCTGGATCGATTGTCACGTGCATCTCACGTGGCATTTCGGCCCCAGCGGCAAATATGGCGACCGCAACGAAACTCCTCAGCAGGCCGAATTGGCTATCGCGTCAAACGCCTGGCTGACACTGATGGCTGGCTTCACGACTGTGCAGAGCGTGGGAGCGCCGGGTGATGTTCCGCTTCGAGATGCCATCGCCGCGGGTACGATTCCGGGGCCGCGCGTGCTCACGGCAGTGCGCCCCTTGACAGGACGAGGCGCGGATACCGGAACACCGGAGCAGATTCGCGCGTATATCCAGCAGGTGAAATCGCAAGGCGCGGATCTGATCAAGATTTTCGCTTCAAAGAGTATTCGCGATGGCGCCGGTCCTACGCTTTCGCAGGAGCAGCTTAATGCAGCCTGCGGCGAAGCAAAGCAACTCGGGCTGCGAACGTTGGTGCATGCTTACAAAGATGCGGTGCGAATGGCAACGTTGGCGGGTTGCACTGAGATAGAGCACGGCACGTTCGCGACGCCCGAAGATCTTGAGTTGATGGCACAACGCGGAACTTACTTCGATCCGCAAGCCGGCTTAGTGATTGAAAATTACCTCAAATTTAAAGATAAATATTTAGGCGCAGGTAATTTCACGGAAGAAGGCTTTAAGAGCATGCAGGATGTCATCACTGCCGATCATGAAGTAACCCGCCGTGCATTCACGACCAAAGGCCTGAAAGTTGTGTTCGGTACGGATGCGGTAGCAGGAGCGGACGGTCGTAATGCCGAGGAGTTTATTGACCGCGTCAAGGATTGCGGACAAAATCCAATGCAGGCGATGATCGCCGCCAATTCGCTTGCGGCGGAATCCATCGGAATGCAGGACAAGATCGGCTCCATTGCCCCTGGCTTACAGGCCGACATCATTGCGCTTTCTGGCAACCCAGTGGACGATATAACAGCCGTTCGCCGTGTTGCGTTTGTCATGAAAGGCGGCGTGGTCTACAAGAACGTGGCCGCTACCAGTATTCCTGAGTACGCCGGAGTTCAGCCCTAGCCGGATAGTTGTTCACGACCGGGCCATTACTATCAGGGCGAGAAAGAGCGCCGGTGGCATAACGAGCACACCCCACTTAAGAAAATCCCAGAAAGTTACGTTGAGGCCTTCCCGGCGAATAGCGATAAGCCAAAGGATTGTAGCCAATGAGCCGGTGACCGAGAGGTTAGGGCCTAGATCAACGCCAATAAGAACCGCGTCGCGTAACGGGCCCCCAATATGGGCAGACTTGATGGCACCTGCGGCAATCAAGCCGCTCGGAAGATTGTTTATCAAATTAGAGAGAACAGCAATTCCGAAGCCCGAGCCGAGCGCTCCGACCGTCGGACGCCAGTGTTGCATTGCTTCAAGCGCGCGGACAGTGTACTGTAAGGCTCCCACGCCATCAAGCGCTTCGACAATAATGAATAGCCCCGCGACTAACGGTAGGACGCTCCACGAAACGCCTGTTGCCACGTCTTTCCACACACCACGGTCGCGAAATGATATCGCGAGAACGACAAGGAGACCGGCAACACACGCAGGCGCTCCCAAGTCTCTATTCAAAGCCGATGCCGCCATTAAGACGATCGCGAGAAAGCCGATGCCGAATAGCGTCAATTTGCCTTCTGGACGAAGCGATGAAATCTGCAAATCAGTTCGCACCGGTTTATTCAGGTATTTGCTCGCGATAAGCCGCAGAAACAGGAACGTCGCGACAATAGATGCGGCGGATGCAAAGCCAAACGTAAGAAGCCATGCTTTGAGCGGCGGTATTGCGCCGTCATAGACCACTAGGTTTGCCGGATTGGAAATGGGAAGAACGAAGCTCGCTGCATTAGCGATAAAGGCGCATATCAGCAGATAAGGAAGAGGCACGCCCCCCGCCGCGCGAATGGCTGCCAATACAGCCGGTGTCAACACGATGGCAGTTGCGTCATTCGAAAGGAATATTGTCACGACGATGCCGACGCCATAAACGAGTAAAAAGAGGCGAGAAGGCGAGCCTTTCGACGCATGCACGGCATGAGCGGCCAACCAATCGAAGACCCCGGCACGCCGGGCAAGTTCTGAGATAATCATCATCCCGGTGAGGAATAAATAGACATCAATGCCTTTGGCAGCAGCGCCGATCGCAGCTTGTGGCGAGATTAGTCCGCAGATAGCCAACAAGCACGCACCGGTCACTGCCCAGATTGCTTCCGGCCAGCCTTTTGGCCTGATAAGAATTGCCCCAATGGAAACCAGTGAGATGACCCATGTCGTGACAGAGTGCCAGGTTCCGGCAAGCAGATGATGCATCAGTGTCCGAAAACCTAGACTAGCTGTATGCTTCTAGCCGATACGAGGGGAGCAGAGTGAAAATAAGCGCTGCCGCAATCACCAATCCAAGTGAAAGCAGCAGCACCGCCTGGTAAGAGCCCGTGTGGTCAAAAACGGCGCCCATCGCTACAGGTCCGGTGGCGCCGGCAACTGCGTACACGCACCAAGTGTAACCATACAACTCGCCGAACCGGGTCAACCCGAAGTAGCGAGTGAGCAGATAAGGTACCGCGTCGGACTCAGCGCCCATGCCAATTCCTACGAGAAGGGCGCTAAGGATGGCGAGACGCAGTTGGTACTTCAACAGAATGATGACAAAGCCGATTGCACAGGCCGTCAGTAATAATGCGGCAACGCGACCCGCGTGAAGACGGTCAAGCAAATAGCCTGTTGACAACTTGGCAAATAGCGTTGCCAATCCTGCGGCGAACAATACGGTGGCAATCTGTGAAACAGTCGCGCCGTGGTCGCTCAACAGGGCCGCCCAATGCGCATTTAATCCGTTCGTCGCGAAGGAAAAGAGCAGCAAGGCAGCGGCGATACCGAGGAACGCCGGCGCAAAAATGCTTTTGCCCGCTTTCTCCTTTAATGCAGGTTCTGCAAAGACCCCACTCGATTCCGGCTCTTGCAAGAACAATATGATAGGCGGCACTCCCAACGCCAGGATGATTGATCCCAGCACAGCATAAGCCATGCGCCATCCATAGGCGGATATCAGAAACTCGGCGAACGGTGGAAAGATCATGGAGCCGAAACCGGTTCCGGCCATTAGCGCTGCTAATGCACGTCCCCGCTGTTTGTCAAATATGGCGCTGATGGTTCGTGCATAGCCTAGTTGAGTAGTGGCGTTGCCAACGATTCCGAGCACGACGAACACAGCGTAAAAATGCCACAGATGCGCGGTCAGAAAGGCCAGAGAGCCGAACGCAATGCCATACACAATAGTGCAGGGAAGTACGACACGGCGGGCAGGGAAGCGGTCGAGCAGCCTGCCCAATAGAGGAGAGCAGGCTGCAATAGTTAGCGCGGCGACTGTAAATGCAAATGAAACCTGCGCGCGCGACCAGTGGAACGCTTCGGCCACCGGCTTCAGGAACACGCCGAACGTGTAAACCACGATCGAAGCGAAGCTGACAAACACGCAGAAGCACGCGGCGATCAGAACACGGCCGCGCTTAGCTTCTTGAAGGGTCGGGGGTGGGCTGAGAGCTTCGGGAGTAGCCATGGAGTGCGGATCGCTTTGCTCCGGCTGCATGCGCTTCATCGCTCATCGGATGCACACCGCTTGCGTCGATCCAACGATTGTAGAAGTTGAACAAAGCGCACACTGTAATTGCGTAGTAAATCGCTTCATCCGAGTAACCCACCGCATGTAGCGTTTTAATGTCTTCTGGCTGAATGGCATAGGAATCATGATTCACCTTACGAACAAAGCGCAGCAGAGCTTTTTCCGCATCTGTGAGACTGGACGTTTCGAGGTCGGCGAGCACCCCCGCCACCAACTCTTTGCTGCCTAGCAACTCCGCCGCGACCGCGGCGTGCGCCTTCGTTCAAAATGGGCAGTGATTCAAATGTGATGTATAGGCCGCGATGAGCTCGCGAAATCCTGGAGAAAGCGGTGCGGCTTCCCGCAACATCTCCTGAGTGAAGCGCTCCAGATGGACCGTCGCGTTCATCTTAAAAGAGAACATGTGGAGGATCTGCGGATATTCCGGTCCGGCCCGCTTCATTACCTCAATTGCACGCGTATAGTTGTCGTCGCCTTTGTGCTGCTCGACGTCCTTTAAAAACATTGGTTCCATAACGTTCTCTTTCGTAAGTCAAAAGATAAACTTCAATGCTAACTGGAGCAACCGCGGCGGCGCTGCCTGCAGAATTTGTCCAAATTCTGGTGATGCCAAATCATTTTCGGGCAGCATAAAATTCGGATGATTTAAGGCGTTGAAGGCTTCCGCGCGAAACTGCACGCAAGCGGCTTCGGTTATGCGAAAGTTCTTGAACAGCGAAAGGTCGGCACTGGCGAGCCCTGGCCCCCGCACCGCATTCCGGCCCTCGTTTCCAAACTGGCCCGGATTTAAGGCCGGCGTCAATTGTTGAAAGGCCGTGCGGCTAACCCAACTGTTAGGCGTGTGCGCACCGTTGTTCGGATCAGATAACACGTTAGGGCGACTGGAATAGAATCCGGTAATCTCAGGAGCCGTTCCTTGCAGGGGCGCGTTGTCGCTGTCATAAACGGTAAATGGTGTACCTGAAGCTAGTGTGATGATCGTATTCAATTGCCAACCATTTATTAGGAAGCCCGCTGCTCGCGGTGCCGAATGCCAATCGGGTAATAAATAGGTGCCGCTGAAGACGAATCGGTGTGTCGCATCGAAAAGTGATGGCCCGTGCTCGGCACGAAGATTGAAGGGGTTTTGCGCAAGATCATTTTCTCCCGCCACTAATGTGGGGGCAGATCCAGCGATATTTAGCGAGGAAACATAGTCTAAGCTCTTTGACCACCAATAGGAAGCCTGGAAAGAAAAGTTGTTGCTGAGTTGGCGCGAAAAAGAGATCTGCAGGGCGTGATAGGTCGAGCTATTGTTGCCGGCGATCAGCCCGACTGAGGCGAACGCGCAAGATCCCGATGCATCGCAGTTGGCATACTGCCTGCGTTGATCGGCATTGTTTGTTGTAGCACCTGGACCGTAAATGGCCGGATTGGCTTCAATGAATCGCGGCAGGTGGGTTCCTTTATTTCCGACATAGCGAATGTCGAAAAGGTACGATTTTGCGATGACATGCTCCACTGAGAAATCCCAATTCTGCGAATAAGGAGGTAGCATCCCCGATTGAACGGTCAGAATAGTGGCCGGTCGTACAAACTGCTGTGCCACAAAAGGCGGTGTACTTCCGTTGTATGGATTGCCAAAATTCATTCCCGGTCCCGGCAACTGATATGCCTCGGTCCATGGCAGAGCACTTACCGCAGCCTGCAACGGGCCTCCGGTGCCGTTGGTATAACCGTCGTAAAAGATGCCGTATCCGGCGCGAATCGTTGTATGCGCATCCCCCACCGGATCCCAGGCCAGTCCGATACGCGGCATGAATTCGTGATAGTCTACCGCCGCGATGCCTGCCGGCACACCAGGATCGCCCGGAAACAGAAGGCCAGTCGGAGCGCTCGGATTGACCACAGATTGCTTGCCTGGAGCCCACGCATTAAGGCGATTGCGAATATCGGTGTAGGGCGTATTCACCTCGTAGCGAAGACCATAGCTAAGAGTAAGCCGCGGTGTGAAACGCCATTCGTCTTGCGCATAGCCGGCAACGATCCATTTACGTAAACCACGGTTGAAATCGCCTCCGCCCTGAAAAAACTGTACTGGTTGACCAAGCAAAAAGCTTGCGAACGAATCGCTCGCGGGAAATGGGGCAAAGACAAAGAAGCCGTTGGTCGCAATGCCCAACAGAACGTTTATCTGCTGGCGATCTAAATCTCCACCGAATTTGAAGTTATGCGATCCGCGCGTCCACGCAAGCGAATAGTAGCCCTGATAGTCGGTCTGATATGTATTCTGAGGGCCGGTAATCGGATTACCAACATCGGCGTAACCGCTCAGGATCAGATAGGGAACGCCAAGCGCCGAAGGCAGAGTTGGCTGGTAAGTAAATCCAAGCGTACTGGCTGGGGTGTGATTTGTTGCCGCGCCTTCCAGGAATACATTGCGGAAGAATGCGACACGCGCGGTCTGCACCAGATGCGGCGAAAACAAGTGGACATAGGAAACTGTTGCGGAGTTGGTTGTGACATCGTTGGTGACGGGAAAACCCGGAACGCCTGAGCCGTTTATCGGAAGCGGATCGAGTTCGTGCTGAGATGAGACAGCGTAACGGACAAAAATCTGATCGCTGTTGCCAAAGTAGTGATCTAGACGGAAGCCCCCTTGATCGTAATTATTTGTCAGCAACTGCGTCGAGGAATAAAGAGAAGGACCGATATTGGGGAGCGGAATGAGGGCCTGCGCCTTGAGCGAGATGGGATTCAACAGAAAAGGCGGTATCTGTCCTAACACGCCGTTATAGCTAAATGGCTGGCCAGTGAATTCATTGATCAGCGGCAACGGGTTTCCGCTGCTATCCGTCAGGCCGGAAAAATTCCCCGATCGTTCGGCGGCAGTAGGGACGATGGCGGTCCGTGTTTCACCCTGGGCGTCACGCTGTCCTTCGTAATAGACAAAGAAGAAGTCTTTGTCGCGGCGGATCGCACCGCCGAGTGTTCCCCCGAACTGATTTTGATGCAGCGGCTCCGTTGTGACAGCGAAAAAGTTGCGTGCGTCGAAAGCGTTATTGCGCAGAAAATCATAGAGGCTGCCATGAAAAGCGTTTGTTCCAGAGCGAATGACGACACTAGTCGTGGCACCGCTAGTCTCTCCGTATTCAGCCGGCGCGTTTGAGGTCAAAATCCGGAATTCGGTGACCGCGTCTGGAGGGACGCGTATCGCAAAACCGCCGTTCACACTGTCAACGTTGGTGACTCCGTCCAGCAAGTAATTATTGCTTTCAGGAGGTTCGCCGTTTACCGCATAGGCTTGATTGGCCCGTGCGATTCCTCCAGCCTGAAGCAGACCGAAGGTCAAAGGCGCCACACCGGGCTGCAGCAGTCCGAGCTGAGTTACGTTCCGCCCATTGAGCGGCAGGTCAACGGCGTCGTGAGCAGTGACTACATTGCCCAAGGTTGAACTCACGTCCACGGTAGCCGCTGCCGCGCTGATGTCCACAGTCTCCTTTTGGCCGGCCAATGCCAATGTAAGCGGCAGATTCACTACCCGATTCACGTCGATCTGGATGTCATTAGCTTCGTAAGTCGAGAATCCTTTCATCGACACGGAAAGCCGGTAGCTACCAACCGGTAGATAAGAAAACCGGAATGCGCCGGACGCTGAAGACTGCTGGTTTGCAGTGAATCCTGTAGCCGCGTTGGTGATCGTGACACCACAGTTGGGTACAACGGCACCGGAAGCGTCAGAGATCTGTCCTTCCAGTGTTCCGGTGGGATCTTGAGCTCGAGCTAATAAGGTGATGAGCAGGCAAAGTTGCAAACCTGTAAGGCAAAGTCTAACCGTAGTAGACATGAAGCGTTTTCAGCAGTGTAGAGAAGCAGCGCCTAGTTGTCTTCCATCCGGTGTCTGACAATGCAATCCACCTTTCGATCTAGCGGTAGGATGACCGGTTCCAATCTTTACGAACTAAACTGAACCTTGATCTCGCGATCTGTAGTCTCGCATCGTTTCCGTCGGCTCGCCCTGTTGCCGGCGCTTGTCGGATTGAACGGCTTTTGCGCGTTTAGTGTAGACATGTCCTTCGCCTACGAACATCAGACTTGGCGCACGGAAAACGGCCTTCCTCAAAATTCGGTTCATTCAATAGTTCAGACCAGCGATGGTTACATTTGGCTCGCGACCGAAGGCGGTTTGGCGAGATTCGACGGTCTTAAATTTACCGTCTTTGATGCGGAGAATACGCCGGAACTGCGAAACAATAACATTCGCTCCTTACTTGAGGCCAAGGATAAGTCGTTATGGATCGCAACCGCGGACGGATTGACGCGGCTGCAGAATGGAACGTTCAGTTCGTTCACCACAAAAGAGGGACTGCCAAGCAACAATGTGTTGTCCCTGACTCAAGATACAACCGGCGTTCTGCGGTCCGTTACTGCTGAGGGCGATGCCATTTATCAGAACGGCCATTTTGTGCGTGAACCGGCAACTCCTCCGCACTCCATCCCAGAATTGAACGGTGTAACCGCGACTGTTCTGCTTACGGACCGTCACGGCCGCACGTGGATTGGCACAAATGACGGTCTTTTTGTCATTCAGAATGGACAGACAAAGAAACTAACCCTGCAGCCCCAGCTATCGAGCAGCAAAGTTACAACGCTGTTTGAGGATCGTGCCGGCGCGATTTGGATTGGTACGGAGGCTGGCGCGGCGCGGCTCGTCGATGGCAAGCTTCATGTGATCGATGATCCGGACACGCTGGCCCACGGATTGATTCTTTCCTTTCTCGAAGATCGCGACGGCGACATATGGATCGGTTCGGATTCCGGCGGCCTGACGGTGCTTCGGGACCAGCGGTTCAGAAAATTCGGCCGGGCTGAAGGTGTGCCGGACGACCTGATTCGTTGTATTTTTGAGGATGCTCAAGGGACGCTTTGGGCAGGCACAAACGGTCACGGCCTAAGGCGATTCGATGGTGAGACGTTCTCCAGCTTTACCACGGCAAATGGTCTATCTAGCGACGTCATCCTGTCAATTTCAGGCGATTCCAAAGGCGGCTTGTGGGTTGGAACGCCTGACGGCTTGAATATTATCTTGCGAGGTCACGTGCGATGGCTGACTTCCGCCGATGGCCTACCGGACGACTTCGTTCGCTCCATTTACAAAGATGCTGATGGGTCGATGTGGATGGGAACACGTCGCGGGTTGGCGCACTATATCGACGAGCAATTGCGGAGCTACACGGCGTCTGATGGCTTGCCGAGCGATCTGGTCGGCGCTCTCTTGCGCGGGAAAAACGGATGCCTCTGGATTGGCACATTGAAAGGGTTAGCCTGTCTGCGCGGTGGTGTCATTACTCGCCCTGCTTTGCCTAAAGATGCACGAGATAGCCCGATTACCGCACTGTTCGAAAATGACGACGGCGTACTTTGGATAGGCACAGACGATCGCGGCCTTGTTGGTCTTAAAGAAGCCTCTGTGTTCGAATTTCCGACGTCACTCGGCTTGCCCACGAGCGTATCGGGGATTGTAGAAGATTCAAACAACCAGTTGTGGATCACTTCGCAGCATGGCCTTTTTCGTGTATCTCAATCCGAACTAATTGCGTACGCAGAAGGCAAAAGTAAAGCGGTATCTGTAGTTTCATATGGCACAGGCGACGGCTTGCCCGTGAATGAATTCAGCACTGGCGGTCATCCCACAGTTTGGAAGGATCGCCGAAACACACTCTGGTTTGCCAGCGCCAAGGGCATTGTGTCTATCGACAATTGCCATACGAAGCCAAACCCCATTCCGCCTTTGATTGTTTTCGAGCGCGTGACTGCGGATGATCGCCTGCTTGATCCGTCCCGCGTAACTGCGCTTGGCCCAGGACTGTCTCGAATCTCGTTTGACTACGCGGGTCTCAGTTTCATCGCCCCCCAGCAAGTTCGTTTTAAATACAAGATGGACGGCTTCGATGGCACATGGATCGACGCTGGTACTCGCAGGGCAGCATACTATACGAACCTGCCTCCCGGAAATTATCGCTTCACCGTCCTTGCAAGAAACAACGATGGCGTTTGGAACACACAAGGTGCATCGTTGTCTTTTCAACTTCGGCCGCACCTTTATCAGACTGGCTGGTTCCGCAGTTTGCTATTGCTTGCCGCTGCCTTAATTGTCTATGCGTTTTATCGTTGGCGTGTAAATCACGTCCGCACTCATTTCGATGTCGTGATGGCCGAACGCAACCGCATTGCCCGTGAGATCCATGACACACTCGCACAGGGGTTTGTCGGCATCTCGCTGAAGCTGGAATTGGCCCGGCGGCTCATGTCGACCTCGGTAGAATCTGCCGGCGAAATTTTGGAACAGGCGCAGACCTTGGCAAAAGGCAGCTTGGCTGAAGCGCGCCGTTCCATTTGGAATCTGCGCGTTGAGTCGCTGGATGAAGATCTACCGTCGAAATTGTCTAAAGCCGTTCGACAGTCAGTGCACAATAAGGATCTGGATGTCAGAATTGAAATCACTGGCGCATACAGACCGTTGCCGCCCAGAATTGAAAGCGAAGTGCTTCGGATCGGACAGGAAGCGGTGATGAACGTGGTTCGCCATGCCAATGCCACGCGTCTTGATGTGCATCTGGCGTTTGATTCGAACAAAGCGCAAATGACTATTCGTGACAATGGCTGCGGATTTAATCCGGGTGAGTGTGCCGGCAAGACCGGACACTTTGGTTTACGAGGCATGCGCGAGCGCGCCGAAGAGATTAATGCCACGCTGAACATAACCAGCACTCCCGGCGGAACACAAGTATGTCTGGAGCTGCCGCTGAAATGAGCGAACCAATTCGTCTTATGGTGGCTGACGATCACCATGTTGTGCGGCAGGGTTTGGTGGCACTTTTAAAGACCGTTCCGGATTTGCAGGTCGTTGCCGAAGCGGTGGACGGCAAGGACGCAATAAGCCGTTTTGAAGAGTTCAAGCCCGATGTCACTTTAATGGACCTGCGGATGCCGAAGCTGGGCGGAGTTGAGGCTGTAACAGAGATTCGTCGTAAGTATCCGGCGGCCCGGATCATTGTGCTGACGACTTTCGACGGAGACGAAGATATTTATCGGGCAATTCAGGCCGGCGCTAAAGGTTATTTGCTGAAGGGAATGTTTGGAGAGGAATTGGTGGATGCAATCCGCGCCGTGCACGCCGGAAAGGCGCGAATTCCGTCGGCCATTGCCGAGCGTCTTGCGGAAAGAATGGGAGGTCCCGGTCTGACAAGCCGCGAACTCGATGTTCTAAAAGCCATAGTGGCCGGGCGTAGCAACAAGGAGATAGGCGCTGAGCTTTCCATCTCGGAAGCCACAGTCAAGACACATATCAACAGTATTCTTGGGAAACTAGGTGTTACTGACAGAACACAAGCCGCAACAACCGCCCTCCAGCGTGGTATCGTTCATCTACCGTAATGACATTGCGACGAACCAACTTTCTTTTTGTGGCGATGCTGCTTGTAACGAGTGCAGCATACTCCGCGGACGCCTGGAAGCCAGCGACCGCAAGTGAGCTCAAACAGATAATTCCCGCTCGCGCGCAGGTGGAAAAGGAGCGAATTGAAACTGAATCGCGCACGGCATCCGGAATTACAAATGGCAATGGAAAATTCTTTGCAGGCGTGGTACTTATCACGGCCGGCTACGCCGCTGAAGGCAAATACTCGAACTTTATCATCGCTCAAGTTCCCATCAAAATTGAGACCCTGACGCTATCGCCCGGTAATTACGTCTTCGGATGGAAACACAGCGGGGAAGATGCGCTGCAGGTCGGCTTCTACGAGGCGGAATCGGGCAAACCCGTGGGCACAGCAGAAGCCAAGCGCACCAGCCGTATCGGCAAGATCGAATCATTTCACATCTCGCCTCCAAGTGATAAAGGTCAAATCGAAATTGGGCGCTTCGCAATGCCCTATCAGCTTGTCCAATAACGGTTACGTTTGCCCCTGCCTCAAGTAACCCAATCCTTCCGGATCACTGTCGCAGAGGGATTCAAGTAACTCTCCCGCCAGCTCCCATTGGCCGATGATCGGGTATTCGAGCATGGCTAGTTGCGCCAAACTACGTGAGCTTCGAAGCGACGCTTCGATTGTCGTGCGTTCGTACGCTTTTACCGCCTGCACAAGGCCTCGGACAGAATTAGGAAGACGTCCAACCCGGCGGGGCTTGGCTCCCGACTTATCGACATCACACGGCACTTCCACCACATCGTCAGACTGCAGATCGTCGATTGCACCCCGATTCGCCACGTTGACAACAATTTCTCTTGGCGCGTCGGAAACAAGTGCCGTCATTACGTCAATAGCGATCCTGTGATATCCCGTAGCAGTCTCGAACGGATCTTGCTCTTGTTCAGCGTCGCGGAACGCCGACTCGGCTTCGCCTTCCAACTTCATGTATGACGCATTGCGCCGCATTAAGTAGGTCCGGTAGATCGCTAGTGCCTGGTCGTCTTCCTCGGCAGCTTTCAACTCTCGGAACAGATCTACGTTCAGCCGCTGTAACTCCTCTCCGCGGCTCGCGCCAGCGCGTAGCTGGTTGCCATAGGCCTTTCTTTGGCTGTAATAAAAATACAGGTATTCAGTAGGAATGAGCCCTAGTGTCTGAATCAAAGCCGGATCAAACAGGTCGGATGAATAGAGTTTCTGCAAGAGGGAGTTATCGGACCGAATGCGCTCCGTTATGTCCTTACCGCGCAAAGTTACGCGACGGACCCAACCGAGATGATTCAATCCCGCATAGTCGAACGAGAGTTTGTTGTATGGTTCGCCAAGCGCTTCCGCGATCCTGTGAAACAATTCGACCGGTGTATCGCAGATGCCGATCACCCGAATCGTTGTGTTATTCAATAGCGCCTGAGTAATCAAGCCCGCCGGGTTCGTGAAATTGATGAACCATGCCCGAGGAGCAGCGCGCTCCACGACTTTGGCGCATAGAAGTGCTATTGGTATGGTGCGCAAGGCCATCGCAACTCCCGCCGGACCGGTGGTTTCTTGTCCCGCCAAACCGTGCTCAATCGCGATTCGCTCGTCGCGGGCGCGCCTCGCCATGCCGCCGGCTCGCACACTATTGATTACAAAATCCGATTTCTTGACGGCCTTTTCCAATTGCGAACTGGTGCTGATTTCAAATTTCGTCCCAAATTGCTTTAGAATTTCGCGTCCCAGGCGGCCGATGATTTCGGTACGTTCCAAATCTACATCAAAAAGCATTACCTCTTTTATTTCGAGTTCGCGCTGCTTCTGTGCCAATCCATAAAGCAGCAAGGGCGTCCGTATACCGCCGCCACCAATTACCGTTACTTTGCGCATAGGTTCAGTTTTTGTAGCTCATGGTTCAGATGTGCGGGAGCCGGAAAGCCGGCAATGCCACCATATTCTGTTGTCGACAAAGCACCACATATACTGGCCATGTACAAACATGTGAGTGGCGTCTTGCCACTCAGCCAGCCGTGCAGGAATCCGGCATCGAAACAATCCCCGGCACCGGTGGTATCGACGGCTCTTACCTGATGAGCTTCCACAAAATGCATCTCGTCGTCCCAAAGTAGTGCCGCTCCACGCGCGCCTAGCTTCAGCGCGACTCGCTTCAGTCCCGCGCTCCGAAAAACTCCTAGAATTTGTTGTGGTTGATCTTGGCCCGTCAAGTGCCGCGCTTCTACTTCGTTCGGGAAAAAAAAATCCACTTGGCGAAGCAATTCGAGCACGCGTCGCCCTTTAATCCATTCTTCCCGCCAGCCAACGTCGAGCGAAAGCGTGGATCCGTTCCGATGAAGCTGCTCAAATAATTCCATCGCCGTTTCTATTGCCGGCGGATATGCCAAGTGTATGTGCCGTACCTGCGCAAATCGATTTTCCTTCAAGGCCTTTTTTAACGAGGGCTCAAATCCTCGATTGGCGCCACAGTAGGTCAGAAAAGCGCGATCTTGCGGCGTGGTGGCAATGACGGTAAACGCCGTCGGCTCGTTCCCGTCGAATTCGATCCATTCCGTTGCCACCTTGCGCCGCGTTAACTCTTCTCTAACCCAATCTCCCCACTCGTTTCCCACGATTCCGAACGCTGCGACGCGTGACCCTAACTTTGCCAATCCGCATGCCGTGATGGCCGTTCCGCCGCCGATTTCGCGTCGAAATTCTTTTGCGAATATTTCTTTGCCGGGCTGAGGCCATTCCGAAAAGCCACTTAGAATTAGATCGGCAAATAACTCGCCGGCTACAACAACATCCGGAATCATCTTCATCCCACGCTGGCTTCGGCCAACTGAAATGGCCACTCGCGCCGTAGGCGTGCTCGCCAGAGATACGCGCCGATTCCCGCTGCCAGCAACAGCATCCCCGTCAATATGTATGCAATATCGCTGGCGATCAGGATATATAGCCAGCCTAAAAACGCGACGATCGCGGTGAATGGATACAGCGGCATTTCAAAGGGCCGCCTAATTTCAGGCCGTCTTTTTCTAATCAAAGGTATAGCCACTATCTGAGCCATGAATTGAATCATGATTTGAATCACAATCAATGCATTAATCAGAACATCTAATTCAAGGAAACATGCCGCTGCCGACGCAATACCTATAAATAGGACAGAAAAGCTTGGAAATTGTTTGGCGGGATGCAGGCGCGCAAATGCCCGAAAAAATCGTCCATCCGCTGCGGCCGCGTAAGGTACGCGCGAGTAGCCAAGCAGGACGGCAAACACGGATGCAAACGTTGTCCACAGCACCAACACGGTGACAACATTTGCCGCGCCGGAGCCATAAATTCGCTGAAGGAAATCAGAAACAATAGATTTCGAGTGAATGGCTTGTTGCCATGGCACCACACCGATGATGGTGATGTTCATCGTGAGATATAAGATCGCAACCGCTAACACGGACAACAATATGGATCGCGGGATTACCCGCTCCGGATCGCGCACCTCACCCGCAAAAAAGCAGACGTTGTTGTAACCGCCATAGTCGTACATCGCGATCAGCGTTGCGCCGCCTACGCCGAAAAAAAACGCCTTCGAAGGTGCAAACGCGTTTGGAGGGAAGTTAAATGCGAGGTGGGGATTAAAGTGGCCGATTCCCGCAATCGCGATCCATGCCACAGTGCCCAGTACCACGACCCACATCGTTACCGAAAGCCGTCCGACTGAGCGAATTTCGCGATAGAGCAGTGCGGTGATTAGCAGGCAGACGACTACTCCGATAAGCTTTTCTTGCCACCAAACGATGTGAGGAAACAAGAACTTCGCATATTGCGCAAATCCAACCGCGCCTGATCCAATTGAGAGGGGAGCCAGAAAAATTGTCTCCCAGATGAACAGAAAGCTCATCAGTCGCCCCAACTTTTCAGGGCCGTACGCTTCCGAAAGATAGCGATAAGGGCCGCCAGTGCCGGGCATTGCGGCTCCTAACTCGGCCCACACCATGCCGTCACACAGAGCAACGATAGCGCCTACAACCCAACCGAGGATGGCTTGGGGACCGTTTGTTTTCGCCAGCAAAACCGGAATTGTAATGAACGGTCCTACCCCGATCATCTCGAGCATGTTCGCCGAAGTGGCCCCGAAGATGCCGAGCCTGCGAACTAAGGTCGGGGATTCATTGTTGGACAACGCATAAGTTATCATACGGGTGCTTGCGCGGCGTTTTGTTGTGGTTAGCATTGATGTGGATAGGGCCGTACGCGAGCGCCTTTGCGCAGTCGCCGCTAGAGGAAGCCGTTACTCTCGCGCGACAAAAACGCTTCGGCGAAGCCAGCAAACTGATCGAAGGCATCAAAGAGCCTGCGCCTCTTGACCAGCGGATCGCCTTTCATCGTCTGAAAGCCGCCATTGCGTCGGGTCTAGGCGAAAACCTGGCTGCCGCGCAGGAAATGCGGTCCGCTCTTGCGCTTGCTCCTACCGATCCAAATTTGCTGTTGGCCACTGCACTTGCGGAATCGCAGGCCGGTTTTGTAGATGACGCTCTTAGACACACCGAACAGGCCGGAAAGGCCGCTACGGAACAATTCCGCATCGATCTAACGTTCGAATGGATCAAGCATCAGAACTTCAGGCCTGCCATCGATCTCCTTGAAAAGTCGGCGCAGTTGTTTCCCAGATCTGCCAAGCTGCGAACTCTGCTTGGAATCGCCGACTATGCCGAAGGAGAAATCAAAGACGCGGAGGCCGCTTTTGAAGACGCGATCCATGCCAACCCACGCCTGGAATCGCCGTATCGTTGCATGGCCGAGATCGTTCTTCAGTCCTCCGTCGCGCCATCTAAATCAGTCACTGAGTCTTTGTGCGCCTGGAACGACATTGTTTGTAGCGCACTCAAGCTTCGCGAAGCTCGCGAGAACGGCGATGCAGCCGCTGAGCAGAACGCCATCATTGGTCTTAAGCGCGCCAGCCCCGACAGCGTGGTTGGCCGTTGCGAACTAGCCCGCGCCTATGAGTGGACTGGACAACTCAATAGCGCCCGCGAACAAATGGAAGCCTGCGTAAATCTCGATCCACTACCCCAGAATCACTACCGGCTTGCGCTGCTGTATAAAAAGCTCGGCCAGACGGAACTTGCTCGAAAGGAATTGGAACTACGAAGTGAAATTCTGCAAAGAATGTCGGAGCAAACCGCACTTGGGCTAAGTGCTCTTCAGTCGTTCGAGTCACGCTCGAAGTAGCCGGCGAAAACACACAAGTCATTGTCTGCGCGCCAACCGGAACTGAATGCTCTGCGGATTCCACTGCAGAAAACGGTCAATCGTTTTTCGCGCGTCTTCGGTTCGTTCTTCGGTGTCGTATAAAACAGCCAACTCCGCATACGCCTGCATCAGGGAAGGGTCAAGCTCGATCGCACGCTCTAGTTGCTGCTCGGCCTTCGCCGCTTCTCCCGCTCGCTTCAAAGCAATCCCAAGGTTCATCGCGAACGTTGCACTTCGGGGTTCGACCTCGGTAGCCCACTGGCTCAGCGCTACCGCTTTCTGGGGCGAGCTAGTTTGCAGATAAATAGCTTGCAAATTTGACAGCACGTCTGCATCCTTTGTCTGCTGCTCGGCTGGAAGCGTTTGAAGCAGCTTCACACTTTCGCTGATCGTTGCGGGCACATGCTGTTCGTTGCCGATCTCAAGCTTGGCAAGCGCCAAGTCTCGCTGCCTGAACCGATCCGGTGGGTCGCGCCATGCCACTACCGCGTCCGCAGTCTCTGTTGGTTTCCAGACTTCGTTCGGTCGATGAATCCAATGGTCTGTCACGGCTACATGGGCAATGTTCGATGTGGACCTTGCCGGCATATGACACGACACGCATTCCGTCTGGCTTGCAGGATGAGCGGCCCTGGAAAGCGTGGCATGGCACGCCGTACAGACTTCGCGAATCTGCTGGTTTCGGTTTGCAACTTGGCCATGTGGGTCGTGGCAACTTCCGCACCACAACTTGCCGCCGCTTGCTCTTGCGCAGCGGCTCGCCGCCAACTCTTCCACCTGAGTCACCGCGGGTCTTTCATCGCCGCGCTGCCTGTATAAGTAGGTGACTAAGGTGTCCTCCAAACGCTGGCCGGCGCGATAGTCATGCATCGTTTTCCCAGGATTTACAATCCGAGTTTCGCCTTCGAGGTGGCACTGCTCGCAGATACCGTCTCGCTGTGGCCCGTCGAGTTTCGCTGGATTCACAATGTTCTTCGCGGAAGGATGCTGCACGTGAGCCTCAGTCGGCCCGTGGCACCGCTCACAAGTGATCGCGTTAACGTTAGATGCGGCGAGCTTTCGTCCGTCCGCGTCTGAAAATTTCGCTTCTCCGGCGTGGCAGAAGAGGCAGTTGTCGGTTACCGGACGATCGAAGTCAATTAATTGTAATTTCTCATAGCCAGGTGAAACATCCCAGCCGCGTTCCCGATACCATGACACTGGTGATTCCAGCAAATATGAGCCGATTTGTGCGGCAAACGTGCGGCCTCGCCGCCCGCTGCCAATTTGATAAGCAATCGGATATTCGGCGCTGAGACCACGCTCCACAAGACGATGAATCATGCGACCGTTCTTGAATTCGACGGCGATCGTGCTTTGCGATTCTTCGTGCGTGATCTGTGCCGAAGGAAGCGGTTCAGGGGGGCCAATCGACCGGCCCATCGCCGAAGCCAGGAATCGAGCTGTTTCCGTTGGGTGACAGGTTGCGCAAACTGGCTTCGAATTGTTGGACGCCGCAATCAACGTCGCGCAAAATGCCGCCACGGAGAAACTTCTGACGAAATTCTTGCACACGATTGCACAACTATGTTACGATGCCGCCAACTGGAGCCTGGGAGTGTAAGTAACGGGCCTGCGAAAGGATAACGCATGTTGCGACAGCTCGGGTCATTTTCATCTTCGTCGGCAGTAACGTCGCTAAAACGCTGGGCGTTTCTCGCCTGTCTCATTTCAACATCAAGCATTGCTTTCGGGCAGATCGATACCGGGTCCATCGTTGGCACGGTTCGAGATTCCAGTGGCGCCGCCATTCCAAAGGCCACTGTCACCCTAACGAACAAGGCGACTAATCAAAGTCAGAGTACAACCACTAACGATGCGGGCGAATACCAATTCAATTCGCTCCACGCGGGCGCTTATTCTGTCAAAGCTGTAGTCAGCGGGTTCGGCGCGCAGGAATTTCAGGATATCGAGATCGATGTGGCGGCCCGCGTCTCGCGGGATTTCGCCTTGCAAGTTGGAAACGTTACACAGACGCTGGAGGTACAAGCGGTTACGCCGCTCCTGGATACACAAACCGCGGAACTCGGTGGCGTTGTGCGGCAGCAGCAAATTGTGGACTTGCCTTTGAATGGCCGGCGTTACGCCGACCTCGCGCTATTAGAAGCGGGCATTTTCAAAGATCCCTCCGTGGCCAATGCCGCTCCGGACCGCTTCAGTTCCAACGGTAATCTGGAGACGCAAAACTATTTCTCTCTCGATGGCGTAGACAACAACTCCGGTTCTACAAACTTGCAGGAAGGCTCCGTCCAGACCGTCCAACCCCCGCCCGACGCATTGCAGGAATTTCGCGTTCAGACGCGCACGTACTCGTCTGAATTCGGAACGTCTGCCGGCGCCGTCATCAACGCTTCCATCAAGAGCGGATCCAACCAATTCCATGGCGACCTGTGGGAATTCCTTAGGAACAATGACCTTGACGCGAATCGATTTATCAACAATGCGGGTGGCATCCCCAGAGGTCACTTCAGTCAGAATCAGTTTGGTGGTACCTTAGGCGGCCCGATTATCAAAGACAAAACGTTTTTCTTTGTCGATTCTCAAGGTCTGATCAGCCGCAAAGCGACCACCACGCTGTCCACAGTTCCCACACCGCTGATGCAGACCGGCAATTTTACTGAACTAAAGCCGACGCTCGCAAACTCTCCAGTTGCCGGTCAAAGCGGTTGTATCGCGGGCAACATCATCGCGACCTCTTGTCTCGATCCCGTGGGCGTCAAGCTGTTGAATTTATACCCCAGCCCAAACATTCCCGCGGCAGTCGCCAATGAAGGCAGGCCAGGAAGTTGGACTGGTGCGAATAACTATCAATATGTCTATTCGGTGCCCAACAATACCTATTCTTACGATGTGCGCGTGGATCACACAATTAACGCGAACAATAGGATTTTCGGGCGCTTTAGCGATTATTCAGTGGACCGTCAAGACGCGCCCTGGACCGGCAATTTCCTTGCCGGTAATGGAAATTTTGCCACTCAATACTACATTCGAGGCAAGTCTGTAGCTCTGTCGTGGACTGACGTTCTGTCTCCGTCTCTGGTCAATGAGCTGCGCGGTGGCTTCAGCCGGGATAACGCTCATAGCAATCCCATTGGTGTCCAACTTGGTACTTCGGCAGCCGGCGACTATGGATTAACTGGTATACCGGCGGGCCCGTTTAATGCGGGATTGCCCCCCATCAACATTACCGGCTTGCAGCGATTAGGAACGGCGCCGTGGCGCCCGCAAGTACAAATCGCGCAGGTATGGCAGCTTCTCGATACGCTCAGTTGGCTCAAGGGCAATCACAGCATCAAGATGGGCTACGAGTTTCGCCACGAAAGCGACAACTTCCTCGACGCTCAGTCGCTCCAAGGCCAGATTACTTCCAGCGGAATCTACAGCGGCAATACGGGCCTGGGCGTTCCCGATTTTCTGCTAGGCGACGTTAGTACCGCTTCGTTCACGACACCCACGGTTGTCCACAACTACAAGTATGGAAGCAATTTCTTCATACAGGATAGTTGGCGTGCAACAAAGAACCTGACTATCAACTACGGTGTCCGTTATGAACTATGGTCGCCGCTGCTGAATCATCAGAACGCATTTTCCAACTTTACTCCTGCCAACGGTGGAGGCTTCGTCTCTGCAACGGATGGCGATTGGTCCCAGCGTGCGCTTGTCCATCCGGACAAAAACGACTGGGCGCCGCGTGTCGGCTTTAGCTATCAGCCGTTCGAGCGCATCGTGCTTCGCGGCGGCTATGGCATCTTCTACCAGCATGATGTCCGTATTGGATCGGAAAGCGTGCTCGGTGAAAATCCGCCATTCTTTTTCGATGAATCGCTTTCTCAAAGCTTTCCTAGCAGTACTCCGGCCTTTATTCTTCGGAACGGTTTCCCGGCCGCGCAATTTACTCCGGCTGCAGTCAGCCTTCCCAAGGTGCAAGTGCGTGCGCAAGATCCAAACGAGCGTACGCCCTATGTCGAGCAGGTCAGTTTCGGTCCCGAATTCGAATTCTCTCAAAGCACGGTTCTGGACCTCTCGTATGTAGGAAATTTCGGGCGCAAGGAGAATCGCCTTAGAAATGCCAATCAGGCGATCATACAGGGCTATACGTCAGCCGGCGCGCCGATTATTCTCTTTCCTTATCCGAATCTGAATACAATAACCAACGCTACAAGTGGTAGCCACGCGTTCCTCGAACTGGCAACCAACGACGGAAATACGGACTACAATGCGCTCTTAGTCTCCTTGAAAAAGCGCTATTCGCACGGTCTCGCTTATGGCATTAGTTACACATTTAGCAAGAACTTTTCGAACTACGTCGACAACCTGACCGGTGGCTCTACCCCCGCTTACGCTTACAACTACAATTTGGAGCGCAGCTTCTCCCCCTTTGACCAAACTCATCGTTTTGTGGGCAACGTACTCTACAGCCTGCCAGTTGGAAAGGGCGGAATGGTTCTCAATGGCGACTCCGCAGTAGACAGATTTCTTGGTGGTTGGCAGGTGAACAGTATCGTTACGCTTCAAACCGGTTTGCCCTTTACCGTGACCGCGCCAGACGTAAGCAACACGGGCGGTAGTCACGCGAGCCGTGGAAGCTGCATTAGTAACCCCTACGTTGGCGCGACGACAGATACATCGCGGTTGTTTGGTGGAAACGCGCCTGGCTTTTTCCTGAATCCGGCCGCCTTCGCCATTCCCGCGCTCGGCTATTTCGGCACCTGTGCTCCAAGAGCGTTTCACGGACCTGGTCTTGAAACGGTGGACTTCAGCGTCTTCAAATCTTTCCTGTTGACGGAACGTTGGAAGCTGGAGTTCCGAAGCGAGTTCTTCAACTCCTTCAACCATCCCAATTTCCCGAATCCTAGCTCGAACATCGCCACATCGGCCATCGCCTCGTTTGGGAAAATCACGGGCGACACGATTACGGACCCACGAGAAATTCAATTCGCGTTTAAACTGTATTTTTAAATAAAGATCGGAATATTTGAATACATGAACCGCCTTTGGGTTCTCTTCGTGGCTGGCTGCGCTCTCGCGCAGGCGCCCTACTCGACATCCATCCGGCCCACACCGATTGCTCATGAGATTCCAATCAATCGCGGCTCAACCGCGCTTTGGCAGAGTCTCAAGAAATTGCATACTCGCGCGAGCCTCATCATGGTTACTGCCCACCCTGATGACGAAGACGGCGGCATGTTGGCTTACGAGTCTCGCGGTGTAGGTACGCGCGTTGCGCTGTTAACACTCAATCGTGGCGAAGGCGGCGCTAACGTCATGTCGCCCGATTATTTCGATGCCCTCGGGCTTGTTCGCACCATGGAATTGCTCTCCGCCGGCCGCTACTACGGTGTCGATCAATACTGGACGCGCGTAATCGATTACGGCTTTTCCAAAACCATGGCTGAATCCATCGGTAAATGGACTCATGATCGTGTCCTCTATGACGTCGTACGCGTCGTTCGAATGGTTCGCCCTCTGGTGGTTACCTCGGTTTTTGTCGGCGGCCCGAGCGATGGACACGGTAATCATCAAACCGCCGGTGCCATGGCTAAAGAAGTATTCAAAGCCGCGGGCGATCCGAATGTTTTCTCCGATCAAATCAAGGCCGGCCTGAAACCGTGGACGCCGCTCAAAGATTATGAACGCGTTCCATTTAGCCGTCGCAGCGCCTCCAGTAACCTGACGGCGAACGTGGAAGTCCCCGAAGGAACGTACGATCCCATACTCGGCATGTCGTATGTTCAGATTTCGCGTGAAGGCCTCGGGTATCAAAAATCTCAGAATGGTGGAAGCTCCATCCCGCAAGCCGGGCAGTCTCTGGCCCCCTATCATCGCGTTGCGTCAAATGTTCAGTCCGGAGAGAAGGAAGAAAGTTTCTTTGACGGCATCGATACATCCCTTGCTGGGATTGCCTCTCTTGCTGGCGGCGGCAATACCGGCTTCCTCACGGCCAGCCTTGCTAAAATCAACGCCTCCGTGGAAGACGCGACTGCGAAATTTTCCGCTGTGCATCCCGAGGAAACGGCTCCAGCTCTCGCCGCCGGTCTTAAAGAAACTATCGCTTTGCTCAATCAAGTTGAAAAAAGTGACTTGTCGGAAGATGCGAAATACAACATTCGTCATGAACTTGAAATTAAGCGTGTTCAATTCAATGACGCGCTGTCGGAAGCGTTAAGTCTGGCGCTTGAAAGCACTGTCGCCCCCAGCCCAGAGCCAAATCCACTGATGGTGAGGTTTCTCGGCACTCCCGAGACGTTCCGCACGGCAATTCCCGATCAGACATTTGGCGTAAACGTTCACGTTGTGAATCAGAGCAAAACTCCTGTTGCGCTGCGCCGCGCCAGTGTCGAGTCTTACGAGCAAAAAGAGAAGTGGTCGTCTGAACAAACCGGTTCGCATTCCACACTTCCAAGCTCGCTGGCTGATGACAAACCGCTCGATCTGAAATTCAAAGTGACCGTTCCGGAGAACGCCGAATTTACACGCCCGTATTTTTCGCGCCCGGACATCG